>DEBL01000371.1 GCA_002348535.1 Deltaproteobacteria bacterium UBA2957 | reverse complement strand
GACGTCGATATTGCCTTCATCATCGCAGGACACGGGCACAACGCGCATTCCCGCCATGATTGCGCTCGCTGGGTTGGTTCCGTGGGCGCTTGTTGGAATCAAGCAGACTGTACGATGGGGCTCCTGGCGTGCAATGTGATGCTGGCGAATCGTCAGTAGCCCCGCATACTCACCCTGCGATCCCGCATTTGGCTGGAGACTGACGGCGTCAAACCCGGTGATGTCCGCGAGCCATTTCTCAAGGTCGTCGAACATGCGCTGGTATCCCTTGGCTTGGCTGGTGGGAGCGAACGGGTGCAGGCCACCGAAGCCTCGCCATGTGACGGGGATCATCTCCGTCGTAGCGTTGAGCTTCATGGTGCAGCTGCCGAGGGGGATCATCGAGGTTGTAAGCGACAGGTCCTTGGACTCAAGTCGGTTTAGGTAGCGCAGCATTTCGGTCTCGGACCGGTACTGATGAAATGTAGGGTGGGTGAGGTAAGCGGTTGTTCGCTGGAGCGACTGAGGAATTCCGCTCGGTGCAAGTTCTCCGCAATCCACTCCGAAGAGTGTGGCGAGGTCTGCGATATCTTGGTTGGAAACGCGCTCATCCAATGCGATGATCAGCTGGGTTTCACCGTGGGCCCGCAGGTTGATACCGACTGAGCGGGCGGAGGCGATCAATGCTTGTTGATGGTCTCCGACATCGACACAAAGAGTGTCGAAAAAGCTTTTGTTACACAGACGGTGACCGGCATGCTCAACGATGCGCGCCAGTTGGCGGGTAAACCCGTGGATTCGACTTGCGATTCGTTGGAGTCCTTCCGGGCCGTGCCAGACCGCATACATTCCGGCACACACAGCGAGCAGAACCTGCGCTGTGCAGATGTTTGACGTCGCGCGGTCTCTTCGGATGTGCTGCTCGCGCGTCTGGAGGGCCATTCGCAGAGCAGTGTTTCCGTGACGGTCCTTCGAAACCCCGATGATCCGTCCAGGCATCTGACGCTTGTGCTTCTGGCGCGTGGCCATGAATGCAGCATGCGGCCCCCCGTACCCCAGCGGTACGCCGAAGCGCTGGCTGTTGCCGACGGCGATATCTGCGCCAAGATGGCCCGGCGCCTCGAGCATGGTCAAGGCAAGCAAGTCAGTTGCAACGGTGACCAACCCCTTGTGGGCTTGGACCGCTGTGCATACAGAACGGAAGTCGGAAATAGACCCATCGGTGGCAGGGTATTGAAGGAGCGCACCAAAACACGGACTGTCTGTGTCCCATTGGTCGACCGGGGCCACTTCAACCTCGATGTCGAGCGGCTCGGCTCGTGTCTTGACCACGGCGATGGTCTGGGGATGGCAACGAACGTCGACAAGGAATCGGTGGTTTTTGCCTCGTGTGATTCGATGCGCCATGGTCATGGCTTCTGCAGCTGCTGTGGCTTCATCCAGCATAGAAGCGTTCGCAATTTCAAGCCCCGTTAGGTCCTGAATGACCGTCTGATAGTTCAGAAGAGCTTCGAGTCGGCCTTGAGCAATTTCGGCCTGATACGGCGTATAAGCTGTGTACCAGCCAGGGTTTTCGAGGATGTTTCGGAGTATGACTGGAGGGGTAATGGTGTCGTGGTAGCCGTACCCTAGGTAGCTGCGCAAGACTTCGTTTTCGGCCGCCATATCGGCCATCCGTTCCAGCGCCGTCTGTTCATCGATCGCTGCCCCGATGGAAAGGGCATTCCGCGACTGAATCGTGCTGGGGACAGCTTGGTTGATCAACTCATCGAGGCTGGACACTCCAATCGCACGGAGCATCGCATCGATATCGTTGGGCGTAGGACCGCAGTGGCGGCCAGAAAAAGCATCACGGGGAGGGATCGCAGACTGCATACGGCACCTCGTAGAGGGTATGCATCTATACCGTTCCGGTTACTTTGTCGGGATCCTTTTTTCACTCTGACAGGATATGGTCCCGAGTCGCCGGAGGGCGCGGAATCAAGGAGACATCATGAATCTACTTCGGACGCCGTTTTTTGAACACCACAAGGCGGCTGGCGGGCGGCTAATCGATTTTGGTGGGTGGGAACTGCCGGTCCAGTACACGGGCATCATCGAGGAGCACAAGCAGGTACGATCGTCTGTTGGGCTGTTTGATGTGTCACATATGGGGGAGGTGTTCCTGCGTGGCCCCGGGGCATTGGATGCCATCCGTTACCTCGTGACCAATTCGATCGACATCCCGAATGGCCATGCGCAGTACACCGCCATGTGCAATCCGTCTGGTGGCATTGTGGATGACCTCATTGTGTACCGACTTTCGGATGATGAAGTGCTGGTGTGCGTGAATGCAGCAAACCGAACCAAGGATTTTCAATGGATTCGCGACCACAACCCTCGGCCCGATGTCGACGTTGCTGACGAGTCGGATCGATGGGCGCAAATCGCTGTTCAAGGGCGGAATGCGGAGGCTGCTCTCGATGGCATCACGAGTGTGGATTTGACCGCTGTGCCGTCGTTCGGTGTTGTGCGTGCGAGTGTCGGAGACGTTGAAGACTGCATTGTGGCTCGCACTGGATACACAGGCGAAGACGGTTTCGAAATCTTTCTTCCGGTGAGCGGGGCCGACCACATATGGCCTGCAGTGCTGAAGGCTGGCCAGCCCTACGGCATGACGCCAATCGGGCTTGGGGCTCGAGACACTCTGCGTCTTGAGGCGAAACTAATGTTGTACGGGAATGACATTGGCGACGGGACCACACCGCTTGAGGCCGGCCTTGGTTGGGTAACGAAGCTCGACAAACCGGATTTTATTGGAAAAGCGGCGCTCGAAGCACAGAAAGCTGAAGGACTTAAACGCCGGCTGGTGTGTCTCGTGGTTGAGAAGCGTATCGCACGAGCCCATTGCCCGATAATCGTCGATGGAGAGGTGGTCGGTGAGGTGACGAGCGGAACCAAGTCGCCCTCTTTGGAGGCCAACATCGCGCTTGGTTACGTTCCACGACGCGTCGCTAGACCGGGGAGTCGCGTACAAATTGATATACGAGGCCGCCTCGCAGAGGCTGAAGTGGTTAAGCCCCCGTTTTACAAGCGTCCGTACTAAGGAGTGCACGATGTCTTACCCGGCTGATCTCAAGTACACATTAACCCACGAGTGGATCCGGCTCGAGGGCCCTCATGTAACTGTCGGGGTCAGTTGGTTTGCCCAAGACTCGATGGGTGATGTCGTACACGTAGAGTTGCCCGAGGTCGGGGACACAGTGAACGCCGGCGAGCCGGTGTGTGAGATTGAGTCGGTGAAGGCCGTGTCGGATGTTTACTCTCCCGTCGGCGGTACAGTTGTTGAAGTCAACGAGTCGCTTGAGGATACTCCAGAAAACGTAAACTCGAACCCGTACACGGACGGGTGGTTGTTCAAAGTCGAGGTTGGCCCAACTGTGGCGCTCGACGAGTGCATGACGGCGAGTGCGTACGAGAAGCACTGCGCCGGGTAGGCTCCCGCTGCGGGATAAAATGGGAGGGCCGACGTGGTGAGGCAAGGTGCCCCTCCGGGCCGCGCATGGTGCCGACCCTCCCCAGGAAAGTCAGGCGACAAATGCCGCAAGAGGCTCGCTGCGCTTGGCATGGCGTAGCTTGCGAATGGCCTTGAGTTCAATCTGGCGTATGCGCTCTCGCGTTAGATTGAAGCGTTGCCCAATCTCTTCAAGCGAGTATTGCGTGGGTTCACCGATACCGTACCGCATACGGACCACCTTCTCTTCGCGTGGACTCAGGCTTGCGAGTGCGTCCCCGATTTGTTCGCGCAGCGACGCCGCATCGAACTCTTCGCCCGGCCCTTGGGCCGTGTCGTCTTCGATGAAGTCGGCCACTTTAGTGTCGGACTCGGCGCTTACAGGTGCATCGAGACTGGTCGGTTCCCGCGTCAAGCGCATTAGGTCGGCGAGTTTCGAGGGGTCTTCCCCCAATCGCTCAGCCACCTCGTGCAGGTTTGGTTCACGACCCATCTCTTGGTACAGCGCTTTTTGCGTGTAGTGCACTTGGTTGACGATTTCGAGCTTGTAGATTGGAATACGAATGGTTCGGATTTGACTCTCGATTGCGCGGATGATGCTTTGGCGGATCCACCACGAGGCATATGTGGAAAACTTGAAGCCGCGCGTGTAATCGAACTTTTCGACCGCTTTCATCAACCCCATGTTTCCCTCTTGGATGAGGTCGGGCAAGGGCAGGCCGCGGTAAGAATATTGTTTCGCGATGCTGACCACCAAGCGAAGGTTGGCTGTGATGAGTGTTGCGCGTGCGATTTCGGTGTCGGGACCGTTCAGTGCGATAAGGCGAGCCACTTCAACCTCATCATCCCGCTTCAGAAGCGGTATGGCACCCATGCGTTTGAGGTATTGGTTCAAGAGTGGATTTCCTGGGCCTGTGGATGTACGTGATGCTCTCGCCATGGGCTTCCTCCGGGGGATGGCCCAATAGAAAGCAAAGGTCATGCCAACCTGATCGGATCAACCCGTACAAAACTTAAAGACTGAGTTGAATGGCATGATGTCGTCCATCCAATGACCTGAAGCGAAGCGCCCTCGGCAAGCGACCGAAGACCTGGGCGGCCCTTCAGGTTGGGGCGTGTACAAAAATCTTTTTCGTATGTAAAGATTTCTTTACCTTCTCGCTTCGACGGCTCTACGCAACGCTGCAAACGGATCTTTTTGTCCCGCAGTAATGGATGCAATCGCGTGGATAAATGCGATGATGTCTCCGTCGTGTTGCGCATAGACGGCTTCGAAAAGCTCGGTCTTGGTGTTGTAGGTGCGGTATTGCATCAGGCGCGCGTTGTTCCACGGACCTTTTTCGGCGGCAGCAATGAAACGCTTGGGATCGTGAAAGCCTGCAGTACGGGCCCGATGCGGTAGGGTTGCATAAAGCTGTCTGCGCCGATCTCGCTTGGTCTGCTCATCGGTCGTGAGGTCTTGGTAAACGGTGTTCAGTTCGCCATACAGGTTGCGCAGAAGCATGTTCCAGCGATGCATGTCCTCGTCGCGCTTCACTGCGGCGACATACACGTCCGAGTCTGCCCCAAACCGCGCCTTTAGATAGTCGAAAGACGCGCGGTCACCGACGAAGTTGGCGAACGATTCATTGAAACTGACGCTCCCTTTTATCCATAAGGTTGCGTGGACGAGCTCATGGAGAACGGTGTTGGCTAATCGGGCGTCACTCCAACGAAGCATGCCGGGGAGGACGGGGTCTCGAAACCATCCGAGGGTGCTGTATGCACCCGCGGTTCGCAGGAACACTTCGTTTCCATCCCGTCTCAGCCGTTCCGCCCAGGCATCGGCATCAGACCGCCGGAAAAAGCCGAGATAGGGGACTTTGCCGACGATCGGGAATCGCCACGTCACTGGGGTAAACTCCAAGTCCGGACACGCGGTGAGGTTCCAGATGGTTCGGTCCCAATGTTCCGCGTACGTTTCGTAGTTCTCGGTGGACTTCAAGCCGATTTCTTCGCCGTAGGCTTTGACATCGGCGATTCTATCGAATGCCCGGATTGCCTCGTCGGTCACGCCTTCACGTTCTCGGACGGTATCGATGGGTACCCGCGAGTTTAAAAGTTCGGCTTGGAAGTATGCAGAGCGCACCACATATCCGACCCCACAACCGGGTATGATCGTGCTAAGTCCCGTGACCATGACCAGTGCAGTCAACGCTTTCATGGCCCATTGAGATTGGCTTCTGGTACGAGGCATATGCGAATGCTAATCCACATTAAGCGCGAGGAGTGAATCTGTGATGGACCTAATCGTATCTGGAGGGCCCGTTATGGTCCCGATTGGGGTCGCCAGTGTTGTCGGTTTGGCCGTTTTCCTTGAACGCATATGGGCTCTCCGTGTAGCGAAAGTCGTGCCAGACGGCTTCGTTGGTGAGGTCGATGAGTTGATGCGGCAAGAGCGGTGGGGGGACGTTGCGGCGGCAGCAGCCAAAAGCGACAGTGCGGCCGGTCGGATCCTCGGGTCAGCGATAGCCATGCGTTCCCACCCGCGGGGGGAGATTAAAGAGCGGCTCGAAGAAGTGGGGCGCCGGGAGGCGGCCGAACTCGAACGGTTCAGCACTGTATTGGGAACAGTGGCTTCCATCGCTCCGCTCTTGGGTCTTCTCGGAACGGTTTGGGGCATGATCGTCACATTCGATGTGATTCAGTCAGAGGGCATTGGAGTGGTTGCGAACTTGGCTGGCGGGATCGCGCAGGCCTTGGTTTCCACCATGGCCGGGCTGACCGTTGGGATACCGGCTCTGGTGGCTCATCGCTGGGTCTTGGCTCGAGCTGACAGGTTGGTCTTGAGTCTTGAGGATTTAGGCCTGTTGGCACTCGGCTACATCGCTCCTGATCGGATCAGCGAATGAACTTTTCCCGTTCCCGAAGAGGCGAGGTTGGTGTGGATGTCACGCCGTTAATCGACATCATTTTCCAGCTCGTTTTGTTCTTTATGGTGTCCACGACATTCGTGACAGCGCCCGGTCTTGAGGTCGATCTTCCACGGTCAAGCTCCGATACGGTGCTGCGTGATACCGAAGATGTGAGCGTCTTGGTTGGTGAAGACGGCAGTGTCTTCGTCGATGATGTTGCCGTGGACCTAAAGGGCCTGAATGCCGCACTCGAGCGGGTGGCCGCCACCGATGTAAACACCCTCGTGCTGCTGAAAGCCGACCGGTCCGTTTCTCACGGAAGGGTCGTGGCCATTATGGACGCTGCACGTTCGAAGGGGTTGACCCGTCTTGCAATTGCGACGGAAGGCGAGGCAGTCGAGCGCGACGAGTAGTCGTCGAGTATTGACGCGGCAATGCAAAATGAGGCGCTGTTGCACCGAAGTCTGGAACAGGGAACGCTAATTAATCGACCTTAATTGCCATCAATTTAGGGTTTGGTTCGATTCGGCGTGAATCGGCGTCGATCCATCTCTTTCGGCGAAACCCTGTTGCCTGCAGAGCGTGTGTTTTTTGGCTTTTAATGACCTTATTTCAGTAAGTTAGGTAGACTTCTTCCACCCTTTCCGATACCCCCATTTGGCATGTCAACACGTAGCACAAGCATGGTCCGCCCTTCTGTTGGATTCTCCAGCGGTGTCCATGTTGTGGTTCGTCGTCTTGTCTGGAATGTCTTGCCGGTTTCGCTCGTGCTGGGGGTGGTTGGAATGTTCCTCTTGGGCGAGGATGGCTTGATTGATCGGTCCAGCGTGAAGCAACGGTTGTATGCAACGCAGACCAAAGTCAAACAGGCGCGCGCCGAGAATGAAGTCCTTCGCTCCCGAATATTGATGCTTCGGAGTGACCCTCGATTTGTAAAGCGTTCAGCAGCCGAGCACCTCTTGATGGCGGAAGAAGGTTCGACGATCTACCGCTTTGGTGGTTCGCTTCGTTAAGGAACTCAGTTAGAGGCGCCGCGAGAGGTCGCGATGCGAGTCTATCGCTGGGATTTGGACAAAACGTATTTAGATACCGACTTTCAATCGGTTCGAGGAGTCGTTCGGGCGGCGACAGAGGCTGCGCATCGAAAGCGCGCGCTGCCGGGCGCGGCGACGCTTCTGCGTGCTCTCAGTCATGGGTCTGAAACGAAGGTGACGGTATTGTCGGGGTCCCCTCGGCAGATGAAGCGCGTGTTGTCTGAGAAGCTCGCACTTGATGGCGTTCGGTTCAATGAGATGGTTCTCAAAGACAACGTTGGTAACGTTCGGCGTGGCCGTTTCCGTGCGATTCGGGGGCAGTTTGGGTACAAACTGCCAGCGCTGCTCCGCGCGCGCAGTAAAACGCCAGCGAGCGCCACGGAAGTGTTGTTTGGCGATGATGTTGAAGCAGATGCGCTGGTGTATTCCGTATACGCTGATGCTGTGATGGGGCGAATTGGGGCGGCTCAAGTATCTCGGATCATGGAACGAGCCGGTGCGTACCCAGACGAAATTGATACGACCCTCGATGTTCTCGCTCTGGTTCCGCGTGCCGAGGCTGTAGAGCGCATTTTCATTCGTCAAGAACGCGGCGTGTCCACGGCTCGCCTCGCGGTTCTCGGTACGCGTGTCGTTCCCGTTCGTTCTTGGTGGCAGGCCGCCCTTATTCTCGAGTCTGAGGGTCACCTTTCGAGCGATGCGGTGCAGGAGGTCTTGGAAGACGTATATGAATCGTCGGGGTTTGACGCGTGGACCATCGGCGCATTGGCTCAAGATGTGGTCCGGAGAGGGTGGGTCTCTGCTGATGCATTCGATGCATTGAGGGGGCCCAATGACGCGGTAGCGGCCGTTCGGGAGGCTGTAGCCCTGGTGGGTGGCGCTGGAATTGATGCTCCACGTGAAGTGAGCCACCCCATCGATTACATATCGGTATTGTCCGGTAGCGGGTGGGGCCGTCATGGTCAGCCTGAATAGATTAAATGCTACAATATGTAGATAGATCATGATTTATGGTGCCTAAAGTTTGGCATCAAACATGCAAAACGAGAAAACCATGCTGATTTTCTTGCTTACAGTTCTTGCGTTCGCTGAGCCCGATGTGTCGGTCACCCTGTCATCCGATGGGCACTACACAGTTCGGATTATTCCCGAATATTCATGGTCCTCCGCGGAAATGGCCGTGCAGGGCGGAGAAACAGCCGATTTGGGGCCGGCGAGAAAAGACGTCCCCCTCACTGTGGATGGTTGGACGGAGAACCGCAGCGTGATGCGAATCACACTGGCTGCTGCAGGAATCGACGGCGTGGGTCGAACATGGATGATGGAAGTGGAGCCTTTCCGGGTGCCGGCATCCACGCCACCATTGACACCCAAGCCAAAGCCTTGGCCCTTTGGTGGACGTTGATGCGAGGCAGCAGCGCGTTGGTTGAGGCAGTTGAGGATCTTGTTCACGATGTAGCCAAATACATGGTCTTCGAGGTTCGATTCGGTGGTGATGAGCTCGCTGGAGATGCACTTGCAGCCGCCGTTCGGAGCGATGTGTGTGAAACACGGCGCGGAATGACCGGTGACGGGGAATGCATCACTGAGTCGGCATGGCAACTTTGGGAGCGGATGCTCCCGCATGAACTTCACGGGCATCCGTTGGTCATGAAAATCGATGCGCTGATGAACGATTTGGCCAATGTTTCCTGGGATGACCCATCCACGGACTGGCGGGAAGTGGGGCAAATCGCTCAACAGGCCAGCCAAGGGATTCGGGAACTTCTGGTCAATGTCCAAGGGGCCAAAGGAGGGTGATGACATGGCAACCATACTGGTGATCGATGACCAAGATCGAACAATCGATTTGTGTCGACGGGCGATGCCCGAGCACGAATGGCACGGTCCCGCGCGGGGTTGGGATGCCGCTCAGCAAGCCATCGAGGATTTGAATCGGTCCATCAACCTTGTATTGCTGGATGTTCACTTTGACCTGCCGCCTGCCGAGTTGCTGGGTGTCGCAGACGGAGCATCGGCTGACGCAATTCGCCGCGCAAAACGCGACCAAGGCTTTCAGATCCTCGAGCGACTTCGATCCGCCAACCCCAACCTGCCCGTTGTGTTGATGACGGCCCAAGATGGGAGTGGAATGGAAACCGTCGCAGATCGCTTTGGGGTCGCTGAATACACCTATTTTCTCGACCATGAAGACATTGATGCACATTCCCTGCGTGGGCAGGTGGAGGGTATCCTGCGACGTCGGATTGGGGTGAGTGCGGATGGACCGATCTATTGGGGTCGATCGGGGGCAATGCGATCGATCCGGTCCAGACTTGAAACATTTTCTCGCGGTCGTCTACCGGTGATGCTGCTCGGTCCTACCGGATCGGGGAAATCGTTGATTGCGCGTCATTTCGTTCATAAAAAGAGTCGCCGCAAGGGAAAGTTCATCGCGGTGGACCTGTCCACCCTTCCATCTGACCTCGTGGCAGCACACTTGTTTGGTTCGGTCCGCGGTGCCTATACGGGTTCGGTGTCCGACCGGTCCGGAGCGTTCGAAGATGCCCATGACGGGACATTGTTCATCGACGAGATCGCCAACTTGTCCAATGAGGTGCAGAAGATGTTGCTCGCGGTACTCCAAGAACGAAGAGTGACACGTGTTGGGGATACGAAAGAGCGGTCGGTGGACGTAAAACTCGTCGTCGCGACCAATGAAGATTTAGGAGTTCTGGTGGGTCAAGGACGATTTAGGTCAGACCTGTACATGCGGCTCAACCCGGCATCAGCGATTACGCTCCCCGCCTTAACTGAACGGGGGGTTGACTGGGGCCGGTTGGTGCGCTTCACCGTCGACCGGATCGGGTCCGAGGGCTACTTGGCTGGACTGGTCGCCGAATATGCGAGCCTCACAATGCGTGAGATTTCAACCATTGAGGCGCATGTTTCGGACCGCGCACCGAAACCCATTGAGCATACGCTACAGTTTTGGTTTCCCAAGCCAACGATGGCCCACATCCGGTCGCACCGTTGGCCGGGAAATCTGCGGGAATTTGCGATGTCGATCGAGAACGCACTCACACTTGCTTTGGCAGAAGCGATTGCTGCAGGGGGGCATGCGAGGCGCGCAACGGAGGGTCGAGTGGACGTGGTTCAGGTTCGACCCAAGGTTGTTCGGGACCAACTCAGGGCGATGCGTGTGGCAGGGCCCAACGAGGCTGATGGCCAGTCGATGGGTATTCACCTTCGCGCCATGTCCGGCTTGAACAAGGTTGCTCAGGACGTCGAGCGCCAGTACTTTTCGATTTTGTACATTCAGCACCGTGGCGATTTTGCCGCCATGGCAAGTGTGCTGCTCGGGGATGCTGATGCAGCCAGAAAGGTCCAACTCCGGTTCAATCAACTCGGCCTTCGAGTTCGGGACATGAAGGACAAAATTTCTTAATGTGGTTCCTATCGTGGATCGGAGCTGTTGCTCTCGGCAGTGGACTGTCACCGGCGCAACAGGAGCGATTGACGGCTGCCATCGAGGCCGAGGCTACGGGTCGTTGGTCTCAAGCCGCTGCACATTACGGTGTGCTTGTTGCGGTCGATGCGAACCTAGAAGTGGCTGTGTTGGGCTTAGGGCGGGCGTTGGAGGCGCAGGGTGACACAGAGGCTGCGATTCAAACGTATGAGCGACTCGGATCGAACCCAAAGGGCGTCGAGGCTCGTGCATTCATAATGGAGTCGATAGACCCTCATCGCGCAGCGGAATTGTACCGGCTTCAACAGTCCATTCAACTGGGAGACGCCTGGCCCTACCTCGGCGAAGCGCGTGCGCTGAAGCGAGTTGACCCCCTTGGGGCCGCGGATGCAGTGCATGGGTACCTCGATCTGGTAACAGGCCCTCCAAAGGGGTCAGTCATTCTTGATGTTGCCGGTGAACTTCAAAGCGCTGGACACGACGCGGTTGCGGAGCGAATGCTCGAACGAATCATTCAACAGTGGCCGATGGTGGACTGGGTCGACGAGGTGAAGTCCCGTTTAGATCGGCTACGAATAGAGCGTTCAGCTCAATACTTTCGAGTGAATGAGCAGACCCCGCTCACCGCGGAGCAGCAAGGGAGTCTCAGTCGCGCACGACGGATGGCGTCGGCTGGGCAGGTCGATACTGCAATTGCCGTGCTGTCGGGGCTCGTGCGAGCGGTACCTTCCAACCCGGAACTCTGGGGGGCGCTGGGTGAAATCTACCTGGCTGAATCCGACATCGCCGAAGCTGAGGTGTCGTTTATTCGAGCCATCACAGTCGCCCCCAATGTCGCAACATGGCATGCACGATTTGGAGATCTACTCACGGAGGCCTACGGTGGAAAACGAGACCGTGAGGCGCGTGATGCATACCGGACTGCACTGTCGCTGCGTCCCACATGGACGGAGGTTGCATTCCGTCTGGCGGAGATGGAGCGCGGGCTTCGAGACTATGACGCCGCCGTGGATGTGTACCGCACCGTAATGGGCATGGATCCCAAGGGGACGTGGGGGCGCAAGGCGCAGCAGCGCATTCACCAATTGGGTCGCAAGGCTCCGGAAGTTCCCGCAGATAAGCCCATGGATGAGAAATCAACGGGTATCAATTCCGATGCAGAAGAGCACTTTCGTCTTGCGCGCGCGTATCGCGAGAATGACCAGCTGGACAAGGCCACCGCCGAGGCTGCCCGTGCCGTCGAGTTGGCGCCGCGTTGGGCGAGTGCGCTGAATCTCTTGGCTGCGCTGGAGGTGGCTGAGGGAAATCGAGCTGACGGAAAAGCTGCATGGTTACGTTCGTTGGCCATTCGCCCACAGCAGCCCGGTGTACTGCTTGCGCTGGGGGAACTGGCGGATTTTGAAGGTGACGTGAAGGGGGCGGCTACCGCTTACGAACAGGCGAGTCGAGCCGGTTCGGTGGAGGCGCTGTATCGACTTGCGGAGTGGGCGCACGCCAATGGAGACCCCGAACAAGCGCGCGCTTATCTCGACCAGTTTTTCGCGTTGACGGCCAGTGGGCCAAAGCATGCGCCTGCCACCGCGTTATCCGCAACACTGGATGCGGAAGTTCGTCGTACACGATTGGCGCTCTGGGGAGGGTTCGGCTTCGTTGGATTCTTGGTCGCTTGGGCCGGTTGGCGGCGGGCCGGCCGCAAAAATCTTGCGGACCTCATCGATTGCGCCCCGAGTGTTGCGCACGATGTCAGCATAGTCGTGTCGGCGATTCGTCACGAGTTGTTGAAGCACAACACTTCGCTGCTTGATGAGATGTCTCATGCGCTTGAGACGGGAGATGATGCTGCTGTGGTGTACGGCGCAGAGCGCCTTTTTGGCGTGCTGGACGGTGAGGGCGTGACGTCCCGATACGACGCATACCTTGAGCAGTTGGTGACGCTCGGTCGAACGCATGGGATGCACATTGACCTGCGCCACAGTGATCCGGTGTTTGGGGCAATATCGCGTTCTATGGCCGCACTGTACCGTGTTCGACGCAAACTCTTGGTGCCACCTGCAAATGCCACCGCGCGGCAAGGGCTCGCGGGAACGGTTTCAACCATCAGTCATGCACTGAATGTAGATGCTTACGAGCAGTTGGGATGCCTGTTGGCCGCGCTGACAACCTGTGATTTGTCCGAGGCGATCGTTCGTCGTGTGGATGCCCGTGTCCGGGCAGAGCCGGGCTTTAGCGGACTGCCCATTCCTGAGCTGGAGATCGACATCCCAGCCGCGACATCGATCTCAGCGAGCCGTGGAGATCTCGAAGACATCCTGACGAATCTGTTGCGCAACGCGCTGCAGGCGCTAACCACAATCGGGTCGCACGGAGAGCCCAGATTAGAGGTGAGGGTTCGTCATCACACCGACGACATCACCGGTCTTCTCAGGGCTTCAGTCGCGCTGCTGGACACGGCACGCGGGCACCTATCAACTCAAATGATCATCGAAGCGGAGGTGAGTCGTGGCTTGGGCCTCGTGCGCGACCTCGCTGAACGCAACGGCGGTTCGGTTCGGGTGTCTGCGTCAGACGGCTGGTCCAAGGCTGTGGTGGTTGAACTCGAGCGAGTGGATGAGCGAGTAGCCGGATGAGGGTCCTGATCGTGGAGGATGGCCATGAGTATTCAGAGACCATGGCGAGGTACTTGGGGGCTGACTTCACACTGGGTCGAGCCGGAGACGGTCTGGAAGCGCTCGAGATGCTCGCTTCTGCACATTGGGATGTCATCTTCATGGACATGCGATTCGACCGGGCCAGCCGATTGATCGGCGATGAAGGCCCGATTCGCGACCGATTCGGTGGCGATACGAGGCGAGTGCGCCGATTTCTTGAGCGCCATCAAGGTACGTTCATCGCGGACGCGGTGCGTGCTGCAGGGCACCGAACGCCCATTCTGTTCAGTTATGACTTTGGTCGGGAGCCGGGTCGCTGGGAACACCTCAGTCGTCGGTTACAACACGTAGCATATACCCACGACACCGCAGGTCCGGCTGATGTCCGGTCTGCGCTTAGGAGATTGTGCAGTGGCGAGTGAAAACAAGGCTTGGAAGAAACGATGGCGGGATGGAAATATCGGATTTCACCAAGAAAAAGTCAACGCACTGTTGGTGGAGCACTGGCCCAAACTGGTCGCGGATACCTCATCATCTGTGCTCGTGCCTCTGTGCGGCAAGAGCCTCGACATGCTTTGGCTACGGCAGCGCGGTCATCGGGTCGTCGGGGTGGAGCTTTCTGAGCTCGCTGCGCGAGCATTTTTCGCTGAAAATGGGTTGAATGTTACCGAGACGTTGAGGGATTCGTTCTTGCTCCTTGAGCACGATGGCATTGAAATTTGGGTTGGGGACTTTTTCGCGCTCACTTCGAATCACATCGGGACGGTGAGCAGTTGGTACGATCGAGCCGCCGTGGTTGCGCTGGCTCCCGACCGCCGTAGTGCCTACGCAGGTCAGGTTGGTTCGCTGCTGAGCGCCAATGCTCAGGCATTAATGCTTACGTTCGACTACCCTGCGGACGAGCGTGACGGTCCGCCGTTCTCCGTTTCTTTGGACGAGGTGCGATCTCACTTTGAACCGTTGTTTACGGTCAAGTCGCTGGATTGCATTGACCTTACCGACGGCAATCGATGGGAACTGAGCCGGGTGTGGAAGCCAGTCATTCACCTGATCCGTTGAACAGTTCGGCCGTTAGCGCCGACGCCAGTAGGGAGTATTGTTCAGGCTTGTTGTATGCGGCGTAGCCAGAAATGCGGACCCAAGCCTTTCCCTGCCATGAAATGACGGGGACCTCGATATTGTGGCATTTGCGCAAGGCCTCCCAGAGTTCATCTGTGCGTTCAGCCGGCATGGGTAGAGGTACTGTGGCCATGCCGGCATACAGGTAAGGGTCATCGGGATGCGGGAGGTCAACCGCCAGCGCGTCGGCGATCACACGTCGGCCGTGCTGGACCAATCTGTGGTGAGCATTGCGAAATGCGGCCCCACCCTGTTCGTTGTGTAGGTCAATCGCCGTTTTTGCGCACATAATTGCCGTAGGATCAAGCGTTCCGGTCCAACTGAACTCCTCGTGAAGGCCTTGGGAATATCCGTGGGAGATGCTGGTTGGATGGATTGTGTCTCGCCAGCGTTCTTCGACGAACAGCACGGCGCACCCTTTCGGTGCACACAACCACTTGTGCAGGTTGCCCACCCAGAAGTCGGGAGGATTTGTTCGCAGGTCGATGTCTACTTGTCCTGGTGCGTGGGCTCCATCGATTAGCACAGCGAGTCCACGGTCTCGAGCGAGG
The DNA here is from genome assembly GCA_002348535.1 of Deltaproteobacteria bacterium UBA2957. Lineage (GTDB taxonomy): Bacteria > Myxococcota_A > UBA796 > UBA796 > UBA796 > UBA796. The sequence continues at coordinate 11,151 of DEBL01000371.1, read as the reverse complement.
GTGATGATTGCATCCACAGGAGAGATGAGGGCTGTGGGCGATGAAATGTGGTCTACCGCTATCATTCGTGTGCGCGGGGATAGGGCCCCTTCTATTGCCGTGATAATTTGGATCGGGGTTTCGATCGGGAAGGGCACGTCGGCCTCGCGAACCGTCAGATTTTGGCGGTGGGCCGCGTGGTCGAGCGTCCGTCGAACGGCGTCATACCTGTGGTTCGTAGTAAGGATTTCGTCACCGGGTGACCACGGGAATGAGTTGATAACGGCGTTGATGCCGCTGGTGGCGTTGGGCACAAATACGGTGGATGCGGGGTCAGAATCCAGAAAATCCGCAACAGCACGCACCGCCTCCAGCCATCGCTGATCTCGGGTTCGCACCAAAAAATCGACGGGCTCTCGTTCCATTTCATGACGCAGTTTGGTCTGAAGGTCCAGAAGCTCTTTTGGGGTGGAACCAAAACTTCCGTGGTTCAAAAAACACACATTGGGGTCGAGTAGGTGTTTGGGCATACCGCCATCATATCGTGCGTGATCAGTGATGCAGCGGACGGCCTCGTGCCGCGACGGCACCCGTGACGATGCGGTCATACAGTTGCCGGAGGGGTTCACCTGTCGCAGACCCATGGAGCACATCGAGTGCCGCCGCTACAGCCTCGATCGTCGAAACGCCGTGCGCCATCGGTGGCGTCCGCAGTCGGACGCGCTTCGTCTCTGGAGCGCGAACGGTGAGCCTCGGTAGATTCCGGAGGCCGGGGAGCTTGTTGACCAGTTTCCGGGCTTGAGGCCAACTCCCATCAACAACAATGACGCTTTCGGGTCGAAACGTGCATTCGATTCCGTCGGGGTGAGGGAACAAGAGAACCGGGGCTGGCATCTTCAGCACTTGAGGATTCCACGTCTCACCGGGTGCACCGTAGTCGACGATGCGTGCGCTGGAGAGTGCATAGTCGACAAAACGGCCGGTATTGGATGGCTTGCGTCGCTCTTTCCAGTGTCGGACGATCAGGAAGTTCGTCTCACATTGAATCGTGGGGATACCATCACAGACGCAGTGTCCCACTTGTTGAAAGCATCGGCCGCACCGGCCATCGAGGTCGAACTTTTTACGTCTGGGCATGTCGGGAGAGGGCAGCTATCATGAAGAGATGAACACGCCCCCGGAAACACAGTCATCAATGACGTTGTGGTGGCTTGCGCCGCTGTTAATCGGAATGGCCGGCATGGCGGCGGCCCTCCTACTGGGCGACTTCCGACCAGTCGTGGAGCGGTTCTACAGCGTATTTTAAAATACAGCGTAGATAAATGGCGCCACGTATTGAACGGCCTGAAGGCCAGACAGGGCCAAGCCAAGCAACACCATTATCGTCAGCATGGGCAACATCCACCAGCGTTTGCTGCGCTTGAGCATCTTGTAGACTTGGCCGACCGTGCCCATCCGGATCGACATGTTGCTGGGTTTGTTTTCGTCGGCCATGAAATCTCCAAGAGATGACGATGAGAGGCTAAGACACCCGGTCCAGTCCGCGCATCTTTGCCTTGTCGATTCTAAACGAGTCGATGTACAAGACGTCAATGTCGCAGCGCATAAATGTGGCGAGCGCATAGACCGGAGAACTCACGATGGGTTCGCCTTTGAGATTGAAGGACGTGTTGAGGACGATGGGGTGACCGGTCTTCTCACCCAAGGCTTCAAGCAGTTTGTGGTACCGAGGATTTGCATCTTGCTCCACCACGTGGATGCGTGCCGTTCCATCGACATGGGTGATGGAGGGCATGATTGCTTTCTGATCGTCGAGAACGGGGACAACCATGAGCATCCACCGAACCGGCTGGTGAGAACCCTCGGGAATCTCGAAATACCGGGATTCGTGTCCGGCGAGAACAGACGGCGCAAACGGCCGGAATCGCTCGCGGAACTTCACCTTCGCATTCACGCGGTCCTGCATGTCTGGGTCGCGAGGGTTGGCCAAGATTGAGCGATGGCCAAGGGCACGTGGTCCCCACTCGAACCCCCCTTGGACCCACCCGATTACTTTTCCATCTGCGATGTCTTGAGCTGCCATATCGGTGACCTTGTCGCCGACATCCACCGCTGAAATTTTGAGATCGGAAAGCATCTCTTGAACCCGCTCGTGACTCCAGGCTTCGCCTAGACCTGGACGGGTGACCGGTGGGTTTCGGTCCTTACCCAAGACTTCATTCCAAGCCCACAGGGCGGCGCCGAGTGAGCCGCCGGCGTCTCCAGCCGCTGGATGGACGGTCAAGGATTTGAACGGAGTGCGTGCCAAGATCGCCGTATTCGCGACCGAGTTCAACGCGACACCACCGGCCATGCAGAGGTGATCAAGTTGCGTTTCATGGTGGAGGCGGTTGGCCAATCCGACCAAGCAATCTTCGGTAACTTTTTGGATGCTGGCAGCGACGTCTGCAAATCGCTTGCCCTCGGGTGTGGCCGGATCGAACGTTGTGCCCGGGAAGCGTGGCTCACCAAAGAGGTCCTCGAAAGCCTTGGTGTAGGAGTCCGTCGCGGAGTAGTGGTAGCTCAGGTATTTCATGTCTACACTGAATGAGCCGTCTTCGTTTGGGCGGATGACCTTGAGTACCTCGTCTTCGAACACAGGGTCGCCGTATGCGGCCATCCCCATCACTTTGTACTCACCGTTATTGACCCGAAAACCCAAGAATGCGGTGAAGGCGCTGTAAACGAGTCCGATGGACTCCGGAAAGTTGACCTGAAAGATCGGCTTGATGCCGTCGGGCCCGGCCTTCCACAGCCCGGTCGTTGCCCATTCACCCACTCCGTCCACAGTCAGTACGGCGGCCTCTTCGAGGTCGGAGCCGTAAAATACACTCGCTGCATGGGAGAGGTGGTGTTCAGACCACAGGATTTTGTCGGGGTGGACTTCGAGGTGTTTGACCAGCGCATTTCGCACCCAGAGCTTGTCCGTCAGCCAGACCATCGAACTGCGGCGGAACGCCTTGAAGCTTTTCGGGAAGTGCAACAACTGCTGGATCAAAAGCCGCTCGAACTTCCGTAGCGGTTTCTCGTAGAAAACCACGTAATCGACGTCATCCATGGTGATTCCCGCTTCTTCAAGGCACCATCGCGAAGCCCGAATGGGGAGGGAAGGGTCGTGCTTGAGTCGACTGAATCGCTCTTCGTTGGCCGCGGCAATCACTTCACCGTCTCGCAGCAATGTGGCGGCGGAGTCATGATACTGAGCGGAGATGCCGAGAATGAAAGTGGACATGTCTTCTGAGCTTTAACTTAAGCTTGCATCTGTGCCCGTTCGAATAAAGGCTCGTCCCACTCGTCGTCGGGACGCACAAATCCTCGACTTCGTTTTTCGGTCAGTTTCGCGAGGACCGAAGATGGCGCGATGACAAGCACGTACAATATTCCAAGCCAGAGATTCGACATAAAGTCGCCAAGCACGACAGAGAATCTCAGCCACGCCTCAAGGAACCGGCGTCGGCGAATGCGGTCGACGGCGTCCTTTACCTCCTCAGCCTTCCCCTTGGCCTCGTACCGGTCCAGCTCGTATCGGCTGTATGAGATGTGAAACCGCTCGTCCTTTGCGATTTCCGCAAACATGTCTTGCGTGTCTTCATCGTTCTTCAGCAGGTCGGCATACACATCGAACTGCTGAGCAGCCCGCCGCTCAGCAATCCACACAAAGGCCAAAAACTCGACCTCCTCCGACTTCGAGAAGAGCGAATCAGCATCATTGATGCCGTGTTCGCGGATGAAGTTAGAGTCGTCCAACATGGCTTGGGTTCGCTTGACGCGTTCTCCTGCGTACGCAAGTGACCGCCGGCGAAACATTGCGGCATGCTTGAGTTCGTCGAGCGCGTGGCGGAAGTACCGCGCCCGCATCTCACGTCGGGGAGTTTCAAGAACGGCCGCAAGCATGTCGAGCGCCGAACCAAACTCGGTGTGAGAAAAGCCTGCGAGCTTTGATGGTACTTTCCCGGGCAGGCGCCAAATGACGCTGCTAATCGCCCACAACACCCAGTCTCTGCGTTCGAGAATCATAGCTTTCGCTCCGTGACTACTAAGGTAGACCGATGGAAGGGGGGCGTCAACGGACGGGGATGGCCGTAATGCTGGCCTTGCCGCCCTTGACCTTTACCTTGAACTTTACTTCCTTGCATGATTCCTTGTGTTGAATGCTCTTTGCTTGGTTGTTTAGGGCGGCGCGCACTTGGCGATAGTTCATGTTGGAATCTTGTCCGCACTGCTTACGCGCCTTCATGTACTCGTTGAACAACGATCGCATCTGGGTTTCCTTGGCCTCTTCTCGGGCGCGCGCTTGGCGTTGCGCCTCGAGTCTGGCCGCAGCGCTGTTTTCAGGGTTCATACCGGCTGCGCGTTGCTTTGCATCGGCCCGAAACCTCATCTTTGGGTGAGTCCCACGCTCAATCATTACAAGATTGCGTTGCCAATAGTTTTCGAGCGAAGACATTCGTGCTTTGACCGAACGCCATCGATATTTCTCGCGGGTCGCGTTCATCGGGGTGCGGTCGATGTCGCGCATGTCCCGCTTCAGAGTTTCCCGATCTTTGATGGGCTCAATCGGGTCGGTACCGGCAAAGTACTTTTCGTATGCAAGTTTGAGCATGTTCATTCTCTGCTCAATGTTTGCCATTTTGGTCAACAAGACGCGGTCGACTTTTTCCCTGCGGGCCACACCAACTCCTTGAGAGTTCCCATCATACCACTGATCGGGTGGGGTGGGACGGCCTTGGCCTCACCATCGCAGTCCGGGCGATCTACCGCTCAGCGAACACTGAATCGGGCCACAACCGGAAGATGGTCCGAGGGCGGGTTGGGCAGAGCGGGTACCTCTGCACTGAGCAGCAGAAGCCGGTCACCGTGAAAAATGTAGTCAAGTCTCCGATTCGGAGCGGAAGCCGGAAACGTAAACCAGTCGGATTCGGCCGCTGCATACACGGAAGTTGGAACTACCTCCTGCATGCCGTCGATGTCTCGCAGCATTTCGACCGTAGGGTCCGTCGACATGTCGGTGTCCGGTTCGTCGGGGAATGCAGACCGGAGGCGCGCCTCTGGAGGTACACAGTTCATATCGCCCAGAAGAATGGTGTGCGCAGTCTCTCCTCCGATGGTGTCGACAGCCGTGGCTGCATGGCGTTGGCGATTTTCAGCATGAAAAGCCTCAAGGTGTGCATTCACGATCCGGATCGATGTCGTTTCATTGACCTGTGCCTGCACGTCGGTGAGGTGACGGTGAAGGTAAAATCGGTTGTAAAGTGGCATGGTCTGCGGGGGTTGCGGCAGCCGAATATGGCGGTCCCGACTCAGCGGAAAGCGGGACAGAATGACCTGCCCTGAACGCACGCGTCCAATGTGTTTGGTTGGGTTTAGGCCGGGATGCGGGACCCAGCCGGCATCCCAAGTGGGCGTCCATGCGGCGTAGTTGAGATCTGTGGCGTTCTGCAGCCACTCCACTTGGTCAATATCGTGAGACCGGAGCGCACCTCGATCAACTTCTTGGAGCGCGACAATGTCGGGGTTGGTGGAACGAATGAATGCGGCGATCGCGTCGAGATGTCCAACGACTTCGCTGCGCGTTTGTCCGCGGCCGACTTCGAGGGTGGAGCCGCCTCCGTAGTGAATGTTCCAACTCAGTACAGTGAGTTCCTCACCAACAGGAACCAATTTCGGCTCATGGTCATCGTTTAACGCGGTGATTTCGCCACCCTCAGGAATGCTTCCCAGTGCGAATCGAACCAAGGTTCCCGCGATTCCTGCCAGTGTGCCCAAGACGATGACTCCCTTCCAACTCTTCATTTGGCCCTCCGTTTTTGCAACGCCGCCGTGACAATGCATGCCCATGGCCTTGGAATTGGGTTCAGGGTGAGCTACCGTCGCCCCATGAACCTGTCCACCATTCTCGAGACCGAAATACTCCCATTAGTGCAGAAGCCAAGCCGGTATCTGGGGACCGAGATTAATGCGGTCCACAAGCCGAATGCACGAGTGCGACTCGCGCTTGCGTTTCCTGACCTGTATGACCTTGGCCTTGGCAATCTCGGGATCCACATCCTCTACACCATTTTGAACCAAATGGAGGGCATTTCCGCTGAACGTGTCTATGCGCCCGGCGTGGACATGGAAGCACTGCTGCGTGAGCGAGGTCTCCCCCTGTTTGGACTCGAGAGCAAGGATTCGCTGGACCAGTTCGACGGCATTGGGTTTACGCTCCAGTCGGAGTTGACCTACACAAATATTCTCAACATGATCGACCTCATCGGGATGCCGCTTCGAACCGCTGATCGGCGAGAGAACGATCCGCTCACCTTCGCGGGAGGGCCGGCGGTCTTCAACCCGGAACCGCTTGCGCCTTTTATTGACTTTTTCGTCATCGGAGACGGCGAAGATGTGGTGACAGAGATCGCTCGCGTCTTCGACCTCGTCGCGGGTCGAGACGACCGCCTTGATGCACTGGCTGGTGTTGAAGGCGTGTATGTGCCAGCACGATACGCGATGGAGATCATGGATGACGGCCGAGTTTTACCGCCGGTCGATGGTCCCAAAATTCGGAAACGCATCGCGCGTGACCTGAACGGCGCCACGTTCCCCGTCGATTACATTGTACCGTTCACGCAACAGGTGCACGACCGCATCTCCCTCGAGGTATTGCGCGGGTGTACGCAAGGGTGTCGCTTTTGTCAGGCCGGTATGACCACTCGACCGGTTCGGGAGCGCTCCATTGAAAACATCAACGATTTGATGGACCGAACGCTGGAGACCACGGGTTACGAAGAGGTCTCCTTGGTGTCATTGTCGACTTGTGATTACAGCAATGTGCGCCAGATGGTGGACAGCGTTGTGCGGCGTGCCGCGCCGGAGCGGGTTGGTGTGTCGTTGCCGTCGCTGCGACTCGACTCGTTCTCTGTTGAGCTGGCTGACATGGTGGCGGGCATCCGTCGAACTGGACTGACGTTCGCACCCGAAGCTGCGAGCCCCCGACTTCGCGCGGTGATCAACAAATGGATTCCGGACGAAGACCTGCTGAACATGAGCAGCAGCGCGTTCAAGCTGGGCTGGGACCATGTGAAGTTGTACTTCATGATTGGGTTGCCGACCGAACGCGATGATGACATCGAGGCCATAGCCGACCTTACGCTGCGCACGCTCGATGTGGGCCGTCAATGGAACCCAAAGGCCAAGGTGAACACCGGCGTATCCACATTTGTGCCCAAACCCTTTACACCCTTCCAGTGGTCTCAGCAGTTGGGCCTCGACGAAACGAGTCGGCGCCAAGGCATCCTCCTCGACCGGTTCCGGCAAAAAAACGGTGTCAAGTTTGGGCGCCACGATCCGGCAGAAACATGGCTTGAGGGACTCGTATCGCGCACGGACCGGAGGACGGCTGACGTGCTTGAGCGGGCCTACCAACTCGGCTGCCGCTTTGACGCATGGGATGAGCACCGGCGAATGGACCTCTGGTTGCAGGCGATCGAGGAGACCGGGTTTGACGTTGATGATGCCTTGCGAGAGCGTGGCATCGACGAGCGACTGCCTTGGGACCACATCGACATCATGATTCCCAAGAAGTGGTTTCAAGAAGATTGGCAGCGCGCCGTCGAACTGAAGCACGCGGAAGACTGTCGGCATTTGCGCTGTCATCATTGCGGCCTGATCGATCGGGAACGCCAGTTGTGTGCGTCGATGTTGCGGAAGAGTCGGAAGGGTCGTCGTGCCGAGAAAGATTGGATTCGCCCTCCTGCGCCAGCCGAGATGGGTCTCAAGCCGCCGCGGCCCGGATTGCCGCCCATTCGACCTCCCGAGGCACCCGCTGTGCAGCGCCTCATCTTTCGAGTCGGAACGGTGGGGGGTGCCCGGTACTTAAGCCACCTTGAGAGCATGAATGCTTGGCTCCGGACTCTCCGTCGAGCAAAGGTCCCGCTGGTGTACAGCCAAGGCTTTCATCCGCATCCGAAGGTTGCCTTCTCATCGGCTCGGCCCGTAGCAGAGGCTTCGCTCGGTGAGTACATGGACATCACGCTCAACGAGCGTGTGGATCCGGATGCGTTGCTCGCGAACCTCGCAGAAAAGGTGCCCACGGGCTTTCGGGTGTTTGGTGTCGCCGAGGTACCGCTGAAGGCTCCGTCCCTGATGAGTTCCGTCGCGGGGATGGATTATGTGGTCATCGTTGACGGGGAGCCTGATGAATGGGAGCCAGTCGTTGCCGGTTTGATGGTCCGTGACCGAATTGATGTGGAGCGCCGCAATAAAAAGAAAAAGAGACGGCGTGGCCCCTCGATGCGGGTCATCAACATTCGACCAAACATCACATCGGTGGAACTCGAAGGGGTCGGCGACAAACAGACTCTGATTCGCGTCACCCTCGAGACGGTGGACGGCCGAGGCGCCAAGATTCGAGAAGTTCTCGAGGCCATGGCTGCCGATTTCTCGGAAGCCGTCGTTGTGCGTGTCAACACCCGGTTTGTCGATGAACTCGAGCTCGGACCCATGGCCAAAGGCAAAGGTGAGCAGGTCGTCGAGGCGTTAAAAGCGCAGACTGCGACAGAATCCGCTGGTCAAAGCACAGAGGGAAGCCCGTTAGTAGGTTGATTGCAGCGGGTCAGAAAGCCCCGTCTTCTCGGCTGCCTGCTGAAATGCGTGTGCCGAACCCCACTCAAGACGGTTAGCCGACCTTCCAAGAGGTGCATGCGATGTTTGAACTGACTGAAGACCAAGTTGCTTTGAAGGAGGCCGCCGCCGAGGCCGCGACCGCTATTTTGGGTGAAACCCTCAAGGAAGATGACGAAAACGAAGTGTTCCGCCCCGAGTATCTTCACGCCTTGGGCGAAGCGGGGTTGTGTGGTGTCCAGTCCGCAGAGGAGCACGGTGGGTTGGGTCTTGGATACACCGAATACGCCATTATCTTGGAGGAGATCGCAAAAGTGAGTGCGAGCTATGCCGTGGGCGTGGCCGTAACCGGTCTCCCGCAGGTCATTTTGGCCACCATGGGTTCGCAAGAACAGATTGACCGATACCTGCCACAGTTGGCCATGGGGGAGACGATCGGTGCCTTTGCGCTGTCGGAACCCGACTCCGGTTCGGATGCGGCCAGTCTGCAGGCGACCGCCGAACTCGATGGGGATGAGTACGTGCTCAATGGCACGAAGTTCTGGATTACGCACGGAGGATATGCCGACGTTTACATCGTTATGGCGCGGACCGGTGGCCCGGGAGCGCGCGGTGTGAGTGCTTTTGTGGTGCCCGGTGATGCGGCGGGCCTTACGTACGGTAAGAAAGAAGAGAAAATGGGACTCCGTTCGTCTCCGACTGTCGAACTCGTGATGCAGAATGTCCGCATCCCAGCATCGAACCTGATCGGTGCGGAGGGCGACGGATTCAAAGTGGCGATGAGCGCGCTGGACTCTGGCCGAATTACCATTGCGGCCATTTCGGTTGGCATCGCCCAAGCGGCGCTTGACACCGCAGCCGAGTATGCGACGCAACGGAAACAGTTCAACAAAGCCATCATTGACTTCCAAGGGGTCGGGTTCATGCTCGCGGATATGGCCTGTCAGATTGAGTCGAGTCGGCTGTTGGTGCGCAAGGCGGCGGCGTTGCGCGATGCAGGGAAGCCCTACAGTCACATCGCGGCAATGGCCAAGTGTGTGGCCACCGATGCATCCGTTCTTGTCGCGACCGATGCGGTTCAAGTACTCGGCGGCTACGGCTACACGCGCGAATATCCGGTCGAACGGTACATGCGGGATGCAAAGGTGATGCAAATCGTAGAGGGTACCAACCAAGTGCAGCGAGTCGTGATTTCTCGGCATCTTAAGGGGATTTACTCCGGAGAATGAGCCGGCGCTAAATCGGGTCTTTTGGTCACGGGTCCGCCAACTCAGTTCGATTGGGTATACTCTCGATCCGTACGGCGCGGACTCCACCCGCGCAGGCCGCGAGGACTGATGAAGCAATGCCCACTGTGTGAAGCAACCTTCGATGACAAGGTTGACTTCTGTTTCGAAGATGGAACACCGCTGCAGCCCATGCAGCCGGCGGATGACCCCACTGCTTTGCCCAGTCCGACCAAGGGGATCCCCTTAGCGGCTGCCGTCACTGAAATTAAGCCACGCAAACAGAGGCGAGGGATGTTCGGCCGACCGTCGGTCTCCGACATGCTTGATGTGACCGGTCCCCGTACAGGTGCTGCTTCGCCCAAGAAGCCCAATTCGCCTCAGCGGGCCGCTGCGGAAGCGCCTCAAGCTGCCCCTTCAGTCCAACCGGCCCCCGCGGCAGCCCCTCCAACAGCGCCTGCAGTGGTACCGCCCCCCGCGGCGGCCTCGGCCGGTGCATCTCCATCGCTTCAAGACCAGCCCACTGTGGTTGAGGAGCTTTTTGAACAAGCCGCGACGGTAATCGAAGAGCCCCCCGAGCGCCCACCCCTGCCGCCGCGCGCTGCATCGCCGAGTTTGCTCGATCAAGAAACCGTTCTTGAGGATACGATTATCGAGGAGCCGGCAGACCCATCCGATCTTCCGACTCCCGCCGCCATTACTGTTCCGCCATCGCCGCTCGCGGTCGATGTTCCAGAAGCTGAACTGCCAAAAGAATCCACCGATGCGCCCCCGGGCTTCGAGGTTCCGGAACCGGCTGCTGCTCTCGATGACTCTTGGTTCGGGGATGAGTCTTTTGGTGCCGAAACGGTCGATGATGGCGCTCAACTCGATTCGCCCACCGTTGTTGACGAGGAGGATACGCAACCCATCCCCAAGACATCGGCAGCCGCCAGCGACCTCGGTTTCGATGACGCCTTGGGCTTGCCCGGGTTTGATGATGCGGATGTGGGTGCTCCTGCGGATGACGACATCGGCTTTGCCGACGATGACATGTGGGGCGACATCAGCACCACGCAAAGCCAGCCCATTCCAAAAGGCATGGTGTTGGGTGGAGTGGGCATTCTGGTGGCTGCAGTGGGGCTGACGGTAGTGCTCTCGGGAGGCGACGAATCCAGCCTCCCACCCGCGCCTCAAACCGATGCGGTGGCTGTCGAGGCCCCACCAACTGTACCTGCAGAACAGGAACCGCCGCCGGTCGACGAAGGCATCGCCGAGGGCGAGGCCGAAGACACCACAATCGAGGGCGCCGAAAACCCAGAGGATG
>DEBL01000248.1 GCA_002348535.1 Deltaproteobacteria bacterium UBA2957 | reverse complement strand
GGGGCTCTCGCTCGGAGTACGACCCACAGCACGATCACGATCAGCAACCACGCAATGGCAGGCCACGGGTATGGAAACTCTGGGGGGGTGCGCGCGAACACCGGGAACAGGGGCACAGCGAGTCTCTCCATGTAGAACCATGCATGGGCCGCGGCCATCAGCACACCATCGAGCGATGGCCACCGAATTGCCCCATCGCCAACCCACCCAGCGGCCCGAACCGCACCGCCAATGGCAACCCCAACAGCGCAGGCAATCAACGGCCACGACCATCGAGCGTCGCTGCGCTGCGACCCTTGTGCATCGCGCCGAAGACCAACTGCGATAAAGGGAATCACAAACCCGGCCTCATGGGCCCCGATGGACGCCAACGTAAACGCCGCGGCCCACGCTGGTCGCGCGGTGACGGCGAGGACGGCAAACATGGCGGACACCAACATCGGAATCGCCGATACATCAATCACCGCCGCGCTCGTCATCGGGTGAAAGATGATGAGCAACGCAACGAGATCGCGCCCTAAGCGCCGCCCGATGGTGCGCCGGGCTGCCCACGTCAGCACCACGAGACACACAATCGAAATCAACCGGAAGGCCCAAGGGGCACCCTCACCCAACCAGCCACCGAATACGTACACGATGTTGGATACAGGTCGCCAGAGCGGAGAAAACTCCACTGCAACTCGTGAGGGATCCAAGAGTACACCTTGCCAAATGCTCGCGAGATCCGTCCGACCCAGTGCATCGGCAAGCTTGACTTCCTCGGTTCGGGCAAACTCAAACGGCAGCGCACGCCCGTAGACCAGAATGGCCAGAACGGTGCAGAGGAGAAACCCCCGAAGTTCAGTAGTGAACGAGACTTGAGACTGGAACACCTGACAATGCTCCTCGACCATTCAGAAAATCAAGCTCGATGACAAAGCAGTTTGCAACGATCTGGGCTCCGAACTGAGCGATCAGTGCATTGGTGGCGGCTGCAGTACCGCCGGTCGCGAGCAGGTCGTCGACCACCAACACCTTGTCGTTTGGCCCCACTGCGTCGGTGTGCATCTCGAGCCGAGCCGTTCCATACTCGAGTGCGTAGTCGACCCCCACATGATCGTATGGAAGCTTGCCGGGTTTTCGCGCTGGAACAAATGCACATCCCAACTCAATGGCGAGGGGCGCCCCAAAAATAAAGCCTCGTGACTCCATACCAACCACCGCGGTCACCCCGGCTGAGCGAAACTGATCGGCAAATGCGGCGACAATTTCACCCATCAACTCTGCGTTGCTGAGCACCGGTGTGATGTCTTTGAAGAGGATGCCCGGCTTTGGGAAGTCGGGGACGTCACGAATGAATTGTTTGAGGCGTGTTTGCAGGTCACTCATTGTATGTTCCTATGGGCCACGGTGGAGACCATGTAACGGCACCAGCCAGCCGGTCCACTGCTGTATTGTCCAACCCCAGCGGAGTCAGTGTCGCGTACCCCCGTGCAATCCAGTTTCCATCGGTCCCGTCTGGCATTTTCTCACCCACTGGATGGCCGCCAATCCAGAAGTATGGCTTTCCTCTTGGATCGACATGTTCCTCAACAAGAGGCTCGTAATGGCGCTTCCCGAGCGCGCAAACTGCGACCCCCTGCACCGCCTCAAGCGGCAGATTTGGAACATTGAGGTTTAGGTAGCACCCGTCCGGCAATGGTGAGTCGACCATTCGCCGCAGAACCGCTGCCGCAATCTGACCGGCGGTATCGAAGTGAAGTGCTGCAGCCCCGTGCGACAAATCGAGACTCACCGCAAGCGCCGGTATTCCGTTGAGCGCCGCCTCACGTGCAGCCCCCACGGTGCCACTGTAAAACACATCGTCTCCGAGATTCGCGCCTTTGTTGATCCCCGACACAACCACCGTAGGCATGCCGTCGCAGAGACGATGGATCGCAACGTATACGCAATCGACGGGTGTCCCCGTCACGGCCCACCGCTGATCACCATGCTCAGCGATCCTCAACGGACGATTCATGGTCAGCGCATGGCTCATCCCCGATTGCTCCTCCGCGGGAGCGACCGTAATTGTCCGTTCAACGTCACCAAGCGCCGCGGCGAGGGCCGACAGCCCCGGTGCGTGGATTCCATCATCATTGGTCAGCAGTACGAACATTTGCAGCATGACCTTAACCGATCGGTTAACTCTCATCCCAACTAACCACCAAGGCAGAAACCTTCATGCGCCCCCGTTTCGCCGACTTATTTCAAGCCCTCAAAGACCCGGACCCTGTTCGAGCCGATAAGGCGTTTGATTCTATTTTGTTTGAACGCGGCAATGCGCTGCCGGATCTCAGAGAAGCGTATGCGGTGTTCGAAGATCAACCGGTGGTTCGCTACTACATCATCCAGCTTCTGGGATTTACCGAGGACCCTCGCGCGATACCCACCGTCACCACGGCGCTTGCGGACCCGCACCCCACGGTCAGGGCCGAGGCGTGCCGTGCGCTCGAAGACCTTAGGGCACGAGATTCGCTGCCCAGCCTCCACTCCCGTTTGGAGGACATGGACAGCAAGGTCCGCCTTGCTGCTGAAGAAACGATTCGCGCTTTAGGGGGTTGGCGCTAACAATCCCTTACCACCCTGCAACAACTCGAGAGGTTGCTATGTCCCGTTTTGAAGCCATCGACTTTTACAACATCGACGCTCATCTAAGCGATGAGGAGCGCATGGTTCGCGATGCCGTTCGCGAGTGGGTATCCGACCAAGTCATCCCGGTGATCGAAGAACACTGCCGAGAAGGCACCTTCCCCAACGCTCTCGTCCCTCAGATGGCCGAGATGGGTTTGTTGGGCGTAAATCTCGAGGGATACGGGTGCGCAGGAATGTCAAACGTGGCCTACGGGCTGGTTTGCCAAGAACTGGAACGCGGAGATTCGGGAATCCGAAGCTTTGCGTCCGTTCAGGGCTCGTTGTGCATGTACCCAATTCATGCTCACGGTTCGGAAGCGCAGCGTGAGAAGTACCTTCCGGGTATGGCAGCGGGCGAAATCATCGGTTGTTTCGGCCTTACCGAGCCTGACTTTGGGTCAAACCCGGGCGGTATGTTGACCACCGCGGTTGACGACGGTGACAGCTACATTCTCAACGGTGCCAAAATGTGGATCACCAACGGCACCATCGCCGACCTTGCCATCGTTTGGGCCAAGCTCGACGGTGTGATCCGAGGGTTCATTGTTGAAAAAGACGACGTTGGGTACTCGGCACCGGAGATGAAGGGCAAGCACTCACTCAAGGCCTCCATCACCAGCGAACTTGTGCTTCAAGACTGCCGGATTCCGAAGGACCGGATGTTGCCCAATGTTCAAGGTCTCAAAGGGCCCTTCAGTTGCCTAAACAACGCTCGGTACGGCATCTCTTGGGGAGCCATCGGGTCGGCCATGGCTTGTTTCGATTCAGCCCGACAGTACGTCGCCGAGCGCGTCCAGTTCGACAAACCCTTGGC
>DEBL01000369.1 GCA_002348535.1 Deltaproteobacteria bacterium UBA2957 | reverse complement strand
TGTGTCGATTCGGAAGTCGGACGTCTAATGGATGCTGTTAAATCCTCGAAGGGCATCTTGTTGTTGACCGCCGATCATGGGAATGCAGACCAAATGTTCAACATCGACAAGAAGTCTGGTGCGTACACCGCGGTACCGTGCACGAGCCACTCGCTGCACCCCGTTCAATTCTGGGTTTATGCGCCACCCGACACCGTGCGCTTGGCAGTGGAAACCGGGCCAATCGTATCCGGCAGCATTGCCCGAATCGGAGGCACCTTATTGGCTCTGTTTGGAATCCCACTGCCAGATGGATACCTTCCATCGTTGATCAAACTGTGAGGACACCATGAAGCCCGTTGACCTGCGATCGGACACCGTCACCCGCCCGACGGCAGACATGTGGCTCGCCATGCAATCCGCTGACCTCGGAGACGATGTACTCGGGGACGATCCCACCGTGCAGCGCCTCGAGCACCTCGCAGCCGAGATGCTGGGCAAAGATGCGGCCCTGTTCACACCAAGTGGAACCATGGCCAACCAGATCGCCATTCGGCTCCACACGCAGCCCGGTGATGCGATCCTGATGGAGTCGGGTGCCCACCCCTTCAACTATGAAGGCGCTGCGGCCGCCATGATCTCCGGGGTGCAGATCCGTCCCATCGCGGGCACTGCCGGCATTCTCAACCCTTCTGATGTCGAAGCCAACTTTCGCCCGCCAGACCCTCACTTCGCTCCGGTTCGGCTGGTCTGCGCCGAAGACACCGCCAATCGTGGTGGCGGCACCCCCTACCCAATCGCGACGCTGCATGCGCTGGGGAATCTGGCCCACGCACGGCAGGTGTCGGCTCACCTTGATGGCGCCCGCCTCTTCAATGCGGTGATCGCCACTGCCACGTCTGCAGCGGAACGCACGCAGGCGTTTGACACTGTCTCCGTTTGCCTTTCCAAGGGCCTCGGGGCACCCGTGGGCAGCCTTCTCGTGGGACCACGCGACCTCATCGAACGAGGACGCTGGGTGCGCAAAGCTCTGGGTGGTGGCATGCGGCAGGCTGGCGTGCTCGCTGCCGCAGGAATCTACGCTCTTCAGCACAACATTGCCCGCCTTGATCAGGATCATCAACGGGCATCGATGCTCGCGGATGGCCTCGCCCGCGCCGGGTACCGGGCTCAGCCTCCAAAAACCAATATGGTCTATGTAGACGTTAAGGATGGACCGGGGGCTCAACAGGCGCTCGAGTCACACGGGGTGCGGTGTTTGGCGGTCTCAGCCAGTGCGTTGCGGGTGGTGACCCATCTCGATGTCGACGACAACGGCATCGAACGCACAATCAACGCGTTCCATGCCATTCAAACCGAACAGGCTACCGGCTAACCGTCTGCTGCTCACTCCTCGATGTTCCGAGACCCCAACATACGGTCAATTGCAGCATGAACGGAGTCCGGGTGAAGGTATCCCAAGTAAGCGACCATGGACGCTATCGAGAAGATGGTCACGGGCAGAAAGTAGTACAGACCCGCGTGGAACATGAACCCCAGCACCATCAGGGGCTTTTGGAGCTTTCGAATCCAGAGACCAAATGCCAATACGTACTCGAGCATGACCGTGGAGCACGCCATGACGATGGCGACCCAATGAAACCATTCGCCTGGATAATCGGAGCCAAAGTACAAGTACATGACGGGCTGTTCAAGGCGGTCACCCCCCAGATACGCAGCTCGCGTTTTATCGACGGCGCCCCAGAAATAAATGGCCGACAACTGCAAACCCACCAACCGGATCGCCCATACGTTGCCCTTCTCGACTGGCCACACCCCTCCCTCACTCTCGGCACGGCGCAGCGCCAACCAACGATCGAGCGAAAACGACCGTCCGCACGGCGTGAAGGCGAGGACAACAGTGACGACCGCCAAAAACGTGGTGTGGTGGTGCGTCCATGGTTCCACACCAAGTTGGTGACCAACTACAAAGACCATCGCCATGGTTGTGAGGCCGGCAATCAGTGATGACAGTCGACTGAACAGGCCAAGCACCATGCCCGTGGTTCCCGCAAAAAAGAACGCACTCAAGACCCAATGGGTCAGTTCCATTCGTCGAAATGGAAGCAACTCATCCGCCCATCGAGCCCAAAGAATAAGGCCCCAACAAAGCCTCAACAGCCCAACGGATCGCGTTGACGTGTGGAACTCCGTCAGTCCCAACCATGATTGCAAAAACGCCTTCACTCTTGGACCCTCAGCTTCGGCAGGAGGCGGCGGCTTTTCCGGCATGCGTTCTCCTTGACACGCCGCTTGACCTTCCATTTTCCGCGACTGCCGCACCGAGCAAATATCCGTACATCAGCCTCGGGGCCCATCGCCTTGCACAGCCGACGGGCCACCGCATCGACATCCGCGGAGTTGTCCATCCGGACCAATGATTTGTTGGTGGACCACGAACGCTCTCGACCCAACACCTCAAAGCGGTCGAGCGGCGTCAGTTCCCCTCCGCTCGATTCGAAAAAACGGACATCACACACGTCCCGTCCAAAGCCGTGAAACATGACCCAACGCGGGAACCATGTCGACTTCCCGCCAAAGACTTGCCGGTAGGCGGGTGACAACACGATCCAGCCCCCGATCACCACGAGGACGATCCATCGAATCCACGCCGTTGAACTGCGCCTTTGATTCCCTTCAATCATGTTGCATCTACCGGTATCGGAACTCAAGAATCCGTTGACTCGGACCCATTCGGGCCTCGTCTTTGATGAGGCCGATAACCAACTCATAGTCGCCCGGCTCGGACCGCTTGGGCGGACGCACCCCATAGACATCACGATGAATGTCTCCCGGCAGCCATCGCGATGTCGGCCACGCCCAGTCGCAATGCTCATGGTCTGACCACCACATCGCCTCGGGTCGATGCGGAACCGACTTCACGCGTTGATACATCCATAGATCATCGGGAACGGCTGTATCGGCTGTCCACCACGTCTCGACCCACACCGTTTGACGCTCGCTTGGCGTCGCAGGGGCCATTCGAGCACCGATGAGGCGAACGGGGCCCCAAGAAATGGGTTCAATTTTCGCATCGTCAGGAACCGCGTCAACCACGCATCCCACAGGCGCTTGTGAAAGAGGTTCGACGCGGCTGACGCCGCCACGCACCGGGGTCTCAGCGTGTTCACGGGGCCCACGACGGGGTGGATCAGACAGATCCACGATGGCAACGCCATCGTCGAATCGAACCGCCGACCCAAGTTCCGCCGAGAGGTCCCGAAATCGACTCATGGTCCGTGCTGCACTGTTGCCCACGGCTGGCCGACTGAAACCATAATCAACATCGATTGGATGCATCTCAACCCTGTGGACACCGTCTCGGTCGAAATCGAGGACAAACACCCCCGAGCGCGCCATCTCTCCTTCAGCGTGACTATCGAACAACACATTTCCCGCATCGTAGATAATCGGACGACCGTCGACGATTTCGACACCTTGAAGCTTGTGCGCCGAACTGCCAAGGATGGCATCGGCACCGGACTGGATGATCCGACGCGCGAGTCGACGCGTCGCACTGGATGGCCGAGACTTCAAGTTCTTGCCCCAATGCATGGCAACAAAGACTACATCGGCCATTTCGCGGGCCCGATCGATTGACGGGCCCAAGATTTCAATGGCGCCAGCGGTATCGTCCCCCGGCACATGGCATGTACCCGGTCCGTCGACCGAAGCCCCGAACAACGCGAGTGTCGTGTCCGCCGAGATGATCGCCGCAGTCACGCCACTGCGCTCGACAATGACCGGCTCACACGCCTCGGCTAAAGTCGGGCCCGTGCCCGGCGTCAGCACTCCCGCCGCGGACAAAATGGCGCGCTGTTCCATGAGCGCTTGGGTCCCGTAGTCGCCAGCATGGTTGTTGGCCGTGGCAACCACATCCACACCCGCGGCGGTGAGAACCTGAGCTTGTTCCGGGCGACCTCGGTAGTAAAACGGCACCAACTCACCTTTTTCGACGCCGACCTCTCCACCCGATGCAATGACACACTCAAGGTTGAGCACACTCAGATCGGCCTGAGAGAACATTGTCAATCGGCCCAGCGCATCTTCCGGACCTCTCATTCCTGACAGGCCATTCTGCCGCCTGCCCAAGTTGGCGTCCCCTCCAAACGCCAGAGTCACAGAACCGCTGGCCGGGTTGGATGCCTCTTCGAGAGATTGACCGGGGGGCAGAATCGCGCCCAGCGAAACCCAACTTCCCGGAAAGGAGGAAGCAGAAAGTGACTCACCGGACGCACCATAAAAACGAGCCATCACCCAATGGGCCGTGTTTTGTCGGAGCACCGCGCTCGAGATCTGAACGTGTACGGAGGCCCGATCGGCCTTTGGAGGCCCAACCTTTCTCATCCCGACGCGAATCGAATCTCCCCCGTCTGCTGGAAACAAGCGGAACTCCACCTTCACTGCGCCGGTTTGCGGACCGGGCGTCCATGAAAGATTCGCGGTTGCCGTCTCAGTTCCGGTCCGTACAACCCCGCCGCTCATCAGCTGGCTCCCATCACGAAAGTCAATGGCGGGTGTGTGCCCCGCACTCATGGCGAAATTCGTGGAGGTCCAAACCACTTCGACCGGGTCCGGTTGACAACCCATGACCAAGCCCACCAAGCAAGTCCCGATGCTCACCCGCTTTCGCACGCTGACCTCCTCGTTTGGCCCACCTAACCGCCCACCGCATGCCCCACGAAAAGGGCCCGAGCCGCGAACGGCTCGGGCCCCTTCTTGCGTCAGCTGCTCAGTCGCAGTCGGACACACCGCCGTAGGTCACGCGCACATAGTCGCCTTCTTGGGGGATGTCTTCGTCGAAGACAACGGTGTTGTCCTCCGCATCGTAGTGCCATCCCGCTGTTCGCTCGGTACCGTTCACGAACACCTGAATGGTCGAAGGGGCCGGAGTAGCACCCAGCTCGTATGCCTCCATTTGAACCGAGGCCGCGGCCAACATCGAGAGGTTAGCTGGGGTGGCCCAGTCTGAGCAGATGGACAAGAAAATGCCATCCGTCGCCACAACGGGCTGGTAATACCCGTCACCGGCATCCGCACTGCCGCCCTCAGCACTCGCGCAGCCGCCGGGGTAATCACCGGCAATTGCCGAGAACTTCACGTTGGCTGAACTGCCCTTCTTCGCGATGATCTTGTCGACATACCAGTTCCACGTGCTCGGGGATTGCTCTACTTCATCGGACACCATGATGATGTGGAGCATGGCGTCGGGGCGCATGAAGCCAAAGTTACACTCACCGGCATCGGTCTTGTCGATCGCTTCGCTGGCCACTGTCAGTCCCGCCTCGGTGAACCATCCTCCGCCCGAACTCACAGCATCGCCAAAGCGAGTCGTGTAGTTTGGCGACCCGGGCAGCAACACGCCGCCGGTATTGTTGCAGCCAGTGTTCCATTGGTCGTTCGCAACAATGATCTGCCAATCCGTACTGTACGTGTTGAGTTCACTGATGAAGGTCGTGAAGTTTGATGCCAAGCGAGCTTGATCGTCGCTCATCGAACCGCTCTGGTCCACGTAGAACACAATGTCAGACGGAGGGTTGGCCGGCACAGTCCAATCCTCTTCGTACGTCGCGGAAATTTCGCCGGTACCAAACTGCACCGCTTCGCGCTCACCCATTGGCTCGCTCGAGAACACCGTGATGCTTCCCGTGTTTTCACCTGCATCCACCGGAATGAACTCAAGGCCAACACTGACGGACTCTTCGGGCTCGAGCGTCAACGGCAAATCGAGTCCGTTGTTGAGCGTGAAGGACTCGCCGTCCTGAAGAATCGAATAAATCTCGAGCGCGTCGGTACCGATGTTGGTCAGGTCGACGGAGTTGTCTTTTTCGCAGCCCACATAGGTGTCGCCCATGTCGAGTGGGTCGGGAGAGATTTGCAGCTCGGGAATGGTGCCCGCCCCGGCCAGTTCAACACTCACTTCCGTGTCGCTCGCTGAGTTGCTGGTGATGATGGCTTGGCCATAGTGTTCATCGGCAGCCATGGCCGTAAACGCAACGTCGACATCAACAGTCTCTCCAACCGGGAGGCGAAGTCCCTCAATATCGGTCAAAATGGTGAAACTCGGCGCGTCCGACTCGATGCGGATGTTTTCAACCTGAAGCGCAGACTCTCCAACACTGGCGATGGAGAATGTTTGAATCTCTTCTTGGCCTTCCCGAAGATTCCCGAATTGGAGGAAGTCGGGGTCCAGTTCAATGGCGGGTCCAAGTACGCCATCGGCGCCGTTCAGCTTGGTAAACTTCTGCTCGCTGCAGCCAAGGCCCAGCAGAGCCACAAGGAGTGTGTTGCGCATCATAAAAGCAACTCCATTTAAAGATTTCGATTGCGGATCGTGTCCCAAGGTCCTTGGCAAGATCCGTGCCAGCCCGCCCGTATAAGCGACTGGAGGCATTTCGACCAACGGCAGGGCGTAAAAAACCGAGGGAGTCCGGCAAAGTGCGACATTTTTTCCGCACTTTGCCGGGCGTTCATGTCCCGGTGGGACACCCTATACCCAATCAGTTCAGCAGGTCTGCGACGGCGTCCCGCTCAGCGATCAACTCGGCCGCTGTCGCCTCGATTTTCGACGCCGCGTAGTCATTGTGAGCGATGCCTTCGACAACCGATGCCACTCCATCTTTCACCGTGCAGGGAAAGGAGAAAATCAGCCCCTCGGGCACGCCATACTCGCCGTTGGACCACAACGCCATCGACGTGTGCTCGCCGTCGGCAGTTCCATGCCACCAGCTGCGCATGTGATCGACTGCGGCCGAGGCGGCCGACGCTGCACTGGAGGCACCGCGCGCGAGGATGATCGCCTTTCCGCGGGTTGAAACCGTCTGCATGAAGTCGCCTTGACCCCACGCTTCACCGACCTGGTCGATCACACCCTTCCCATCGACGGATGCGTGATAGAAGTCCGGAAACATCGTGTTGGAGTGGTTGCCCCAGATGGCGAGGTTCTTCACCGATCCCGCAGTCACGCCAAGCTTATTGGCAATCTGAGCCTTTCCACGATTTTCATCCAGCCGCGTCATCGCGTGGAACTGAGCGTTTGGAATGTCCGGCGCAGAGTGGCAAGCGATGAGTGCATTGGTGTTGCATGGGTTTCCGACAACCAGAACCTTGACGGTAGGCTTAGCGTTGTCGTTCAGCGCCTTTCCTTGGCCGGTGAAAATAGGACCATTGACCTTGATGAGGTCGGCGCGGTCCATGTCCTTTGAGCGCGGCCGGGAACCCACCAAGAAGGCCGCATCAGCCGCTGCGAACGCAACGTTGGCATCATCGGACATCTCGATTCCATGGACCAATGGGAAGGCCGCATCCTGAAGTTCCATGACCACGCCCTTGAGCGCGTCCATCCCGGGTGGAATCTCCAGCAACTGAAGAATGACAGGCTGATCGTCGCCAAAGCAACTCCCCGACGCAATTCGAAACAAAAGGGCGTAGCCAATGTTGCCTGCTGCACCCGTTACCGCGACTCGGATTGGAGCCTTCATACGTTCTCCCTAACGATTGTGTTCAATCGGATCGTAAATGTGATTTCAGACCCCCGGAGCGGGCGCACTCGGTAACCGCTTCACGGTTGTTTGGCTGTTGGCCGACAAGCAAATCATGGATTCCTTTGAATTGCTCGGTACGTGCCGCGTGGATAAGTCACGGGCATGACCCGCGACGCCAACACGGACTCCGCGCCACGCGTGTGGATGCGCCGACTCATGCGCCTATGGGTGGGCCTCCTTGGCATGGCGCTAGTCGCGGCGCTGGTGGTCGCAAGCACAGACCCAAAGCCCACTCCACCGGAGGACTACGGCATGGTCCCGGAGTTCGCTTTGAAAAGCCATCTTGACCGGGAGTTTGGAACGGCGGACCTGCGCGGGAACATTTGGGTGGCCAACTTCATCTTCACGCGGTGCAAAACCGTCTGCCCAATCTTCTCAACGAAGATGGCCGAGCTGCAGGGCCGCATTGCCGAGGTGGGTCACGATGTTCAACTCGTCTCGTTTTCGGTGGATCCCGAC
Source organism: Deltaproteobacteria bacterium UBA2957 (assembly GCA_002348535.1). GTDB lineage: Bacteria > Myxococcota_A > UBA796 > UBA796 > UBA796 > UBA796. The sequence continues at coordinate 17,403 of DEBL01000369.1, read as the reverse complement.
TACGACACTCCGGCCGTGCTGGCTCAGTATGCGACCCAGTTCACCGCCCAAGCCGGTCGTTGGCACTTCCTCACAGGGCCCTACCAAGCGATCCGATCCGTGGTTGTTGACGGCATGAAAATGTACATCCAAGACGCTGAATCGGTAGACCGGCCCGAGGATCTCATGCACGGATCTCATTTCGTATTGGTCGATGGCGAACACACCATCCGGGGCTTTTACAACGTCAACAACGCCGACACCCTCGATAAGGTGATGGAAGACATCAACCATCTGATGGCTGAAGGTCACTAAACGAAGCCCAACGCGAAAGGTATGGCGGTGGTTGACTCCTCCGCAGGGTCAGGCTACGTCGCACCCATGTCGACCGACGAACCTAAGAACTCACGGGGGCACATTGGTGTCGCCATCGGACTGGTTGGCGTGCTTGCGATCGGGCCGATCATGGCAAACGTCTCCGGCGAACTGGGCGACAACCCTGCCGAAGCTGCGATTGCCAAGCACAACGCCTTGGCAGCCGAAACAGAAGCGTTCTACGCCATTGCTGACTCGCGCGAGTTGCGCATCGCGCTGATGAACGATGGCGCGCCTGCAGCACTCGCCCACGCGCCAGACCTGACCAAGGCTCATCTTGTTCTCGAGGGCGGCTCCCAAGTTGACGGCGATCGCGATGGCGTGGCGTTTCGCTACCGTGAAGGTGACCACATCTACGTGCTGCAAACCTATGTGGAACTGCCCGGATCCGGCGTTACTTCTCACAGTCGACACATCGGTCACAACCTCATGCGCGGCTACAAGGGTGTGGACAGCTCGGCGGCATTCTGGTCCGAGCACGGCACGACCTACGTATTTACAGGCGAAGGCGACGAAGAGCACATTTTAGATGTTGCTGCACTGGCCTTCTACGGCATGACCGGCGGCGGTGGTGGCCACCATTGACGCAGCACGGCGCCAACCCAACCCCTCAGCCCCGTTTCTAACGGGGTTTCTTGTTGTTCCGACAGCGAATCCGCTTACCGCCGACCCAGCGCTTCCCCTCATGCACCATCACCTCAACGTCACCGCTCCAGCCTTGACACAAAGGAATCGCCGCATAGAGAGCCGATCAGAATGGGTGGGATACTCCGTTGTCTGATTCACAGAGCATGGTCGAGCCAGTTGGGGAACAACACAGTTTCCTTGGCGACGTGTGGTCACTCGGCAAACCGCGGCTCAGTTCTCTCGTGATTTTCACAGCAGGGGGCGGCATGGTGCTCGCCGGCGGATCCCCACCACTGCATCAAGTCGTCGCGGGAATTTTCGGCACGACTCTTGTCGTGTGCAGCGCCAACAGCATCAACAACTACATCGAGCGAGACACAGACCGTCTGATGGCCCGCACGAAATCAAGGCCTTTGCCGGCCCGGAGAATGAAGCCAACCTTGGCCCTCGTCTATGGCCTCGTCCTCTTGGCAGCGGCGCTTCCTTGGCTTGCACTGCAAACGACACCGCTTGCCACCGGACTCGCAGTGGCCGGCTGGCTCGTTTACGTGTGCGTGTACACACCCTTAAAGCAACGAACTTGGCTGAGCGTTTTTCCCGGTGGAATCGCCGGCGCGATGCCGCCATTGATTGGTTGGACCGCGGTGACCGGATCGCTCAGCCCCCCTGCACTTTCACTCTTTCTCGTTCTGTTTCTCTGGCAACTGCCCCACACGTTCGCCATTGGCCTGTACCGTGACACCGAATACCGCGCAGCGGGCTTGAAAACCCTTTCCATCGATCGCGACGACGCCACGGCACGCACCCATATTTTCGTGTGGACGCTGGCCCTCGTGGCCGCCACCGGATGGACTGTCGCCGTCGGTGTAGGAGGACCGCTGACCTTGGCCGGCACCGTTATTCTCGGTGGTCTGTTTGTTTGGAAAGCGTGGCAGGGAATGCGAACCGCTGGAGAAGCTGCATGGGCCCGAGATCTCTTCCTCTACTCCGTCGTGTATTTGGTCGGTCTTTTTGCGCTGATGGCTCTCGACCACGTGCTGTAATCGCTCAGGCTCGGTAGATTGGACCTGTGAATCCGTCATCCGAACGAAAAAGCATGATGTTGGCCTTTGCAGGCCTTGCCGCTGCTGTGTTCTGGCTGTTTCGACCGCTGTGGGGCAGCGAAGGCGGCTTGATCATTGTGGGCGATCCGCAGACGGATGCCATTCGAGGGGCTTGGGGATTCGACCATTTGCATGCAGCAATCAGTCGAGGCGAACTGCCATGGAACACCACGCGCCTCAACTTTCCAGTGGGCGTCGAACTGATGGTTCTCCCGCTCGCATCTGGCCTCGCGCTGGCGCCGCTGGGATTGGTCGACCCGATCAGCGCGTGGAATCTCTCTTTGATGCTTTTGATGCTTGCCAGCGCTTTCGCGACCGCGTGGCTCGCGCGAGTCATGACCGACTCATGGGCGGCGGGCCTCTTGTGTGGGCTCGCATTGCTCGGGCAGCCCATGGTCCACCACGCCCTCGCAGACGGCACCGCCGAGCACATTGCGCTTTGGGCCTTGCCGTTGTTGATTGGAGCCGCCTACCTCGCCCTGTCCGAGCAAAGCCCAAAGTGGGGCATCGCCACCGGGGTTCTTGCGATCGCGGTTGCCCTTGATAGCCCTTATCAAGCCCTCTATGCATTGGTGTTGGGCTGCATCGTCCTGCCTTGGGCCATCCGTACAGTCCATGGGCGACAGCGAGACATGCTGAAATCATTGGGCGCGATGACGGCTGCCAGCGCTGTGGGAATTGCACTGGTTTTCTATTTGTACGGTCGGTTCAGGGCCGGTGTCAGCACCGACCAAGACACGGCGATGCTCCAGCAAACCAATGCGACCGACATGCGCCTGTGGTGGCGCCACCTTCAGTTGGACACCACCTTGCGGGATCACACACGCCCTCCAACCATCATCCCTTCCGCGATGGTGGCCGGCGGTCTCGTTCTCGGTGTGCTGGGCGGTCGACGTGCACTGCCTTGGATGGCTGCAGCCATGCTGATGCTCGGATTGAGCTTTGGTCTTCGGACCGATACCCCCGACCAACTCGCATCTTGGCTGGGCAGTCCGATTGGGGTGATCGGCGGTGCGGCCATGGCCGTAAATGAAGTGTTCTACACGCTCCCCATCGCCGAGCAACTGCGGTTTCCGCGCCGCTGGTTGGTGCCCTCCGCCATGGCCCTAAGCATCGCCGCAGCAATCGGCCTCGCCGGACTGTTCCAACGCTACATGCGGCCTGCATGGATGCAGTGGGGGATGGCAGGACTCTTGGGGGCAGCCGTCTTGGACATTGGTGTCAAGACGTCAAAGGTGCACAACGCATTCCCCATGCACGAACTTCCCGCCGTGGAGTTCGCCGACGCGCTGCAGTCCGACACAAACCCGGGGGCCGTCATGCTGCTGCCTGTGATTCGCGAACTGCCACCGGGGGCAACAAGAGCCAATCTGCCCGTGTTTGCTCGCCTCGGCAGCGCATTGGCCAGCGCCGACGACCTCTACCTGCAGATGCTGCACGGACGCGCGATGGTCAGCTTTCCCAGTCTGCAAACATTGACCTCGCGCGAACAGAACGTCGATGTCTCACGACTGATGCGCGATTGGTCGGACCTGTCCGATGGTGGGTCGACAAGCCGTGGTATTCCGCCCAGCGCTTTCGATCCTGGAGCAGCTCCCGAACGCAATCGAGGTCTTCAACAACTCCGAGATGCCGGCCTGCGATGGTTGCTGGTTGACCTCGGCGCCTACGACGACGAAGGACTCAATCACCTTCGCGACCAAGTGGGTACGGCACTGGCCCGTGAGCGTGAATACCCCGTGGGAGACGGGGTGCTGGTCATGGAGTTGCTACCCGGAGTGGCGTCGAACTAAGGCCATGAGGGGCACCAATAGCGCCCACCCCCACGGTCGAGACGTTGAGGTACTGCACTGGCACCCAGCCGGGGGCATCTTCGTTTCGATGGCGGACGGGATCGAATCCATATCAATGGCTCCCAAACCACCGCTGTCGGACTCATCAGTGTACACCTCCAGTTGGTACTCGTAATCGAAGGTTTCACGGGTATCCCACTGAGGACTGGTGACACTCACCACAAGATACACGGCCGGTTCGGTGCCATCGACGGCGATCGTTGTTTCACCACCCCCATCGACAAGCGGTACTGCGGTGTATTCGACCTGCCCGGCGACCACCCTCACCACCCGCACACTCCATCGCGAGGCAGACCCTTCCGAGCCGGCCGAGTCGCCGATGAAACGAGCGGTGACCGTTCCACGCTCGGGCTGCGCTAACCGAATCACGTTGTATCCATACCGCTGTGGAAGCAGCGCCTCAGGAGGCTGCGCCCAGTCCGTTCCTGTTCCCTTGCCGTCATGGGCCGCCGCAATCCGTTTGTCCCGGCCTGGAAACTGATCCAGCAATGCAACACGGTCGAGGAGTTCTTCCATGGCATCGCCATCGGCGTAGTCCCACGTCGCGTTGTGTGCCGCGAAGTCCGCGAAGTGTTCGTCCAACGGCTCACCGAGCAATTCGGCGACAACATTGATGGGGTCGTCGGCGGCATCGCCCATCGACCAAGAGTCGCGGATGGTCACCCAATCCGTCACAAACTCGGTGAGGTACCGGGGCCAAATCGCCGCCCCGTATTGGTGGTATTCCTCCAGCCTGCCCTCACTCGGGTACAGGTAGCTGTTGAGTTGGCGGTGCGGCTCGAACGCATAGCCAAAAAGAAAGGTGAAATACCCGGCGTTTCCGGGGTACACCTCGCCCTCGACCCACGATGCTGTGGCCTCCCACCACCATTGCGCCGCCGGATTTGTAAGGTAGGCCTCTTCGGCATGTTGCACGGCATGGTAGAGCTCATGGGCTGCGGTCGACCTGCCCCGCAGCGGATCGGCGAACACCTGTTGGCTCAAGACAATCATTGGCCAGCCATCTGGATCGACCGTGTAGTAGCCACCGGCCCCAAGCGCACTGGGAGCGCAGTCGCCCGAGTCACCGACGTAGACGTTGAACAAATGGGTCTCGGTCCCGTAGGGCATCGAATGGCCCATCTCGCCGAAATGATGCCGCCACGACACCTCGAGGGAGGCCGCGATCTCCTCCAGGCTACCGGCATCGGGGACGTCATCGCCGCCCCATTTCAACACAAAGTTTTCGGTCTCAATGCTGCCCGCACAGACGCCGTGAGCCTCTCGCTGCGCCTTGCCCGCGACCGGCGGAGGTGTTGCCGTGGGGACCGGATCGGCGGCACGGATCGCATGCATGAACCGATTCGTCGCACATTCAAGCGCGTGTGCGTCGCTTGAACTGTGCAGCAGCAATACCATGGTCAGCATCGGGAACATGACTCCTTGCATTCACCATAGTACTCGCTGGCGTTACGCGTTGATGGTCAATCGTTCGATCAATTCGTCGACAATCCCAAGCGTCATCCCCCATATTCGTTGACCATCCAGCACAACGCATGGAAGGACGAGTTCTCGGCCACCATGCACATACGGGAAGGTTCCCCTCCCCTCGCCGCTGACAAGGCGGTCAAGACCAAACCAAAAGCAGGCCGCCACCTCCCTAAAATCCATGACCAAGGCAGGATCGTCTTGCACTGCAAACACAAAAGGGCTGACGACCAAGCGGCTGGGTCGCACGGGGGAGGCCACATCGTTCATGCGACCAAGCAACGTCGACGGATCGAGTACGACACCCACCTCCTCAAGCGTCTCTCGTCGCGCCACAAAATTAAGGGTGGGATCGCTCGGGTCGCGGCGACCGCCGGGGAGTGCCATATGACCGCTCCACGGGTCGCCCTCCTGCGTAGCCCTGCGAATAAACAGCAAGTCGAGGTTGGGGCGAATCACCAGTGCCACTGCGGCGTGTTTCGACTGAGCACCGCCGTCAATGGATCGACCCGGGGTCCGTTTCAGCGATGTTTTGAGTCGACTGAGCATCATGGACGGAGGTTAATCCAACGTTGCCGGGTTACCCACGCAAGACGACCGAGAATGCTGTGAGCGACCGAGAGCCAGAACACGATTACGAAGACGATCCACACAGCGACGGGTGGTTCGGAGACTGGTTGTGGGATGTGGTCCGGACATGGGCACCGGCCATCCTCACGGTGTTGTTGATCCGCTCCGTCTTGGCTGAGCCATTCCGAATTCCATCGGGTTCAATGGTGCCAACACTCGCCATCGGCGACCACATCTTGGTCACCAAGTACAGCTACGGATTGCGCTGGCCAATCACACGCATTCCATTGACGGAACTCAAAGCGCCCGACCGCGGCGACGTCGTCGTCTTCATTTTCCCCGAGTCATCCGAAGGTACGCTGAGCCACTGGGTTGACGTACCATTCCCACCGTTCAACACCCTCGACTACGTCAAGCGTGTGGTCGGTCTGCCGGGTGAAACCATCGAAGTAAAGGACAATGTGGTCTACATCGACGGGGTTCACCAAGAGCGGGTACACATCGAGAAATATGACTTTGTTGACGACCGATGCCGGTCAATCCCAACGCGCGAGTTTGAAGAAGACCTCGGCGGGGTGAAACACGCCGTCTTGAACGCGACCCGATACGGCCTGCGAATGGGCGATTATGGTCCCACCACCGTCCCCGACAACCACGTGTTTGTGATGGGCGATAACCGCGACCATTCAGCGGACTCACGCGTCTGGGGGATGGTCCCCTTTCGAAACATCAAAGGCAAGGCGAGACGAATCTGGCTGAGCTACGACCAGTGCCAGCAGGGCATGCCCCTCCTCGGTGAGATGCGCGGTGAGCGATTCGGCCTCAAAGTCCGCTGATCACTCGTCGAGAATCGTGTCACCAGCAGCCTGACCAATCATCTCGGTCATGTCGTAAGCGGACACTTCTTTCACCAACTGCCGATTCGTCGTGCGCACCAATCGAGACAGCTTTTGCAGGAGTTGCCACATCAGTTTTGCTGCCAGTTCGCTGTCTTGTTTCAACAACTGCAAGAACTGATTTCGGCGAATCACCAACAACTGGACATCCCGGGTCACCACAGCGGTTGCGCTCCGTCTCGGAACATCAATAAAGCTCATTTCACCGAAGTAGTCGCCACTCCGCAGCACTGCCAACTTCTGCCCCTGCTTGCGGATCGTCACTTCGCCTTCCTCGATGACAAAGCACTCTCGACCGTGGGCACCTTCGTCGAACAGAACCGACCCCGCTGGCGCAGCGCGCGTCTCGGCCATTTGGCACACCCGCATCAACTCGCGGTAAGTGCAGAACTGAAACAGGCCGACATTTCGGAGAACCTCCATGCGCCGGACTGTGGCTTGGTCATCTTGGCTTTCAGGCTCTGGGTCTGCTTGGAGCACCACCACCGAAATGTTGTCGCGTCCACCCCGTTGGTTGGCCATGCCAATCAGACGGTCCACTACCTCGGCAACTCCACCGTTTTCAGCCTCTACTGCCAGTTCCTGCTCGTCAATGTACCGATGCAAGCCATCCGAGCAAAGAATCAGGCGGTCGCCCACATTTAGGTCGAACACCAGCGAATCCACCAGCACATTGGGAAACACTCCAAGCGCACGGGTAATGACATTCCGCCCCGAAAGGTCGTCCGCCTCCACCCCGGATGCTGCTTGTTGCGCAGCCAACGTGTGGTCTTGAGTGAGTTGGTGAATCTCTCCACCGCGAACCAAGAAGATGCGCCCGTCGCCCACGTGCGCAATGAAAGCCGTGGTCCCTGCCTGCAACACGATGTCCATCGTGGTGCCCATACGACCACCCTTTCCAGTCATCGCGATGGCGGCGTCGTGAACCTCTTTGCACGCTTTCTGCATTGCGGTGTCGAGCATGGTCCGCACGGCGCTCTTGGAGGCATCTGACGGGGCCCGTCGGAACAGGTCAACCACGTGCTTGTGGCGCGTCAACGACTCCTTCACGACATTGCACGCCAACTCTGCAGCGACATCGCCCCGTTGATAGCCACCCATACCGTCGGCGACGGCGACGAATCCGTGGTCGGGAACCAGCAGGAAACTGTCTTCGTTAATCTTTCGGGTTCGGCCAACATCGGTGGCTCCCCACATCGATAGCTTCACGCTTGCTTGCTCCCGGTAAATGTGCCCCTACGCGGGCCTTGGGGTAGTATCGCATGCGAAGTCCACATGTGGAAAGGTAGTCAAGCCAAGATGAAATTTAGTTTGCTGGGATTGATCGAGAGCTTGGCCATTGTGACGTGGCTTTCGTTGGCAGGCATCATGGTGTTTGGTGACCACACCGATGGGGTAGTGCAGTCCATCAATCCCGCCGCCCTCAAACTCGGGCCGAGTCAAGAGCGGTGGATGGGAATCTTCTTCGAGGATCAGCATGTCGGATTTTCCGTCACCCGATCGGCCGGGATCGCCGAGGGAGGCACCCTGTTCGAGGGGCGCTCTCAGTTTCGTGTCTCGACGTTCGGAAAAATTCAAGAAGTCACCACAGCAGGAACCGCGATGGTGGGGTCCACAGGCGTCCTTGAGCGATTTGACTTCGTGATGCTTGCCGACCAAGTTCGCCTCGTCGCCCGTGGCGAAATCAAGAACAATGAGCTGGTGATGGACGTAGACCAAGCGGGGGAAACCTCCACGCTGCGCTTCCCGATCAGCAAACCGCCTCATGTGGGCATGTCGCTTGAGAGCGCAATCCGACGGCATGAACTTGCTGTTGGGCTCACGTTCACGGTGCCCTATTTCGACCCACTCACCCTTGCCGAGGGCGAAATGGAAATCGAAGTCGTCGATGTCGAGGTGTTCAACGGTGGCGAGGAAGCCTACTGGTTGAAGAGCACCTTTGGCAATGTCGAGACGCGGTCCTTGGTCACTCCCGCGGGCGAGACCCTCCGCCAAGAGGGAGCCATCGGAATGAGAATGGTTCGCATGACCGCTGAAGAAGCCCAAGCCATATCGAACGATGACCCTGCAGACCTGATCTCGATGTCTGCCGTACCCTTCAAGGGCGCCTTCTCCGATGCCCGATCGACACGGTACTTTCGGGCCCGATTCACCGGAGTTCCTGCGGAGCGCATCGTCGCCCAACCTCCCCAGCAATCGGTGGAAGATGACGTCGTGACGGTCGACATGCCGCTCTTGCTGGAGCTTCCAACCCTTCCCGTATCGGCCCTTCCCGACACCATGGAACCTGGCGAGGATCCGCCCGAATACTTGGGCTCTACACCGACACTTCCAGTTGGGCACCTCGACATCCGAAACGCGTCCCGGTCAATTGTCGAGGGGGCCACCTCCAGACTCGATGCGGTCAAACGAATCAACCAGTGGGTATTCACCGAGGTCGCCAAAGAACCAAGTGTCGGCGTCCCCAATGGCCTCGAAGTGCTGTACAGCAAACGCGGCGACTGCAATGAACACACGGCATTGTTTGTCAGTCTTGCGCGGGCCGCTGGAATTCCAACTCGAATCGCTGCTGGAGTCGTGTTTTCCGAGCGTGTTGGACCCAAGGGGCAGTTTTATTACCATGCATGGCCCGAGGTACAACTTGGCGGTGAAACCGACTGGGTCGCCGTCGATCCAACCTTTGGACAACTCCCTGCCGATGCGACCCACATCAAGTTGGTCGAAGGTGACCTCGATCGACAAGTTGAAATCTTGGGCGTTATCGGTCGCCTCGAACTCGAGTTGATCGAAGCCCGTTAGGGCGGCGCGTGCTACGCTGCCCACGGAGGTCCTGAACCGATGATTCGGCTTGAAGGCATTGAAAAACGCTACGGAGATTTCCAAGCGGTGCACCCTCTCGACTTGGAAGTGCAGCGTGGGGAAGTGTTTGGGTTCTTGGGTCCAAACGGTGCGGGAAAGACAACGACCAATCGCATCATTGCCGGTGTTCTTCCAGCCACTTCCGGCACCGTATTTATTGACGATGTCAACATGTCAACCAACCCCGTCGAGTGTCGACGACGCATTGGCTTCATCCCCGATCGTCCGTTTACCTACGAGAAGCTGACGGCGCGGGAGTTCCTTCGATTCATTGGCGGGATCTACAAAATGGACCCCGCTCTCATCGAGAGTCGAAGTGCATTGGTCCTCGATGAAAATGGGCTCCTCGATCGCGCAGATGAGCTCATTGAGGCTTACTCGCACGGGATGAAGCAACGGCTGGTGCTGTCCGCCGCTGTGCTTCATGAACCTCCTGTGTTGGTGGTCGATGAGCCAATGGTGGGACTCGATCCCCATGGTGCCCGACGCATCAAAAACCTGTTCCGTGAACTGGCCGCAGCCGGCCGAACCGTCTTTCTCTCCACCCACTCTCTCGATGTCGCTCAAGAAGTGTGCGACCGCGTCGGGATTCTGTACAAGGGTCGGATTGTAGCGATGGGCAAGGTCGATGAACTGATGAATTCCGGCGACCAAGATTTGGAGGCCGTCTTCCTTCGAATCACCGAGGAAGAAGAACAGGCAAACCGGTCGGGAATTTCATCGTGAGAGTCCTCGGTTCCATCGTTGTCCTTGCTGGACTTGGGTGCGGGCCCAAAGGGCACAAAGAGGCCTCCAAGAGCGAGGGCAAGTACAGCGTCGCGTCACCCGACGGCGAATGGGTTCGGGTGCGGCCGGGAGGTGCAGACAAGGCGTGGTTTAGCAAGCAAATTGGAGCGACCATTTACTTCGACTCAAACTGCATGAGTCGCTACGACGATGGGGACCTTCATGACCTCGTCACTCACCTCACATTTGGTCTCGCACAGGGTGAACCCATCCGTGACGAGACGCTGATGCTGGACAACCGCGCGGCCTTGCTCCGGGTGTACGATGGTGCAGTGGATGGTGTGGCTGTGCGCGTCGGCGCCATGGTCACAAAAAAAGATCTGTGCCTCTACGATGGCCTGTACATCGCATCACCGAATGTGTTCGACCAAGGATGGGGCACCTTTGTCCACATGCTCAGCGGCTTCAAGACCAAGGACTAACCAATGAGTGCGGGCTTGAGGGAACTGTTCAACGCGGTGGGAGAGATCACCTTTCTCAGCGTGGCCTGCCTACGCGAGATGTTTAAGCGGCCCTTCGAGTGGAAGTTGATCATTCAGCAACTTGAGTTGGGCGGATTTGATTCGTGGTCGGTGACCGTCCTCGCGGCGGGGTTCACCGGTATGGTGCTCTCCCTGCAGTTCGCCATCGGACTCGAGCCTTTTGGTGCCTCGCTGTACACGGGGAAACTGGTGGCAGTCGGCATTGTGCGTGAGCTCGGGCCCGTTCTTACAGCCCTGCTCGTCGGGGGTCGCGTGGGCTCCGGGTACACGGCTGAAATCGGCAGCATGAATGTGACCGAACAGGTCGATGCCATTCGTGCTTTGGGTGCCGATCCAATTCGAAAACTCGTCATGCCTCGTGTGTTCGCAATCACATTGGCGTTGCCCCTCCTGACCATGCTGGCTGACCTCATCGGGTGCGCAGGAGGCGCGCTGATCACCATGCATGAGGTCAACGTGACTTGGCGTTTCGTGTATGACCAGATGAAGGAAAGCATCTGGATTGTCGACCTGCTGCATGGGCTCGGGAAGAGCGTATTCTTCGGCTACCTTATCGCCATCATTGGGTGCTGGAACGGATTGCGCACCTACGGTGGCACCGAAGGGGTTGGCTTGGCTACCACCAAGACGGTGGTCTACATCTCCGTCTCCATCTTCATCTCCGACTTCGCACTCACCCAAATCTTCTTGGCGATCTATGGCTGAACAGATCATCCAGTTTCGAGGCGTACAGAAGGCCTTCGGGGACAAGGTTGTCTACGACGACCTGACGCTCGATGTTCGCCGTGGCGAGACCCTCACGATCATTGGCGGGTCCGGGGTCGGCAAGAGTGTCTGCCTGAAAATGCTCATCGGCCTAATGACCGTCGACAAGGGAACCATTCATGCCTTTGGGGAGAGTGTTTCAGAATTCACCAACAAGGACCTTCTTCGACTCCGCAGCCGAATCGCAATGCTGTTTCAAGGCGCTGCGCTGTTCGACTCGATGAGCGTCGAAGAAAACATCAAGTACCCCCTGATTGAGCACAATTGGGGCACGGAAGCGGCGATGAACAAGCGCGTGGCCGAGGTGCTTGAAATGGTCGACATGCCCGGCATTCAGAAGTTGAAGCCCGCGGAACTCTCCGGCGGCATGAAGAAGCGGGTGGGCCTCGCACGCTCCATCGCCATCGAACCCGAGGTAATCCTGTATGACGAGCCGACGACGGGCCTCGACCCCGTCAACGTGCGCCGAATCAACGGACTGATTCTGTCGCTGCAAGAGCGCCTCGGTGTCACATCGATCGTGGTGACCCACGACATGGACACGGTATTTACCATCACCGATCGGTTGGCCATGGTCTGCGACCGCCGCATCGCATTCGTGGGAACGCCCGATGAAGCCAAAGCCCATGAGTTGCGGTACCTACGCGAGTTCATCAAAGGTGGGCGCGGCGTCTTGGACGAAGACATCTAAATCCTTGAATGGGTCCGCCATGACCGCGAACCCAATGGCCGCGTCCTTGCCTGCGATCGGCGGCGGCGCGTTACACCTTAGCCGCATGCTGGAGGAGTGATGAGCGAACCCGTTCCAAACTACACCGACTATTTGAAGCTGGGAGAGCTCCTCAAGCTTCAGGGCGGACTTGAAGACGATGAGGCTGTACTCATCCCCGATGAGTTGCTCTTCATTGTGGTGCACCAGGCACTCGAACTGTGGTTCAAGATCGTCAACCGCGAGCTCCGGCTTGCTCGGGACCACCTCGCGGCACCGCGCGTACCCGAAGAGACCGTCCCCCATGTCGTTCACCACCTCCGGAGAGTCAATCGGGTTCTCGAGCTCGCAGTGGAACACTTCAAGGTCATGGAGACACTCACGCCTCAGGATTTCCTTGGCTTTCGGGAGAAAATTACACCGGCCTCTGGATTTCAATCCTCACAGATGAGAGAGATGGAGATACTTCTCGGCATCAAATCCAGTCAGCGGGTTCGTTACGGAAAAGTTGACCCAATCGAGCATTTGGAGAAGTTGAGCAAGGACAGCACCGCCGGGGAAGAAGCGTGGGCAAAGGTGCAATCCGTTCAAGCGGAGCAGACCTTCCAAGAAGCCCTTCGGACCTGGCTGTATCGCACACCCATTCATGGTTCGATGCCGGGCGACGAAGAAGATGACGCCGCTGTGCAGCGCTTCATCGACCAATACTTGGTCCAGTTCGACACGTTCATGGACCGACAATTCGAACAACTCGAATCCAGCATGCCCGAAAGTGGAGACAACTCCAAGCGCTTCGAGCAGTCGAAAAAGGCAGCCAAAGATTTCCTGCTCGCGCTCGATGCAGACGAGGACCTTCGTCCGCGCATGCGGCGGATTCGCGCTGGATTATTGTTCATTGAATCGTATCGCCAACTCCCCTTGTTGGCCTGGCCTCGACTGTTGATCGACAGTGTCGTCGAGCTGGAACAGTTGACGCTCATCTGGCGAAACCGCCACGCTCGAATGGTCGAACGAATGATCGGCCGTCGCGTCGGAACAGGCGGGTCCAGCGGTGTGGACTACCTCGACAAGACAGGCAAGGTTCGAATTTTCACTGACCTGTGGGCGGTGCGCACCGTCATGATGCCCAAGGACTGCCTGCCCCCTCTGGGCAACCCCGACTTCTACGGTTTTGCAACATGAAACACATTGCGGCTCTGTTCTTTCTGACTTGGTCGGCCCATGCATGGGCTGAAGATGACCAAGAATCCACCTCATATCTGTATCCAGACGCCCCCCGTGGCGAAGTCGTCGACACCTACCATGGGGTCGAGGTCGCAGATCCGTATCGATGGCTCGAGGCACCCGATGCTCCCGAGACTCGCCAGTGGGTCGATGCGCAAGTGGCACTGACCACATCCCACTTGGATAGCATTCCGCGGCGCGACGTGATCAAGGAACGCATCACCAACCTCTGGAACTATGAACGATATTCGAGCCCATCCAAACACGGCGACCGCTACTTCTATTGGCACAACAATGGACTGCAGAACCACTCCGTGCTGTTTACAGCAGACAGCGTGGATGGCCCTGCGACCCAAGTCCTCGACCCCAACGGGCTCAGCGATGATGGCACTGTCAGTGTGTCGATGACGGCGTTCTCAACCGACGGTGCTCTGTTGGCCTATGGGACATCAGACGGCGGTTCCGACTGGAAGACCATTCACATTCGGGATGTGCTCAGCGGAAGAGACCTCACCGAGACGTTGAAATGGGTCAAGTTCTCGGGAGCAAGCTGGACTCATGACAACAACGGCTTCTTCTATAGCCGCTATCCCGAACCTGAAAACAAGCTTGAAAGCGTTAACGAGCACCAAAAGCTCTACTTCCACCAAATTGGAACCCTTCAAGAACAAGACAAACTGATTTACGAGGAGCCTGAGTCACCCAAGGTGGGATTCAGCGGCACGGTCAACGACCGGGGCGACACACTGTTCATCTACGGCTGGGAGGGAACCGACGACCGCAACACCCTCTACACCCTGGACCTGACTGAACCCGATGCCGAGGTCGTCAAGGTGTTCCCAAATCGCGACGCCAGCTACGAGATCATCGGCGACCTCGTGACACGGGACGAGCGCACCCGGTGGCAACGGCTCTTTGGACCGCCGCTTGCTGAACCTGAAGTGCGCTACTGGATCAAGACGAACCTCAACGCGCCCAACGGACGCGTAGTCTCATTTGATCCCAAACACCCTCAACCCGAACACTGGACAGAGGTGATTCCCGAATCCTCAAGCGTGCTCCGCGGGGTGTCGATGGTGGGCGACCGCCTAATTGTGAATCATCTCGAAGATGTCCATTCGGTTGTTAAGGTTCACGAACTTGATGGCACACTGATCCGTGAAATTGAGCTCCCCGCAATCGGGACGGCGTACGGCTTTGGGGGCAAAAACAACGACACCGAAACATTTTATTCGTTCACTGGGTTCACCAGCCCGCCATCCATTCATCGGTACAACGTACAGACGGGCGAGAGCCAACCGTGGAAGACCTCCAAAGTTGAGTTCAACCCGGACGGTTTTGAGGTCTCCCAGCAATTTTATGAAAGCAAAGACGGCACACGGGTGCCCATGTTTGTCATGCACAAGAAGGGAATCGAACTCGATGGATCAAACCCCACCCTTCTGTATGGCTACGGGGGCTTCAACATATCGCTGACCCCCAGCTTTTCGTTGAGTCGAGTTGTGTGGCTTGAGATGGGCGGTGTGTACGCCATCGCAAACCTTCGAGGTGGCGGCGAATACGGCGAGGAGTGGCACAAAGCAGGCACCAAACTGCAGAAGCAAAACGTCTTCGATGACTTTATCTCGGCGGCCGAGCATCTCATCGGTCAGGGCTACACCCAACCTGAAAAGTTGGGAATTATGGGCGGCTCAAACGGAGGATTGCTGGTCGGTGCATGCATGACTCAACGACCTGAACTCTTCGGAGCGGCGATTCCATCGGTGGGTGTGCTCGACATGCTCCGCTATCATAAATTTACCATCGGATGGGCGTGGGCAGACGACTATGGGACCAGTGAAGAGAGCCCGGAGATGTTCGAATATCTGCGCGCCTACAGCCCCGTTCACAATCTCCAAAACGGCACGGTTTACCCCGACACGATGATCGTGACCGCAGACCACGACGACCGCGTTGTGCCGGCACACAGCTACAAGTTTGCCGCAGAACTCCAGCAGGCTCACGCAGGCTCGAATCCTGTGTTGATCCGGATTGAGACGCGCGCTGGGCACGGCGGCGGAACGCCGATCAAAAAACGCATTGAACAAGTGGCAGACCAGTATGCATTCTTGGTGCGTGCTCTCGGCATGGAAACGGCAGAGGAACTCGCCGAAGAATCAGTCCCGGTGGCGCCCGAGGCCGCCAAGTAAGCACAGACGATCAGTAGGCACGGGACATACCGAAACCCGCTCCATTTTGGCCGTTCAACCGATCAATGCAGTCGTCGTAAAACACCGACGACCCGTGGGAAAATTTAATGAGTGTTGTGAACCCAGCAGCACAAAAGTCGCGCCGAATATCGAGCCCCGAATGACCATTGCACCAAGCGGCGTAGGCCCTGCCCTTGCGAATCCCCATGATGGTGTGGACACCGTGCTGCATCGTCAGCGCCTGAAGTCCACCGCGCCCATCATCGAACAGTTGGACCATCAACAAATCGAGGTGGTCCACCAGTCGTCCGTTCTCGATCAGCAGCGCACCGCCACCCAGTGCAGAACTGAGGGCTGCACCCGATCGGCCAAATCGGTCGGCTAACGCACGCGCCGAAGCGCCCGCCGCTCGACCCATCACCACGCTTCGATCGCTCAGCACAGCCACTGTTCCGCGTTGGTGTGCCCGTCCATTGCCTTCGGTGTCCATGATCCCATTGCGATAGACCGGACCATTGGGCGGACGGGGGTAACGACCCGCCACCAAACGGGTATCTGCTCCGCTCAACACAGCATCATACCGACCAGAATCGGCCAACCAACGCAGTGGAGGATCGGGATGAGCCACGAACGGATTGGCATTGATCACGGTGAGTTCATCGATGGGAAACACCGAGTAGCCCTTGCCTTCCAGCGCGGGCATCCGGGGCGGCATGTTTGCAAGCTCGGGGGTCCCCCTCAGCATCGCGTTTTTCGGGCTCACAACCAAACTCAACGAGAGTCCTCCACCAGGATCGCCCGAACAGGGCTCGCATCGGAACCCACAATGGACAACGGCAGCGCTACCAATGTGTAGACACCATCATCAACTCCGTCGAGGACTATCCCCTCCAGAATCGCCATATTGTGAGCCGCCACCATCATGTGGCTTGGTAAGTCCTTTGAGTCGACCGGATCGACACTCGGCGTGTCGATGCCCACCAAACGCACGCCCTCGCCGGCCAGCTGCTCAATCAGCGCAGGGGATAGGCTACAAAAGTCCGTGTTAAACCGGTTCGGATCCGGGTACGAATCGGTGCGGAAGAGCACACGCGGCGCGCGGATTGGCGTCATCAAGTGCTCCGGACGCACCCGTTGCCCCCGAGCCACCGAAACTCGAACCACTTGGGCTGGCCCGAGGTAGTACGACAGCGAACGCGCGGCAATCCCTTCACCGTCCAAGAGGTAATGGCTCGGGGCGTCCACATGGGCCCCGAGGTGCACGGTGCCTTGAATGCTGGACAGATCGATGTTGGCCCCCGCAGCGATCGACAGGTTGAGCGATCGCTCAAAGGGAACATCACCGGGCCACACCGCCAATTCGGATGTGATCGGCGGGCTGATATCGATGATGCGTCCTTTCATCCCTTTGGCGCTCTGGCGATCACTTTGAACTCAACCGCAATGGGCGTGGGAAGGGCGCGGATCGCCAACGTGGTTCGCGTGGCACCAATGGGCGTGAAATGGCGGGCGTAGACCG
>DEBL01000159.1 GCA_002348535.1 Deltaproteobacteria bacterium UBA2957 | reverse complement strand
CATTACGACGGTGGTTTTCTGCACTCAGATAACCATGATGAAATCCTTGGTTCAGGGGACATCTCTGGAACGATTCGGGCATCTTGGTGCGGAGACATGGAGCATGCAACCGCCTTGTGAGATGCCTTGGGCCATTTGAACCCCCATGTGACTGCTTGACCGGTTAACTCCCGCTGCCTGCAACGCGCGCGCGGAAGGGGATTGAGTCATGTATGAGTTTGACGAGAGTCGTCTGGAAAAAGTGGCCACACTGCGAGATGAGGGTGTGGAGCCCTATCCTCACAATATGTCGGTGACCCACACCGCCGCCGAAGCCATCGCGATGATGGGCGATCGGGACAATGAGGCCTTGTCTGACGATGCCACTGAGGTCACCGTTGCGGGCCGATTGATGTTTCGAAACCTGATGGGTAAAGCAGGGTTTGCGCGCATTCAGGATCGAACGGGTCGGGTTCAAGTGTACATTCGAAAGAACACCGTCGGCGAAGAGGCCTTTGCGACGTGGAAGCGGTTGGATGTAGGGGACCACATTCGGATCAGCGGACGATTCATGCGCACGCGCACCGGTGAGGCCACCATCAATGCGCAGACGCTCCACTTGGCAGGAAAATGCATCGCCTCGATGCCCGATAAACACAAAGGCATTACCGATATCGAGTTCAAGAGTCGCCAGCGCTACGTCGACTTGTTTATGGATCCCGAGAGCGCTGAGACCTTCCGGCGCCGCTCAGAGATTGTTCGGTACACCCGTGAGTTCTTTGCAGAGCGCGACTACCTTGAGGTGGAAACGCCCATGATGCACGTCATTCCGGGTGGAGCTTCCGCTCGGCCCTTTGTGACCCATCACAATGCACTCGACATGGAACTGTACATGCGGGTCGCTCCAGAGCTTTACTTGAAGCGGCTCGTGGTCGGTGGCTTTGAGCGCGTCTTTGAGATCAACCGCAACTTCAGGAACGAGGGCGTGAGCACAAAGCACAACCCCGAGTTCACCATGCTGGAATTCTATGAGGCCTACCAGACTTGGCATGGCTTGATGGAACTCACCGAAGACTTGATCAGCGGCATGGCCAAGACCGTGACCGGCAGCCATGATGTGAAATACGGCGACGACATCCTGTCGTTTGCCAAGCCTTGGCGTCGCCTATCGATGGCCGATGCAATTGCGGAGTACGCAAGCATGAGCGCCGACGACGTGCGCGATCCGGTGGCACTCCGGACGCGGTGGTTGGCGGACCATCCCAAAGATGCATCGGACCCTGACCTGCCCACGACGGTCGGCAAGTGGTACGAGCTCTTCATGGATGCCTATGTGGAGGAAAACTTGGTTCAGCCCACATTTATCACGCATTTCCCGGTCGAGATTTCTCCGCTCTCCCGTCGGTCGGACACCGAAGACGGGATTGCTGAGCGTTTCGAGCTGTTCATCGCCGGACGTGAGATCGCCAACGGGTTCAACGAGCTCAACGATCCCGTAGACCAAGCCGGACGCTTTGAGGCGCAGGTGCAGAGCCGAGAGGCCGGGGATGACGAAGCCATGTACTTCGATGCCGACTACATTCGTGCGCTGACCTACGGTCTTCCGCCCACCGCAGGAGAGGGAATTGGGATTGACCGTCTTGTGATGCTGCTGACCGACCGACAGAGCATTCGTGAAGTCATTCTGTTTCCGACCCTTCGGCCTGAACAGAACATTGGCGGTGCTCCGACCCCCGACGAGGAACCCGCTGACTGATGCGCTTCGCCCTCCAAATCGCGTGGTCCCACCTCAAGGGGCGGCGAACGGCCGGTGTGAGCGCCATTGGTCTGGTGGCCGTGATCGGGGTGACCGTAGGCGTCACCGCGTTGATCATGGTGTTGGCGGTCATGGAGGGATTTGAAATTGACCTTCGTGAGAAAATTCTTGGGTCCAATGCGCACGTAGTGGTGCTCCACTTTGATGGTTCTTTTGGCGACTACGAGGCCGCTCAGGCGACACTGGAGTCCATCGAAGGGGTCGCGGCCTCGGCGCCATTCATCTACACCAAGGCCATGATTCAGGGGCGATTCGGTCACGATGGAGTGGTCGTCAAGGGCCTTGATGTGGAACGGACCCACAGCGTGACCAATGTTCGAGACGTGCTGACCATCGGTCCGGTTGGTGCCATCACGTCGGCTGAGGAGCGGGCGGATGTGTTTGCGAAGTTGCGGAATCCTCCCCGGGCGATCGCGCAGCCTGCAGACGATACAGAGTCCCTTCCCGGCATCATCGTGGGGACGAAGCTTGCGGAGACGATGAGCTTGTTTCCCGGTGATCGCGTCCACCTCATCAACCCGGCTGGCGGCGGTACGGGACCGTTTGGTCGACCGATTCCCAAGGTGAAGCCGTTTCGCTTAGCCGCCGTGTTTGAATCCGGGATGTACGAATACGACACCGGATGGACCTATGTGGCCAAGGAAGACCTGCAGGACTTTCTCGGCGTCGAGGACGTGGTCACCGGGTACGAAGTTCGCGGCCACGACATCGAAGAGGCCACGGCCATCAAAGATCGCATCGATAAAGCCCTTGGGTATCCGTTCTACACCAACCACTGGAAGAAGCTGAATCAGTCTCTCTTCGAGGCGCTTGCCTTGGAGAAGGTCGTGATGGGCCTCATTTTGAGCCTGATTGTGATGGTGGCCAGCCTCAACATTGTGGGCATGCTGGTCTTGGTGGTGGTGACCCGGACGCGCGAGATTTCGATTCTTCGGGCGATGGGCGCCTCGGCCATGCGGGTTCGGCAGATCTTCATGCTGGAGGGACTGTTGATCGGGCTGGTCGGCACAGCGGTCGGTACGGTGCTGGGGTTGGTCGGCTGCGAAGCGCTCCGCAACTACGAGTTTCCTCTCGATACCGATGTGTACTACGTGGACACACTCCCGGTTGTTGTTCAGTACGACACCGTGGCGGTCGTGGCCGCCGTGGCGGTCCTGATCTGTTTTCTCGCGACCCTCTATCCGGCAACGATCGCCGCCCGAATCCGTCCGGTCGATGGACTGAGGTACGAATGAGCAATCTGGCGTTGAGTGTTCGAGGGCTTGAGAAGTCCTTTGAGATGGGCGGCACCGTGCTCCCCGTCCTTCGGAGCATTGACCTCGATGTCGAAGTGGGAGAACGCATTGCAATTGTCGGTCAGTCGGGATCCGGCAAGAGCACCTTCCTCCACGTCGTGGGCACGCTCGACCATCCAACTGCGGGTCAGGTATTGATCGACAATGTCGATGCTTTCGCGCATTCAGCCGCGCAACTGGATACGCTCCGCAACCGCCACATTGGATTTGTTTTCCAGTTCCATCACCTTCTTCCCGACCAGGACGCCGTGCAGAACGTCATGATTCCGGCCTTGATTGGCGGCGAACTGCCGTCAGACGCTCGAGCGCGTGCGGAGATCCTCCTCGCGCGTGTGGGTCTCGGGGATCGGATGCGACATCGACCGGGTGAGTTGTCGGGTGGAGAGCAACAGCGGGTGGCGCTGGCCCGCGCCTTGGTGCGAAGCCCCAAACTGTTGCTGGCAGATGAGCCAACTGGAAACCTTGATCCCGACACCGCCGCGCGCATGCTGGACTTGATGCTTGAGCTGAACGAAGAGATCGACACCACCCTGATGGTGGTCACCCACTCTCAGGCACTCGCTTCGCGTTTTCCGCGACGCCTTGATCTGGAACAGGGTCGATTTGTGGAGGGCACGCGATGATTCGTCTCTGGTGTGTCATTGGCCTTGCTCTTGCGGGACCGGCCCTCGCCCAGTCGGCGGACGACCCGTCGGCCCGTGCACCCGTGCCTGAGGAGGTCACCGGCCGGGTGTCCAGCATTGAAGTCGTTGGGCTGCGTCGGGTCGAAGAGGCTGCAATTATGGCGGCCATCGATCTGCGACCGGGTGAGCCGCTCGCCGGGTGGAAGATTCGCAGAGACCTCGTGGCGATTTACCAGACTGGGTTTGTCGACGATGTTCGGGTTGATGTTAGCCCGGTTGCCGACGCAAACGGGCAGGGCCTTGTTGTTGTCACCTTTGAGGTGGATGAGAAACCTGCGATTCGTGAGGTGCTGATCTCGGGCAATAAAAAGCTCGACGAGGATAGCCTGCGTGAGGTCATTGACATTCCGGCCTTCGCCGTGCTGAACCAGACGGACATCAACGAGAACATCGCGAGAATGCGTGAGAAGTACCTTGAGAAGGGCTTCTACCTCGTGGATATCAAGCCAGAAATCCACCAAGTTGAGTCGGATGTTGTGGAGCTTGAGTTCGTGATCAAGGAGAACAAGAAGGTTCGCGTTCAGCGCATCGACATCGTTGGAAACGACCAGGTCCCTGACAAAAAGATCCGCAAGTTCCTGCAGACCAAGCAGGCGGGGATCATGCCATGGCTATCCAACAACGGCGTCTTCAATGAGGCGGCCCTTGAAACCGATGTTCAGATCGTCCGTCAGGTGCTGCTGGAAGAAGGGTTTGCTGATGTTCAAGTTGAGCCACCGACCACGTACTTGTCGCCCGACAAGCGGTTCATTTACATCACCATGCATGTCACCGAAGGACCCAAGTACAAGCTGGGAAGAATATCCGTTGACGGTGACTTTTCCCCAGAAGAGGGCCTGACGCGGGCGGCCGTCCGCCGGATCATCGAAGGGGAAAGCGCCAAGGACATTCGACTTCGATACGCGGCGGCCAAGAAGCGTGCGGCGCGACTGAGCGACGCAGAGGATGCGCCCGCCCAAGAAGGCTGGGAAGAGCCGAAACGGGGCGGGTGGCTGAATTTTAGAAGCGCAACGCCCATGGCCACCGGCGATGTGTTCAAGGTGAGCACCATGCAGGGCGTGATGAGCCAACTGTCCGACATGTATGGGGACGAGGGATACGCCTTCACGAATGTGATCCCTCAGACGGACACGCATCCCGAGGATGGAGTGGTCGACATTCGCTTTGACATCTCGAAGGGTGAGAAGATGTGGATCGGACAGATCGACATCACTGGGAATGACCCCACCTTCGACAAAGTGGTTCGGCGAGAGATTCCGCTCAATGAAGGGGACCTCTACTCCACTTCGAAGCTGAACGAGGCCCGCTACCGGCTCAATCGCCTTGGGTTCTTCGAGA
This sequence comes from Deltaproteobacteria bacterium UBA2957, assembly GCA_002348535.1. Lineage (GTDB taxonomy): Bacteria > Myxococcota_A > UBA796 > UBA796 > UBA796 > UBA796. The sequence goes on along the minus strand of DEBL01000159.1, from coordinate 15,546 downwards.
CCGTGAACATCTCAACGCCAGCCGCTACCGAGCCAAAGAGCTTGGACATGAAGGTGGATGTGGTGGAGAAGCCTACCGGAAGTTTTTCCGTCGGGGCCGGATTTTCCAACCTCGAAAACTTTGTGTTCACGGCGAACGTTCAAAAGAACAACTTCTTGGGACTCGGGTACACGCTGGCGGCTGCGGCCAATGTGAGTGGCAAGCGCCAGCAAGGAAACTTTCAGATCTTCGACCCGTACTTCTTGGACTCGCGGTTTTCGCTGCGCATGGACGCCTACAGCATCAGTCGTCAGTTCATTGAAGACGAGTACCAGCGCGGCGGTTCATTTGCGATTGGTCGTTACCTCGATGCTCGAGATGACATTCGTCTCGAGGTGATCTACACCCTTGAAGACACGGGACTCACCAGCATTGATGCCTACAAGTCCCGTTTATTCGGTGGCGAGTTGTACCAAAATGGACTGGCCAGTTCGGGTGGATTGTCCTTCAATGTGGACAAGCGAAACAACCGAATTCAAGCCACGAAGGGCATTTACTCTTCCCTGAGTGGAACGTTGACCGGAGGCTGGCGGGCCGACGAAGAACACACCGTCAGTGTGTTTGGCGGAGAATTTAACTTCTATGAGTTGAAGGCCAACTTTCGTGGCTTTTACCCATTGGTTAAATCGGAAGCCTTGATCTTCAAGTACAACGGAACCCTCGGTCACCTCGGCAGCACGGACGGTTCGATCATCCCGTACATTCACCGCTATCGTGCCGGTGGTATCAACTCGGTGCGCGGCTATGACTGGTATTCCTTGGGTCCTTCCGTCCGAGCTACTGGCCAGCGGCAGGGCGAACAGAGCTCGTACTGGATTGGTTCTGACGATCCGACATCTGTTGAAGATCGTCTTGTGATCGGCGGGACCAAGACTTGGATCAACAACTTTGAGATCGAGGCGCCGATTGTTCGGGCCGCTGGCATCTCTACCGTGGTTTTCTTTGATGCTGGAAATGCATTCGGAGATATTTACGGTGAGGGCATGATTGACCCGCTCGGGCTCCGAACAGCCTACGGCTTTGGGGTGCGTTGGTTCTCACCCATGGGTCCCCTTCGATTCGAGTGGGGTTTTCCCATCAATCCGCGTGACGACGAACGCAATGTCGTCTTTGACTTCTCGATGGGCTCGCTGTTTTAAGCCGAGTCCGTGTTGCTTTTATGGAGTGAAACAATGTTTAAGACTTTCTTTCTCGGCGCAGTATTGGCTGCACAAGTGGCGCATGCGGGTGGCATCGCTGTGGTCGACTTCAACAAGGCGGGCTCCTTGGTGAAAGAAGGCACCAAGATTCAATCAGAACTCAAAGCGCTTCAGGCAGAGCGTGAGAAGCAGATCAAGGACATGGAGTCGCAGATCATGAGCATGCGCGCCGATTACGAGAAGCAAGCCATGATCCTCAGCGATGATACCCGCAAGCAGAAAGAGACCGAGATCATGGCGGCTCAACAGCAATTCCAGCAGGCCGTTGTTGCAGCGCAGCAAGAGATGGCCGCGGCATACGAAAGCAAGGCCGCCGGGTTGTTCGAGCGCATGCGGACCACCTGCGAGGCCATCGGAAAGGAGAAGGGCTACGATTTAATCCTTGAGGTGTCTCAAGGAGGGGTGGTCTACAGCGGGTCCTCTGACGACATCACTGCGGAGTTGGTGACGCGCTTCGACGCCGGAAATTAACCGGCGTCGAAGAAGGCTCCGTGTCCTCGAACCGTCGGTGACGTCTGGACGCGGTGCCGTTCGAGTTCCGCCTGAACTTGGCGGACCCAGCCGGATTCCAAAAGAAGAGTGACACCCAAGGACTGGAGGATGCTCCGTGATGGACATCGATGAGATTCTGAGGCTCTTGCCGCACCGGTATCCGTTTTTGATGATTGACCGGGTGGAGTCGGTCGATCCGGGCGTATCTGCCACGGCGATCAAGTGTGTTTCAGTCAATGAACCGCAGTTTCAAGGACACTTTCCGGCGACACCGATTATGCCCGGCGTTTTGATCTGTGAAGCATTTGCGCAAACGGCCGGCATCGTCGCCTTGTCGGCGCAGCCCGATTTGGCTGGAAAAACGATGTACTTGTTGGGACTCGACAAGGTTCGATTTCGCCGCCCTGTGCGCCCTGGCGACCGACTGGAGATTGTCGCTCAAAAGGAGTCGGAGGTCCGAGGCATATGGAAGTTTGCTGTCACAGCGACCGTGGATGGAGTGAAGGTGGCGAACGGTACGGTGATGGCCACCGTGGCCAGTGCAGAGAACTGATTCATCTCAGTTGTGGATTAACCGCCCGAATTCAAAGTAGGATGAACCCTGTTGAGGGATGCCAATTTCGTGGACAAACGAGAAGGACAGAACAGGCCATCGTCTTCGGGTGCGGGTCGGACCCGAGGGCCGATTCTGGCTCCCGGTACCTTGGTGGGCGGCAAGTTTCGCATTGAGAACCGCATCGCGCGTGGCGGTCAAGCATCGGTTTACTTGGCCCGGCAGGAACCCTTGGAGCGCGCGGTGGCGCTAAAAATCCTCTCTCCGCCCAGCATGGAGGCCACGGAGGCGGAGAGAGAAGAGTTCGAGCAGCGATTCTTGCTGGAGGCGCGCACCCTCGCGGGGCTAGACCACCCCAACATTGTGACGATCTACGACTACGGTGAGACTGACGATGGGCGCTATTACTTGGCCATGGAGTACATCCAAGGGGGTCGATTCCTCGACCTTCTAAAGTCTGGGCATCTCGCCGCTGGGCGCGCGGTGAACCTGACGCTGCATGTGGCCCAAGCCCTCCGGTATGCCCACAAGCGAGGCGTCGTCCACCGCGATGTGAAGAACTCCAATGTGTTGGTCCGGACGCTCGACAACGGGGAAGAACAGGCGAAGGTGGTCGACTTTGGTTTGGTCAAGTTGTCCAAGACCGACAGCAACATCACCCAGACGGGCATGATCTTGGGTTCACCCCACTTCATGGCGCCCGAGCAAGCGGTCGGACAAGGGGTTGATCACCGAGCCGACATCTACGCAACGGGTGTGCTGCTGTATTGTGGGTTGACCGGGCAATATCCCTTCGATGGACCGCATGCGACGGCCATCATCACGGCTCACGTGACCCGAGACGTGCCGTTGTTTGCGTCATCGGCGCCAAACGTACGGGTTCCGGAGGGGCTCGAGATCATCGTCCGCCGGTGCTTGGAGAAGAAACCCTCGCGTCGGTATCCCAGCATGGATGCACTGATCTCCGATCTGCTGCCCTACCACTCGGGAATTTCGTCGGAGGGCATCTCGGGCGAGTTCAATACCCTTACAGCCATGCCAGCCATTGTGAAGAAGCGTGATGTGACGACCATTGTAGCGGGCGTCATTGTTGGGGGTGTCATCGCAGTCTTGATGGCGATGGTGTTGGCCACAGCCTACATGGGTTTTTCAATGGATAAACCCTCGGAAGTGGATCTGTCGGGGGACGGCTCCATTCCGGCTCCAGCCGAAATCGACATCGCACCCGCGACCGAGGTGACCGAACCAAGCCGAGCGGAAACACCGGAGCCCGTCCGGGCTCGGCCGGTGGCTCAGCCAGTGAAGTCCCCGCCTCCGTCCACTCCCTCGCCCAAGGCGGATCCCATCCCCGAACCGGTTGAAGCACAGCCGATGGACGCCACGCCTACGATTGCCCCTGAGGCGGAAGTGCAGCCACCCGCCATCGAGCCGCCTGAAGCCGATTGGGCCGATGAGGATCTTGAGGCAGGGGGGGGCGATTGGCAATGAAAATGCTGACGTTCCTGCTGTTCATGGGATTGCTGCCCACATCGGCACGCGCCAATGAAGACCTAGCCGATGAACGCGCGCGCGACTATTATGAGAACGGCAGAGAGTTTTACCAAAAAGGGTCCTATGCCGAAGCGTTGGTCATGTTTGAAACCGCCTACCAACTCTCTGGACGGACCACGCTTCTGCGATCGATTGGCTATTGCTATGAAAAGATGGGTCGGCACGAAGATGCGCTAAACACGTTCAAAGAATGGATGTTGGTGGGTGAAGCCGACAAGATGCCGGAAATAGAGCGCCACATCCATCGGCTGGTGAAGATCATCACTGCCGACTTGGAAGCCGAGGCGAACACTCCGAATGAGGCACCGCCGGCGCCGGCCCCCACTCCCGTCCCGGAGCCAGTGGTCCAAGCGCAGCCAAAAACACCCGAGCCCAAGGCGCCTTGGCGCATCTCGACGGGACCCACCGTACTGTACGGGTTCGCCACGGCTTCCGCGATTGCCGGTACAGTGATGGCAGTCCAAGCCGGTTTCGCTCGAAACGAGGCAGCCGACAACTGCAGTACGGGCGACGCCGTCTTTTGTCAGGCTTCGGCCTCGAGTTCAATCCGTCGCGATGGACTGTTTTCCACCATTGCGGACGCGAGTTTTGGAACCACCGGGGTGGCGCTTGTGGGCGCCACGATCTGGATGATCGTCGATAACCGACCCGCTCCCGTGTTCGTCGAGCCGACATTGAATGGAATCCGTCTTGGGGGTCAGTTCTGATGGTGACATTCCGTCTTGCATCCGCGATGGTCATCGCTGCCGGTGCAATCAGTTGCTCACTGAGCCGGTTTGCCTACACGCCCTGCACCACCAACAAGCAGTGCCGAGACTCCTTTGGGTGGGGGTACGTGTGCAACGAGGACCGACTGTGTGCCGATGTGGAGCCCATCACTCGCTGCGCGGAGACCTACCCGGCCGACCTGCTTCAACGGAAGCAAGACTACGCGAATGGTGTGATCATTGGTCTTCAGTTTGACCAGACGGCTTTTGAAGCGGAGATGAACGCAGCGGAGTTGGCTGTGCAGCAGGTGATGCGTCAAGAGGGTTTGGCGGGTCGTCCCTTCGGCCTCGTGAAGTGCACGAACGAGTCGAACTCTTTCCTCGACTCTCTGACCCAAGACGACGCCAACGAGATGGTGAGTGAGTACCTGGCGGACCAAGTTGGCGTGGTGGCCATCGTCGGTCCAGCCACTTCAGACCGAGTGGACTCAGCGTTCTTGGCCGTGGAACCCTATGGCACATTAATGATGTCTCCGACGGCGACAAGTCCATCGCTTACAGAGATCGATGGTGCGCGGTCTACCTATGATGACCCCGGTTTGTTGTGGCGAACCGCTCCGCCCGATGACCTTCAGGGGCGTGTGCTCGCCGAGTATGCAATATCGGAGGGCCTCAATCGGATCGCGGCCGTGTACGAAGAGGGTCCATACGGTACGGCGCTCGCGGTGGTGTTTCGGGCCGCCTATGAAGGGTCCGGTACGGTGGTGGATTTGCTTCCCTACACGGCAGGATCGTCAGCCTCTCTCGCTGATCAAGTCGATTCCGCGGCGTCGGCCAACGTCGATGCGGTGTTGTTTATCTCGGCGGAAAAAGACGATGTCGCTGACTTTCTTCAGGCAGCGGTCGACAGCAGTGGATTCCGAGGCAAGCGGATTCTGATGGCCGATGGGGCGCGCGATACTTCGATCTTCGAAGCCGTAGATGGCCTGACATCGGCTTTCCTCGAGCAGATTCAAGGGACGGCCCCATCCCCGGCGAAGACACAGGTATATGAAAACTTCGCCGATGAGTATCGTTCAAAGTATCCGAACTTCGATCCGGACCAGACACCGTATACTGCGTATGCCTACGACGCGGCATGGTTGGTGATTTATGGGGCGGCATGGGCCCACTACAACGAGGTTTCGATGACCGGCTTGGGGGTCGCTCGGGGTCTTCGTCAGTTGAGCAAGCCCGGCGGTGTGGCGATCGACATCGGACCCACCCAATGGAACGCCCTGTGGGCGCGGTTCCGTGAGGGGGAGCAGGTCAATGTCCGCGGTGCGTCGGGAGAACTCGATTACGACCCCGAGACCGGGGAAACATCGGCTCCCATCGAAGTCTGGGGAGTTCGCTTTGGCGGTGATGGCTACCAGTTCATCGAAATTGACCGCTTCAACCCATGACCGAAGTGGCTACATTCGGGCGTTGACCAACCCCTCGACGAACGGCACCTCCATCACTTTTTCGTGCATGATGGGGCCGTGGCCAAAGTAGCCGCCTTCTCCGAACAACTCGCCGTGATCTGCGGTGACCGTCAGCCACGTGTTTGCTGGAAGTGAGTCGATGAGTCGTTCGATGGAGCGGTCCACCCATGAGACCGTGTGAATCTGGCGTCGATGAAGCTGCGCCAATCGTTCGTCATTGAAGCCGGCCTCGGCCTCGGTGAGCATGGGCCCGTCACCCGCGCGCTTGAAGACGCCATGGACGCCATGGATGACGGGCCACTCGGATTCGGGCTCGTCCGGAGTGGCGTAGGGATAGTGCGTCTCACCGGTGTTGATCAAGTAGAAGGTTGGCCGTTCATCCGAGAAGGTCAACAGGGGGATGATCGCATCGAGGTCGTTGTGAGCGGGGGCGAGTTGCCAAGAGTCAAAGTCGACGTTGAGCGGCGTATGGCCGTTTAGAACCGGCATGCTCACGACGGATCGTGTGTGGTACCCGAGGGACGTTCGCAAGAAGTGAGGAAGCCACAACCGAGGGACCATATCAACGAAGCCCATTTTCGGTATTCCAAGCCGGTGGGCCAGTCCCGCCAGTTCCTGTTTGTAATAGGTCGACGCAAACACATGGGTCGGACTCGTGTGCGGAAGCAGGCCGGTCAACATGTTGAAGTGGCTTGGCATGGTCCACGTCGCATAGCTGTATCGGCGCTCAACTGTACCGAGGGCGTTCATGGTCACAGGCTTGGCGGCCATAAAGCTGTCGAATCGGCACGAATCAAGAATGAGCAACACAAAGTTGCGCGCCCCGTCGGGCGGCACCGGGCGATTGTCCATCATCCCATCCACGCGCCGCCGTTGATGTCGATTCCTTGGCCAACCACACCGCGGGCATCCGGCGATAGAAGCCACGCGACGACCCCAGCCACGTCCGCCGGCTGACTCATTCGACCCACAGGCACCTGCTGCATTGCGATGGAGTGGGCCTCGTCGTGGCTGATGTTCATGCCTGCGGCCATGCCGTCAATTCCCTCTCTTGCCATCGCGGTATCGACCCACCCGGGGCAGATCGCGTTCACTTGGATTCCGTCGGCGGCCACTTCCAGCGCCAAGGCACGAATCAGGCCGAGGATTCCCGTCTTCGACGCACAGTATCCGGTGTATCCGGGCACGCCGAACCGTCCGAGGATTGAGGACACGGCCACAATGTGCCGCAGCGATGGGCCGGAGTCGAAATTTCGAATGGCTGCACGACAGCAGTAGTAGGTCCCCATGAGGTTTGTTTGCACGAGATCGTCGAACCGGTCGGTGGGACCATCTTCATTGGCGCCGCCGATGCCGCTGTTTGCAATAAACGCGTGGAGGCCGCCGAGGGTGCTGGCCATTCGGTCCACAGCCTCATCCACCTGCGTTTGTTGCCGGATATCACACGAAGCCGTGTGCACAACGGGAGCTCCAGCATCGCGGGCCATGGCGGCCGTGGCTTCAAGCGGTTCAATGCGTCGACCCAGCAAACCAAGTGAGTGCCCGTCGGCTGCCATTCGAAGTGCGATGGCTTGACCAATCCCTGTGCCCGCTCCAGTAATGATGACGGTCATTGGGCGGACTCGATGCGGACCGGAATGTTCACCTTTCGGCTTCCAATCTGGTACTGAATTTCACCCATTCCCGCCTTAATGAAGGTCAGCGTCGGTGTGGTCTCGTCGAGGGTCGCGAGATCGGCGGGTTCAATGCGCAGTACGGCTGGACCCATCAGGATGGTCTCATCGCAATACATGATCAGGGTCCAGCTGTCCCCAACGGTTGGATTGGGCATCTCGGATACAGGGACGGCATCGACCCGTACCGAGACCTCGCAGGCCTCGGGTTGGCCTGAGTCGGTCTGGTCCAGATTGAGGTCGGCATCTGCGGTATCTGTGGCGGCATCTGTGGAACAGGCCAACAACAGGGCACTCATCAAAGCAATCATCATGGCAGCACCAAGCTGACACTCAGTCCATCGCCGCATGGCAGGATGCTCGTCAGCAACCGAGGGTCAGAGAAAATGAGTTTGTTGAACTCTTGAAGTGTTTGGGTAGCCGTATCATCCTTGGCGGCATCCTGAGCCGTCAGACCGCCCCAGAGCACATTGTCTGCCATGATGAGACCCCCGGGTCGAACCCGCGCAATCGAGGCGTGTAGCGCGTCGATGTAGTCTTCTTTGTCGATGTCGATCAAGACCGCATCAAACATCCCTGTTGTGGCGTTGAATACGTCGATGGCTGACCCTTGAAGAATTCGGATGCGCTCACCGATGGAATCGTTTGCAAATAGTCGTTTAAAGTCTTCGATCTCATCCGCATCAAACTCGGATCCGACCACCTCTCCCTCGGGACCCACTGCTCGAGCAAAATAGTAGGCCGAAAAACCAAATCCCGATCCAAATTCGAAGACCCGCTTTCCGCCAATTCCGCGCGTAAGAATCTCGAGCCATCGACCCGACGACTCTCCGATAAGCGGAAATCCGTGTTCGTGAGCGTGAGCAGCGAGCTGTTCGGCTAACGGTGACGAAGGCCCCGTGAGTTGGTTGATGTACTCCCCAATTTGGGGTGTCAGGATGGGGAAGCGGGCATCGTCAGGACTGGACATGCGTTCCCACTATTGGCCCGCAACGGATCGTGCAGCCACAACCCCACACAAGACGATCGTGAACGGTGCGTATCGAGTCGAATAAATCGCCCGATTGTGGGATTTGACGCTTCACAAAACAGGAACAGGGTGGACCGGAACCCGGACCACCCTGTTTAGTTTGGAAAGAACTAGTCGTCGCGTCGACGGCCCATGGCAACCAGTCCGAGCGCGAGAGCGAGTCCCATTGGCGCGGTCTGGCTACCGGTCGTGGAGCACCCGGTTTGTGCTTGGGGCATCTCCACGTTTACGTTTGTGGTGCTGGACGGAGCATTGTCGCCCTCATCGTCTTCAGCGATGTCGTCGCCAACCTCGGGGGCACCCGCCTCAAGCTCCGCGTCTTCCTCACCGCCGATGTCCGTCTCAGGACCCGTCTCAAGATCTTCGTATGCGATGTCGGGACGAGAGATTCGAATGTCGTTGACCGCGATGCTGACGGTGCTTTGTGCATCCCACCAGTACCAGCGGGGGTCAGTGGTGTTGCCAGAGAGTTCGAGGCGTTCAAGTTCGAATCCCTTGCCCTCATCGGCTTGCATGACGACCATGAACTCGTGGTAGGCGTTCTGCTCTTGGCGGTCCCAGCTGTCCAAATACAGGTCCCAGTCCATGTCCGATGGGGTGCCTTGGACCATCATCTCCCAGCGCCAGAGCGTGATCTGGTACCTTGTTTGAATCTGGAACGAGTCGTTCATGTAGCCCTTGGACTGCACCGTGGAGGAGACCTCTTCCATCAGCTCGCCGCCGGCAGCCTCATCTTTGTTCTTGTACTCGAAGGCCACCATCGAGGCGCCCTCCGCATGAGTGTTGAGGCCGTAGGCGCTCTCCATGGTCACGGAGCCATAGGCATCCCAGCCATAGGACTCGAAGGGAATGGACCAGTCCCACCGGAATCCAGAGTTGCCCATGTCGTTGAAGGTTTCTGCGTGCAGGCTCAGCACGGGCTCGTCTTCAACCAGCAACTTCCACCCCTCTTCGAGGTTTGGTGTTGTGCGGGCCTTCACGACGGCTACCCAGAAGTCAGAACCGCGCTCGATGGACGATTCGAACCAGAAGAACTCGGCGATCATGTCCGTGGTGTTGCCGTGGACATCCTCGACCCCCGCGTAGAGGGTGTTCCCGGAGAAGAAGGCGTAGCGGTAGTTGTCGTCGTCTTCGAGGATGCCGCTTGTGACCTCACCGAAAGTCACGTCGATGCCGGCTTGCAGCATGACTGCGCCCTTGAACGAGGTCTCTGCGTCCGAGACGTCAGTGTAGGTTGAGCCAGAAGCGCCGTCTCCGTAGGAGCCCCAGTCGTACAGCCCGGTGTCGGCCTGTGCAGTGCTGAGGGTCATGGCGGCGGTGAGGCCGAGGACGCCGAGAGTGTGTGCTGTGTGAGTCATGTTGTTCTCCACGAGTTGGGTTGGGAGGTTTGGGATGATTGTTTCTACAGCAACCCAGACTTGCTTGTGTGACGGCCGTGTGAAACGGAACCGTCTTCGGTGACGGGCAAGTGACATCCAGGAGATCGGCACAAGTCCGTCACATTCAACGCGGGTTTTGGACCCATTGGGAGTCAAAATGGATCGCCGAGAACGCGAATTCATTGTTGTGCTTGGTCAACCCGTAGTGTGAGCGCCAGAACGCCAGATCCGTTGGGTACGGTCCGACCGAATGCGCGCATATGGATGCCGTCGATGTCGACCAGTTACCGGTGAGCGCGGTCGATCAGGTTCCGCGCCAGCGAAGCATTGGAACAACCCATGCCGCTTCAATCGCGATGCCCCATGACATCTTCGACGTGCCCGACAGACGGTCGGCAAACACGATCGGGACTTCCGTCACCTGCGCATTGCGTCGGTGGGCGCGGAAGGTCGTCTCGACCTGAAAGGCGTACCCCTCCGAGCGAATGCTGGGCAGCTCGATGTCAGCGAGTGTCTGCGCTCGCCACGCCTTGAACCCACCGGTCAAATCCGAGTACGGCAGCCCCAAGAGCGTGCGGGCGTAACCGGACCCGAACTTGCTCAGCATTTCTCGACTGGTTTCCCAGTTCTCGATCCCTCCGCCGTCAATCCACCGGGAGCCCAAGACAAGGTCAGCCCGTTCGGCGGCTGCCACCATCGCTGGAACGTCGCAGGGCCTGTGGCTCAAGTCGGCGTCCATCTGAATTATTGGGTCGAAGCCTCGCTCAATCGCAATGCCCATCCCGTAGACATAGGCGCTCGCCAGTCCAAGCTTCGCGCCGCGCTGGAGGACGGTCGCACCCGCCTCTCGTGCGATGGCCTCGGTTCCGTCTGAGCTTCCGTCGTCGACCACGATAATCTCGGCATCAAGCTCTCGGAGGCCTTCGATCAGAGTGGGTAGGTTACCCGCCTCGTTGTAGGTGGGGAGGACAATTCCGATCATGTCCCGACCGCCTTGGCGCAACAGAAGTCATGCACATGAAGCACCGATACCTTTCGGAAATACCACGATTCGAATGCCTTGATTCCCATCGAATGCATGTCGGAATGGCGCACAAGGCCCGATGAGGGTGTGGGGCGAGCCTCGGACTGGGGACGGTGGTTGTAGGGTAGAAACGGCATTGCTTTTTGCTTTATCCCCCGAAGGCTCCTGTTGCTCATCGTGTTCTGCAGATCAACAGGCTCGCCGTCAGTCGTCAGGATCGGCGAATCGATGTTCCCCTGACGCATCAATGGCGACCCAGTACATGATGTCGGTGGTGGTTCGTGCGATCCATGACCCGTCTTGGTCGAGCGCAATCAGGCCTGCGGACCACGTACGTTGGCGCATTCGGCGAATAAGATCATCGGCAGCCTCCGCCAGAGCGCGGCCCGACTCTACATGCGCGACGAGTCGAGTCGCGAGCGCACCGTCGATGATGTCCTCTCCGATTCCGGTGCAGCTCACCCCCGCGTTTGGTGAAGCAAAATTGCCGGCGACCGTAGCGGAGTCACTGACGCGGCCGACGCGCTCAAAGCCGCGCCCTCCGGTGCTTGTTGCAGCGGCGATCCGCTGTTCGTGATCGAGGACAACCGCTCCGACGGTTCCGGTTGAGCCGTCGCGCCGCTCTCGCCAAGCTCGAATGGACCGTTCGGTGCGCGCATCTCCCATTGCAAGACCAAGTTCGATCGCACGGTCGCGAGCACCGGTCCCGGCCAACACTCGGTCTCGTTCTCCTTGCAGCTGGGCTGCAAGAAGGATGGGGTTTACCACACCCTCCACATTGATCACGCCACTGAACCGCTCCATGGCACCATCCATGAGCGCTGCCGATAGACGGGCTTTTCCATCGCACTGCAATTTGGACCCGAGGCCAGCATTGAACAGCGGGTCGTCCTCGAGTTGGACGGTGGCGTAGATGGCTGCATCCAGTGCCGACGTTCCCGCGTGAATGCGTTGCCAAGTGTTGCGCGCGATGGTCAATAGATTTTGCGCGATGTGGTCTCGCTCGGCACGCGGGCGAACTCCACCTGCACCGCCATGGATGATCAACGTAGCCATAATGCGTGTTCGCCACTGTGGGTTCGGGTGAAAGGGGCCTTGGAAGGGCGGTCGACGGAGCGTCCATCCCCATCGAGCAAGGGCGTCGATACCCCCGCATGCCAGAACCCGGCGAGCCGCAACACCTGTTTAGTTACCCGACCGTGTGGCTCACGCATCGGGGTGCTGCTCATGCCGCACGTGTCCGGCCTGGTCAGGCATCCGAGACCGATCCTGTACCTGCGGAGCGGCAGATGCCGCGTGTCGAGGCCTCGATGAAGGTGAGCAGTTCGAGCACGTCGGACATTTCGGCATACACCTCTCGCACTTGCTCGAGTGCGATCCGCAAGGGCAGGCCCTGATGAAAGAGCTCTCGATAAGCGCCTTTCAGCGCGTTTACGACGTCGAGTGAGAAGCCGTTTCTCCGGAGCCCAACGATGTTCAGCCCGTACAGGCGTGCGCGGTCCCCCTGAGCAATTGTGAAGGGCGGTACATCTTGCGCTGCCATCGATCCGCCTCCCACCATGGCGCAGCGACCGATTCGGCAGTGCTGGTGAACGCCAACAAGCCCGCCGAGCACCACATTGTCTTCGATCTGAACATGGCCTGCAATGTTTGCTGAGTTGGCGAAAGCACAGTGATTTCCAATCGTCGCGTCGTGCGCCACATGGCTGTAGGCCATGAATAAATTGTCGTCTCCGATTGTGGTATGTCCCCCTCGTGTGCCCCGATTCACCGTCGCATACTCGCGAAAAATGTTTCGCTCGCCGACCGACAGGAACGCATCTTCCCCCGCGTAATTTTTGTCTTGTGCGTCGCCCCCAATCGCCGCATACGAAAAGATTTTCGTTTGGGCACCAATGGTTGTGGGGCCCGTGACGCTGGCATGGTGGCCCACAGAGACACCTGCGTCCAAGACGACGCCCGGGCCGATGACAGCATAGGGACCGATGCGGACATCTTCGGCGATTTTAGCGTCGGCATCGACAACGGCGGTGGGGTGAATCGACATCGGGTTTCTCCAGTGCCGACCCCCTAACGTAGAGCGGGGTTGCTGCCCCTAGTTCTCCATTCCACCGACGCGATACTGGCCGTCTTCGAACTCGTTGAAAAACACGGGAACGTATGGATGGTTTACCGGTTCCTTACTGGGATCCTCCTCGAGATTGCTCTCGGCCTCGTACGTCTCGATCGCGCGATTGTGTACGAGAATTTGGTACCAAGGCCGCCTGCGGTCAGCTGCGCTCGGTTCGACTCGTTTCGAGAGGTCTTGGCTGCCTTCAAAGTCCGTGTGAGCATCAACGATGACCCCGCGGTAACCGAACCGCTTGTGGTGCACTATTTGGCCGACGCGAAAGGACGGCGTTCGTCGCTTGTTGCTGCTCATTGCGGCCCCCGAGACTCCCTCCCCAGTGCCTGTTCCCTCAGGCTCCTTCAGTATCGCACATGTCGCGTGATCTGTGTGTAGTCGTGTGTGACATTTGCGGTGGGACAGTGCTCCCGAAGTAGCTTTTTCGCGGTTAGTGCCGCCTGATTGTCGGCCCAAGCATTGCGAATTCGGGCAATGACCGTGAGACCGATCGCTTGGTGAACCGCGGCCGGGTTCACACCCGAGTCGGCATGGGCTCGGTTGATGACCCCGAGCGCAACAGTGCCCGGGATCTCCAGCTGAGAAAGGACATGGAGTCGCCGCTTGGCACCAATCAAGGCCGAACGCTGCTCGGTGGTGACCAACAGCCGGTCGTCCGCATACCGGCAAGCCGTCAGCGATACTTCATTCAAGTCCGTACCCGCGTCTACCACGACGCAGTCGAACTGAGATCGAAGCGAATCGAGTAGCCAGACGACGGCCTCGGCAGGCACTTCATCGGCATCAGACAAGTCAGAAGCCAGTCCCAAGACTGAAAAACCGAGTGGATGGCGAGCCAATGCGGAGGCATCGGGGGCGGTATCGGAGGCGATGACAGTCAAGACCGTTGGTCCAGACTCGATGCCGGTGTGCAAACCGACGTCCCCGAGGAACAGGTTCAAGTCCACCAGCACCACGGATTGATCTGGATTCGCTGCAAATTCGGCGGCAAGGTTGGCGGCAATGGTTGTGGTTCCGACCCCTCCCTTGGCTCCAAGGATAGCGATGGCTTTTCCTGTTGGCATGAGGCCTCCTTCAATACGCGACACAGTTGATGATGTTTTCGGGTGATGGGTCGGCGTGCCACGCATCCAAGATGTCGTCCGCGGGGGACCGCCCGGCTTCAATCCGCTCGAGGAGTGGCGCAATCTTCTCGGTATCTTCAGGCAGGCATGCCTTCAGGCCGCGTTCAGCGATTTCCCCTAAATCGCAGGCCCAATCAGCGAGGGATCGACCGCCCACCAGCGCCGAAAGCCCATCGCGGCACGCCAACTCGAACCGTTCAGCGTGGGTTCCGTATTGCTCCAACTCCTTCACGAGTGCGATGCCTTCGTCCAATGCAATGCGGCAGTAAAGCATCCCTGTGAACAGGGCACAGAATGCGAGGGCCATGTCATGCCCGACGCAGTCGGCGCCTCGGATCTCGATGGTGCGCTTGATGCGGACCTCGGGAAACACAGAGGTTTGGTGCAAGTCCCAATCTGCCCAAGTTGGGTAGTGGCCGTCGATCCCGTCGGTCATGAACACCTTGAAGGGTGTGCCGTGCGCAGGAACCCAATCGCTGCCCTCGACACGGAACATCATTGGCGAGTCGAGCAGATAGTCAACCCACCGCTCATGGGAGTAGTCTGCGCGCAGGCCGGGTGGGAATCCGGTGCGGTCGGGATCGGTCCGGGTCCAGATGTGCCCTCGGAAACTCTTGAAGCCGGAAGGTTTGTTCTCCATCAGCGGTGAATTTGCGAACAACGCTGTGGTCAGCGGCGCCAGTCCGGCGCTGAGTCGAACCTTTCGGGCACAGTCGGCCTCGCCGGAGAAGTCGTAGTTGGCTTGGACGCTGCAGGTGCCCTTCATCATGTGGGCAGCGAGGTCACCGCGAGCCGGAAGGTAGCGGCGCATGATGGCGTAGCGGCCTTTGGGGACCCAGGGGATGGACGCGATTGGAGCAATGGGAGTGAGACCTGCGGCAATCCACACTTGGTCCTTGGAGGCTGAGATCTCGAGCAACCGATTCCGATTGCTCATCATCTCCTCGGCAAGTGCAGAGAGCGTGCGGTGAGGCGCACCGCTGAGCTCCACCTGACCCCCGGGTTCCAGTGTGATGTTCGAACCGTCATTGCGATGGAGGGCAATGAGATGATCGCCTTCGTGGACCGGTTCCCACGAGTCGTCTGTCGCGAGCTGGTTCAATATCCACTGGACTCCGTCGGGCTCATTGAATTCGATCGGGCGTCCATCGGGTCGAACGACTGCGCGCTCGAACTCTCCGCCG
>DEBL01000119.1 GCA_002348535.1 Deltaproteobacteria bacterium UBA2957 | reverse complement strand
TACCACGGCGAAATACTGGGCAAACTCAAGCGTGCAGAACAGTCAGTGCGACGGGAAAAAATCTGGATCGAGCGTTTCCAGTGGCCCCTCGGAGTCGCTTGGTTCTTTGGGCTTCTTGCCTTCGCCGCGCGTGGACGAATGCGCCCGGTTGGCGTTGCCTTGATCGTGCTGGTGGTGGCCTCGCCCGCGAGGGCGGAGGGGACCATCGCCGCGTTGACCGCTGAGCAGGTGTCGAATCCGGATGACCTCGCAGTGGCCGAGCGACTCGGTGGCGCGCTGTTTCGGGCGGGTCGTTTTAACGAGGCCTCCGATGTGCTCACCGGAGTTGCGGACCGGACCAAGGACTCCGAAATCCGTTCCCGAGCACGCTATAACAGCGGCCTCGCTGCCTACCGTGGGGGGCGGCTAACGGAAGCGCTCGAAGCATGGCAGCGTGTGCTTCAAGATCAGCCCGACCATCCCGGCGCTCAGAAAAATGCCGCAGCAGTTCAAGCAGAGATCCAGAAACGCCTCGGGGAGGAGCCTCCGCCCCAAGATGGCGAGCCCGAAGAATCCGATACCAATGAATCCGAACCAAACGAGAACGAGGAGTCCGAGTCGCAAGACCAGAACGACGGAACCCGAGAGCCCAGCGAGCCCCCCCCCGCGCCGACGGACACCGGGTCTGCTCCGGACCCTGCGGCAGAGGATTCACCGCAGCCCGACGGGGGAGACGATACAGGGGAAGCGCCGGCAGCCCCAGCGGAATTCAGTGAAATGACACAAGACCAAGCGGAACGAATGTTCGAATCGGTGCAAGAGGGAGATCCGCGGGTGGTGATTGATCCTGCAAGTCGAGGAGGAAAAGACTGGTGATCGTTGCTCTTTTCGGCGCGGCCTTGGCTGCGGAGCTTGCGCTCCAAGTTGACACCCGAGAACTGGTCGTGGGTCAAGCCATTCCCGTTAAGCTTCAGGTCATCAACGGTCGGATCAAGGGTGCGCCGTCGCTACCGGTGTCGGACGGGCTCCTCGCCCAGTATCAGGGCTCCAGTCAACAGCACACCATTGTAAACTTTGAGTCGACCCGGATTACGGAGTTCACCTACCAAGTTGCGGCGACGCGCGAGGGAACATGGTCCATCGGACCGGTGAGTTTGGTGATCGATGGCGAGGCGCTCACAGCGGGGCCGATCACCATTGCAGTTGGGTCTCCGCCGACGCAGCAGGGCGGCGATCCAGTGGTTGCATCGGTCACGAGTGACGCACCCTATGTCGGGCAAGTCGTGGTGTACCGGTTCCAGTTCAAGTACGACCGTCCCCTCATCAATGCGCGGTGGGTCCGCCCAGATTTTCCTGGCTTTGTGGAGGAGGTAAACACCGAGTCAGCGCAGCGAGAGTTTCAGATGATGGAGGGTGGTAAGCCGTACACGGTGCAGACGATCGAGGTGCCCCTCGTGGCGTCTGGTACGGGCCCTCACCTTATCTCGGCTGCCGGACTCACGGCTCAGTTCCGCACTGAACGGAAACGGTCGCGCAAGCGCGGACGGGGCAGAACGATAGATGATTTGTTCAACGATTCACCGTTTGGCATGCATGGGAGCACAGAAACCCTCACCCTCGCGACAAAGGCCGTGGACGTAAACATTCGTCCGCTCCCAGTGGATGATCAACCCGCAGACTTCTCCGGATTGGTGGGCGACTTCTCGGTATCGATGACCGGCAGTGAGTCCACGGTCAAGATGGGGGAGAGCGTCACGGTTCGTGTGGTGCTCGAAGGGGATGGGACGCTCGCTGGCTATGCACTTCCGTTGACGAGTGATGATGCTGGATTCCGCATGTACGACGACGAGCCAACCCTAGAAACCAAGTTGCAGGATGGACGGTTTCGATCGCGAATGACGCTGCGTCGAGCCATTGTCCCCGAGGCCACCGGCGTTCTGAGCGTTCCGCCAATTGAGATACAGACCTTCAATCCTGCTTCCGGTCGCTACGAGCGGATCTCATCGCAAGCACTGGAGCTAACGGTGACCGATGGCGAAGAAGGCGGTGGCGTGGTGGAGAGCTTTGTGGCTGGTGATGGAGATACCCGCTCGACAGTTGAGTCGATGGGCGAGGACATTTTGCCTGTGGAGCGATCCGCGACTGTCTCGGATCGAACAGTAGCCGGTCAACTGTCTTCATTGTTGCTGTTTCCTGCAGTTCCAACCGCCATTTACCTTGGGCTGGGGCTGGTGGGGTTGGTTCGCAGCCGCACGGTTGACGCCCGGACCGCATTGAAAAAGAGACTTCGGGCGCTGCCGGCAGACCCTGCGGAGCGTCTCGCCGAACTGGAGCGCTGCTTCCGTGAGGCGTGTGCCATTCGAATCGGAGAGTCACCTGAATCGGTGACCTTGGACGCAGTCAGTGAGTTGGGTGAGGACTGGGTGCGGTTGTTTGAGGCCATAGAGGCTGCCCGGTACGGTGGAGCCGATGCAGATTCCATCGAGCAGCGGGTCGCCCGCATTGTGGGTGCATTGTGATGCTGGCACTGATGATGGTGTTGGTGGGATGCGGTGCACCGGATCAAGAGGCCTACTCTCGTGGAATCGAGTCCCTCCGGGCCGGGCAGTCGCAGCAGGCAGTGGAAGCCTTTACCGATGCACTGGAGCAAGGGTCCATCGATCCGTCGGTATACCACGGACTCGGCAACGCACTGTACCGACTCAACAAACCCGGACCTGCGATTGCAGCGTGGAGACGTGGATTGGCGCTGGAACCGCGAAACGGGGACATCGCCGCCAATCTCGTGCACGCAAGCAAAGGGCTAAGGGACCGAATAGAGCCTCCCCAGCGGCACCGGAGCGCCTTTTTCTGGCAGTCCATGTTGTCTCCACTGGAGACTGCGATGGCGGCCTCGGGGGCCGTCTCGTTGGGTCTCTGGTGGTTGGTTTTGGGGCGAATTCGGCCCGATCTTCGACCGTCGCGTCTCGTATTGGGTGGAGTGACGGTAACCGCGCTGATCCTTGCCGCATCGACGATAGACACGATGGAGAGGGGCACGGGGGCGGTCATTGTTGTGGGCGAGGTGGATGTGCGAAGCACGCTTGGCCCATCGGGTGTCACGCTCTTTGCTCTTCATGAAGGTGCCACCGTCACGGTGGCCGATCAAACGCAGACCCACGCTCTGGTTATGCTGACGGACGGAAGGAAGGGCTGGTTGAACCGCCGGGCAATCATCTCCACATCTCCTTCAGAACCCTTCGCACTTCCAGACGGTTAATGACTCAAAACGGAGGCACCATGCGCCAGACCTTTTTACTTGCACTCCTTACCCTTGCGATGAGCACGGGGTGCTCGATCTCCAGCAAGATCAAGAAACTCGATGAGGAGGAGTACGACCACTACATGGCGCTTCGGGTGTACCTCGACCGCCCGGATGCACGGGGTGAACGGAGTAAAGATGAGCGCAAAGCGTACTTCAAGAACAAGACCCGCGAGGAGCGGGACCAGTGGCTGAAGGACAAGGGCCTGTGGGACAAGTTTTACCAGTACGACGCACACATTCGCGAGAAGATTGTTCAAGGTGCCGTTCAGGTGGGGTGGGACAAGCACATGGTGTACCAATCGTGGGGTATGCCCTTTGTTCGTCGAAAGCTGCCTGGCCGTCAGGCCCAGCGGTCGGAACTGTTTGTGTATCGGTTTGAGGTGCGGAAAGACGGCGTGCATCAGGTCTGGGTCAAGGGCAGCAAGGACAACTACAAGGCGCAGCGTCTGTACACCAAAGAACTGATTGTCGATGACGACAAGATCACTGAAATCAAAGAACGTGAAGGCCAGTGGTAGGGCGCTGATGCAGGCCGGCTGGTTTAGAGTGATCGGCGTGGGCCTCAACGTGCAACCAAGAGGGCGCCGGTGAGTGCTGTGTTGTCTGGCCCCATTTTAATCGATACGGCCACAGATTCGGACGCCTTGGACGTGGTGGATATGTACCGCCGGGTTCTTAGTGAGGACCGTTGGTTTATGACCTACGAGGACGAATTCACCGGCACGGAGACGTGGCAGGCCAAGGTGATTCGCGAGTGGAACAGCGAATCGAATAGCCGATTTCTGGTGGCTCGATTGCAGCGCACCATTGTCGGCGCGATGTCGATCACCGGTGGAAACAAGGATCGAACCAAACACGTGGGTCTGATCGAGATCTTTGTGGATCAAACCGCCCGAGGGCAGGGCGTCGGCCGGTCACTGATGGAAGCCGGAATATTGTGGGCAGAGCAGAACCCGATTCTGCACAAGTTGGCACTTCACGTATTCGAAGACAACACACGCGCGGTCGATATGTACCGACGGCTGGGCTTTGAGGTGGAAGGGCGGCTTGTCGGCGAGTTTCAAGACCGAGATGGCACGTTTCGAAACGATCTTGTGATGGCATTCGACTGCAGCAGGCCGTCACTCAACGCGGGCTAAAGCGCCCGGTGGCGTCGGTGCACAAGCCAAACCAGATCGACGGCGAAGGATCCGGCAAGCGCCACGGCCGCCGTGGTGCCCCAGATCACGGCACCGGGAATCGGTGAGACAGTCAATGTCAGTCCGATAATGCCCACGACACACGCCGCCTTTCGACGAAAAGATTCCGGCAGTGGTCGGCGAAACCAAGGAAGGAGCGCGTGAGCCGCAATCCATGCGTAGCGTGCAAGACCACAGACGAGAATCCACGGGCCGGTCTGGTGCCACTGTACGGCCAGCCACGACAATACCAGCATCAGGATTGCATCAAATTCCATGTCGAGTTGTGCACCGTATGCAGAAGCGCTGTCGGTCAGCCGAGCAATCCACCCGTCCAATCCATCCATGGCAAGGGCGAGTGTGGCGACCACGGTGACCCAGAGCATTTGGTC
>DEBL01000076.1 GCA_002348535.1 Deltaproteobacteria bacterium UBA2957 | reverse complement strand
CCGTGAACACTTCCCTGTGCTGTACACAGGGCGAGAAAACAGAGTCGCGCACGAATGCATCCTTGACTGCCGAATTTTCAAAGCGGGAAGCGGCATCGCTGCAGCAGACATCGCCAAGCGCCTGATGGACTTCGGGTTCCACGCTCCGACCATGTCATGGCCGGTAATTGGAACCCTCATGGTCGAACCTACCGAGAGCGAATCGAAAGCCGAAATCGACCGATTCTGCGACGCCATGATCGCCATCCGCGCCGAGATTCAGGCCATCGAGAACGGCACACTTGACCCCGAGGATAACCCCCTCAAAAACGCCCCTCACACTGCCAGAGAAGTGGGTGGCGACGAATGGACACACGCGTACTCTCGCCGGCAGGCGGCGTGGCCCAACCACGATGAGCAAGGCCACAAATATTGGCCTCCGGTTGCACGAGTAGATGACGCATACGGAGACCGAAATCTCGTGTGCTCGTGTCCCCCATGGGGCGACCAAAGCAGCAGCTAAGTCCTCTCGCAGGTGACCGTCACCCCTCGCCGGATAACCCTAAGCGTTGCTCAGCCGCTGTGACTGTATTGGCCATCAACATGGCGATGGTCATCGGCCCGACACCTCCGGGCACTGGAGTGATGGCGGCAGCGCGCTCGCTGGCCGAGGATGTGTCGACATCTCCAACAAGTGAACCATCCTCTATTCGATTGATACCAACGTCGACCACAACCGCGCCCGGGCGAACCCAGCCTCCCTCGACAAAGTTAGGTCGACCGATCGCCGCGACAACCACTTCGGCATCCGCCAGCAGATCAGGAAGATTTCGCGTGCGGCTGTGCGCCACCGTGACCGTGCAGTTTGCCTGCTCGAGCAACATGGCCATGGGCCGCCCCACGATATTGCTTCGCCCGACCACAACGGCCCGCTTGCCTTCAAGGTCAATGCCGTAATGATCGAGAATCCGCATGACTCCTGCTGGGGTGCATGGGACAAATCGCGAACGGCCCTGTGAAAGGTGCCCAGCGTTATTGGGATGAAATCCGTCGACATCTTTTGCGGCATCGATTCGGTCGAGTATCGCTGTGGAATCGAGCCCCGCAGGCAGTGGCAGCTGGACCAAAATACCGTCGATTCCATCGTCCGCATTGAGTGTGTCGACCACGGCCTCAAGCTCTGCTTGAGAAACCGATGCGTCTAAGTGAACCTCTTCATGCCGAAAGCCAAGCTTCCCTGCACGGGCAGTTTTCCGGCCCACATACACCTTCGATGCCGGGTCTTCGCCGACACGCACCACCGCAATGCCCGGTTTCCGACTCAGAGCATCAATACGTGACCGTAACGATTGCAGCGTTGCCCTAGCCACAGCCTTGCCGTCGAGTAGTTGGACACTCATTCGTCTGAACTCCCTGATTCACTCGTTCCAGAATCACTCTTGAGGCCGTAGTGGTCTTTGTACCAACCGCCACCCTTCAGCACGAAACTGCTGCGGCTGATCAATTTCTTTACCCTGCCGTCCACATCGCATTCCGGACAGTCCTGAACAGGCTCGTCAGATACTTTCTGAAGACGCTCAAATGTGTGACCGCACTCGTCACACCCGTATTCATAAATCGGCATGGTCCCTCCAACTGAGCCCGACTAACTCGACCATCAACAGCGTGCAGTGGTTTGCCGAGACTGCACTCCAAGCGGTAGGCTCGACCCCAATGGAAATTTTCCTATCAATCGCCCTTCTGGTCATGGTCGCAGCTGCACTGCCTGTATTTTGCGGGGCAACATGGACCGCACTCGAGCACAGCCGACCGATGCGACTGAGCCGAGCCGGAGCGAGTTGGTTTTTCCGTGAGAGTGCCGCCAACATCATTGTTGTCGCCACCATTGCCATCGGATGGTGGCCCAACTCCCCGACGCGCAAGCGAAAACAACGAGACATCGCCGACACCCCATCCGCCTCTCGTGACCGACTGCCCGTCCTCTTAGTGCACGGCTATGGCCTCAATCGTGGCTGCTTCACCTTTCTTCAAACCTACCTTCATACACGTGGCTATGAGTGGGTCTGGGCCATTAATAATCGACCAAACAGCAGCCCAATTCCCGTGTTCGCAAAACGACTCGGTCGAGCGATCGAGCAACTGAAGGCTGAAGCAGAGGCCGACCAAGTCGACATCGTTGCCCATTCCATGGGCGGTGTCATTGCCGCCTATGCCTTGAAAGAGTTTGGATATGCACCGCACGTCCGCCGTCTTGTGACCGTCGGAACGCCTTGGGCCGGCTCAAAGACGCACGTGTTCGGATTTCGGCGAGAGGCAATCGACATACGACCCGACGGCGAGATTATCAACGCGTTGGCAGGCTACACCGGTGACACCGTTGCGATATGGAGCCAATCCGACCATCTTGTTCTTCCCTCCAAATCGGGCTGCCCGTCCCATGCGCGCTGCATCGAAATGCCCAACCTCGGACATCAAGAAATGCTGATCTCGGCCCGAGTGTTTCGCTGTGTGGCTGACGTGCTCTTGGCGGGTGGTGAAGAGGAATGAAAACCTTCGACCGCCGCCTACTCATTGTGACCGGCAAAGGCGGAACCGGAAAAACGACTGTTACAGCGGCACTGGGACTTGTCCAGGCCCGCAGGGGTCTCCGAACCTTGCTGGTGGAATGCAACGGGACGCGTCGAATTGGCCCCCTCCTCGGAGGAGAGCCCAGCACCTATGCACCACAGCGTGTTGACGAAAACCTCTTTACCTTGTCGATCACCTCCGATGAAGCGATCGAAGACTTCATCATCAAGCAAATCAAAATTCGTGCCCTGTACACGATGGTCTTCAAGAATCGAATCATGGGGCCGTTCATGGATGCAGTCCCCGGTTTGCACGATTCGGTCCACCTCGGCAAGGTTTACGACCTCACAGAGCTGGACTTCACGGATGGTTCCCCGACTTGGGATCGGATCATTGTCGACGCACCGGCGACCGGGCATGGACTTCACATGCTCAATGCACCGCGCGCGATGATGGAACTCACGCGGCGAGGCCCCATCTTCAAGAACTCGAAACTGGTCCACGATCTCACATCAAACACCAACCACACCGGTATCGTGATGACGTGCCTCCCAGAGGCTATGCCGGTATCCGAAACGTTAGCTCTCCACTCCAGCCTCATCGAGAGTGGATACTCGGTCACAGCGGTGGTCCTCAACGAAATGATTGCTGCACCTCTGCCCGATCCACTGGACTGGCCTCCGGTTCGCGAAACGCTGCAGGCAGCAAACATGGAAGAAACGACCCATCTTGTCGACCGGTTCTATGCGCGCCAGCAACGTCAGCATGATGCGCAGCAAACCCTGCAG
>DEBL01000114.1:2520-30703 GCA_002348535.1 Deltaproteobacteria bacterium UBA2957 | reverse complement strand
GGGCAACTCACCGATAAGCATCGTGGCGCCTCCGTCTGCGGCTTGTGTTGATCTCGGCCGTGTCGGCCGCGACCACCTCGTACAGCACCGCTTGCTTGCCGGCTTGGGGTCGCAGAATGCGTCCGAGCCGCTGAACGTGCTCGCGGACGGTGCCGGTGCCGCTCAGCACAATCGCGACCTCGGCGGAAGGCATGTCCACCCCTTCGTTGAGGACCCGGCTGGTGACAATGACCGGTAGGGTTCCGTCGTCGAATGCATCCAGAATGCTTCGCCGCTCTTTGACGTCGGTTTGGTGGCTGATGCAGGGAACAAGGAAGCGCTTTGAGATGCGGTAAGCGGTGTCATTGTCGTGGGTGAACACAATTGTACGACGTCTGTGTTCGTCTGCCAAGAGTTGCGACAAGGCAGCCATCTTTTGGCCGGTGCCGTGGGCGATCCTTCGGGACTCTTGGTAGGCCTGAAACGCGGATCTGCCGGCCTTCGACTGAGCGGCATGCCGCAAGAAGGTCGCCCATCCTCGGGGGGCACCAAGAGGAATACGCTTGGAGGCAACGAAGGCCTTGAATTCACCCCGTGCAGCCTCGTACGCGGCCTGTTCATCGGGACTCAGCGACACTTCGATGCGCACCGTTTCGTAGTCTGCAAGAAAGTTGCCCGACAGCTCCGTGATGCCCTTTTCGTAGACGATGTCGCCGAGGACTTCGGTGACGGCATCTTCACGCTCGGCTTCTGCATCCCACGTGGCGGTGAGGCCAAGCCGGTAGGGTGCGATGCAGGCTGCAGCCGCGGACAGGTACCCGGGTGCTCCGAGGTGATGAACTTCGTCGAATACAATCAGTCCGAAACGGTTTCCGTATCGGCCCATGTGAATGGCTGCAGAGTCGTAGGTGGAGACGGTGATGTCTTCAACCTCGTGTCGACCGCCACCGAGCATGCCCACAGCGCACCCGAAGGCGGTTTGAAGTCGGTCGTGCCACTGACCGACGAGATCGAGGGTGGGCGCGACCACCAAGGTGGCGCGGGCGGTCTCGAGCATGGCCAACTCGGCCACGAAGGTCTTGCCGGACCCGGTGGGGAGCAGCACCGCACCCCGGCGACCGGCGGCATGCCATGCATCGACGGCGTCGCGTTGATACGAACGCGGCTCACGCTGCGTGCAGGCCGCCAACCCATCGAGTCTTGTATAAATTTGTGCGTTGTCTGTGTACGGAACTTGGAATGCTCGCGCGGCGGTGATCACCTGAGGGTACAGCCAGCCGGGCCCTCGTGGGTGACCGATGCGATCATCCATGCGAAACCCGGGAGGCAACCGTTCGAGGTCACCGCCTTCGATCACCAAGGTGCCGTCGTGAAAAGAGATGGTCCACATGGCGTCCCCTTAACCGAGCATCAGGGGTTCGTTTGGTCCGCGGCGGCTCGCCACACATTGGCCGGTCGAGATTTTCCTTGGTGCCGCTTGTCACCGCTCGCGACGACGGTTCCGATGTCGACCAGACGCTGGAACTTACGCCGAAAGTTGCGGGCGTCTTGAGGGCGACCAAGGACAGCTTCATAAGCGCCTCGTAGATCGGCTACCGTGAAGGGCTGCGAAACCAACGAAAGAGCGAGGCTGGTGGCATCGGTCGTGCCGATGGTCGCCTCAGCGGTCGCGATAATCTCCGCGTGATCAAAGGCCAGTCGTAGCCAAGGAACCTCGTTGGCGATGGCGCTCCAGCAGGTGAGGTCAGTGTCGACCCGTGCGGCTTGTTCTGGCGACACCCCCACAAGCCAGCCCATCGAGATCACCCGCGTACGCGGGTCACGGCCAACGCGACCGAACGCACCCAACGAGGCAAAGTGACACGATGCACTGGCGATTCCTGTTTGATATTCGAAAATCCGACGCGCAGCCTCGGCGATGGACTCACCTTGCCAACCTTGGTTCGCCACATCGAGGACTCCACTCGGGAGTGCCCATGTGCCCTCAAAAGGAGGCTCTGTTCGACGATGAAGCAAGACCGACAGCGCCCCCGATTGCATCGCCACAATCACCAAATCGACCGCAACGATCGGCCGAGCACATCGCTCGAGTTCGGTTGATGAGACCGACTGAATGGTGATCGTCATTCGGTTGGGTCCGGGAGCTGATTGGTCAAGACTCCGCTGCGAACCATCTCGGTTCGGTCACCCAGTGTGGGGCAGTTGGGGTTTTCTTTGTGTCGGGTGATCCGCTCCGTCCGTCGGGCAGCGGCAAGCATGCGGTCGATGGCTGAGGAATCGACTCCGGCAAATGCAGCGCTCTGTTGTGCGGCGCGTCCGATGCGAATCAGATCGGATTCAGTCGCACTGTCATCGAAGAGGCCCACGCCTTCTGGGGTGTCGACGAATCGAGCCACGCGTTCAATGAGGCCGACCGAGGTGTACGCACCAGAGTCCGGGTCGATGTAACTGTAGAAGGTCTCGCGGGTGTCGGTGATTCCAAGGTACGTCCCAATCTCGTCTTCGTCGGTGTGGGAAACCGCAGCCCCCCAAAGTTCCGGTGTGGGTGCGGCTGTGATGATGGCGCGGTAGGCGTCCACAGCGTTGAGTCGGATGCCAAGCCCGTGAGCAAGCTGATAAACCTCGCCTTTGGACAACATGGCAATGGGATTGGAATCAACCTCCCCGTCTCCGCCTTTCTGGTAGAAGCGCAGCCACCGGTCCTCGCACTCGTTTCCGGTACCGTGCCGCAGGCCATTGCCCATCATTCGCAGGTACCCTCGCCCGAGAGGGGCACGAATGCAGCTTCGGATGGACCCCAAGATTGTGTTGTCGGACCGTATGCGGTCCTCGATGGTTTGCCGGTCAAAACCAGCCTGTTCGAGGTTGTCCACCATGGACGAAGTCATGGCTTGGTAGGTTTCGGTCAGGTCGTGGAACACCAGAGGAATACCGAGGGCATCCGCCAACACGCGGGCCCGTTCTTGGGTTGCATGACCGCTGTTGATCGACGAGTAGACAAGGGCGATGCGATCCGTCCCGAGAGCAAGCGCCAAAATGCCCGCCATGACAGCGGAGTCAATTCCGCCGCTGAGGTCGAGTTCGGCCCGCTCCAGCCCGGTGCGCTGATGATAGTCTCGCACTGCACGAACGCGATCGTCGATGAGGGCCGGGATATCGAGTACGGGCATGGTTTCTTCCCTGCTTAGAGTGTTGCTTGTGTGCTCTCAGCGATGAGGGTCAGGCGAGACGTGTTCAATGAGTCGACAATGGCCTGAGTCTGCGGGCTGAGGTGTGGGATGGCGTTTGCGAGCATCTCGGGTGGCGTGTGCATGACACGACCCCCGGTCAGGACTTCGTAATCGGCGGGCGGTTGTTCCCCAAGTTGACCGATGATGCCAATGGGTCGGTTGCCGCGGTCTGCGCGTCCCGGAGACATCAATCGCCAAGTCACGGGATTGCCAGGTGCGGAACGTTTGGCGGGGGAATCTGAAAACTTCATGGTCGGAACGGTTCCCGTCTGACTCAACTTGAAGACGGCTCCCACAGCCCCCCGAGTGGGGAGAGGAACATGAGGCTCCACCAGATATTGCCCATACATGTAGCGTTGCATCTCCGGAGGCCAATCGACTTGCCGTCGGAGGGCTTCAAACCGCTCGGTACGCTGGTGATCGAACCCCCCGCCAAGATTGATGGGTACGGGTCGGTTGGCTTCGCGGAGGGAGTGGACACCGAGCAAATAGTCACCCTCCATCGTGCTCTCTGAGTCGAGGCGGATTGAATACTCGTGTGCGGGGGCTTCGTTCATGACGCGGATGGCGGTGGGAAGCCCCGAGTACCGAGTTGAGTAGGTGTCGAGCAGGAAGGTTACCTCGCCAATCATGCGGTCTCGGACCATTCTAAACGCGCGCTCATCGCTCCCGTACCGCTGGGTGTGTTCGTGGCCCGTGGTGCCGCTCGCCATCATTCCAAATGCGATGGCTGCCTCGATATTGGAGGTCCGAGTGAAGCCGGCTTCGGCTGTGGCTTCGACGGCGATTAAATGTTGCTCAGAGCAGCTCGCCGCTCGCATCCCAGCCTCAAAGACGCGCTCGGGATCCTCCACCACATCCAGCAATTTCTCCGCCCGCTGCTGGATGTGATCGCGATACCCATCCGTATCGACGATGATCTCAAAGTCAGGATTCACGCCGGCTTGGTCGAGGGACTCGAGGATTATGTCGCGTTCGCGGCGGCAGGTAGCAGTCCCCAGTCGCGCTTGAAGGTGTTCAGGGTGCAGCTTGGCGAGGGTCGCGACTTGAATTCGAAACTGCAACCAGATGACTTGCGCTTCGAGGAACGACACCAGTGCGCTGGGCCCCGTGACGGTCAGAACAATCTCCCGATCGCCGACCCATGAACCCTTGGGAACGCCACTCACAACCACCCTTCCACGCATTGCGTAGGCGTATTCAGCGCCCACACCGAGTCCGGCCGATTGCAGCACATGCAGATCACCATCGGTGAACAGCGGCAGAAGGGAATCGATGTAGTCGACCGGATCCACCGGCATGTAAAACGGGCCGCCTTGGCGAATGGCGAGGTTGAATGTCTCGGTGCGGAGTGGGGCTCCGGCGGCTGCCATTACAGGTTTGTACCAGTCGGTTCTCATCGCAGAACTCCCCTTGAGGTTTTAACCATCCTTAAGTACTAAGGACGAATCAAAAATCAACCCCTGAATGGCGATAGGTGAGGAGGGTGCCGTGGTAACCGTACTGCACATTTTGGTATTTGCGATGGGCTCAGTATGGGCCCGTTCGCCGGCGGTGCATCCCGTTCGCAGTGTGGACCGTCGGTACCAAGCATGGGTGGCGCGTCAAAAAGAGCCGGATCACGGGGGTGCCTATCGATTCGTTCCTGCCTTGCACCGTGCCATCGCGCCCCTCGCCCGCCAACAACCGGGACGCATCCAACCCTTCATTGTGGGGCACTCGGTTGAGCGTCGCCCCATTTGGGGGTTTCGCATCCGTCGCCCGGAGACACCCATTCACTCGAAGGTCTTGGTGTTTGCGGGAATCCACGCGCTCGAGTGGATCACATCAGAGACAGCCGTCGAGTTCATCGAAGATACGGTTGGTCAACCGCCGCATGGGGTCGAAGTTGTCGTGGTTCCGTTGCTGAATCCTGATGGTCGCGCCCGTGCGGAGAATGATCGCATCGAGGGGGCAAACCGCTATCGTCGGGCGAACGCGAGGGGGGTCGACCTCAATCGAGACTTTGCAATCAACACCGAACGAAAAGCGATCTGGAAGGCCATCATCCCTGCGTACTATGCGCGCTCCGAGACTCCGTTGTCGCAGCCGGAGTCTCGTGCCCTCGATGCCCTTCTGGAAAACGAACAATTTGATGTCGCCATCAGTCTTCATGCCTTCGGAGGATTCTTCTACACTCCTTGGTCGGGCATATGGGAGCGACCCAAAGACTGGACGGAGCTGCACCGACTGGGGACGATCATGAGCCGCGCCCAAGGATCCCACGCCTACAAGGTTCGGCAGCTATCGCGGTGGGGCTTTTTCTTTCGCGCTCACGGTTCAGAGATCGACCACATCTACGGCAAATACGGCACCCTTTCCTTCTTGGTCGAGATCACGCGGTCGGGCGTTAACCCCTTCCGTCCGCGTACCTTTCGCGAGTATTTTTTTTGGTACAACCCGCCCAACCCCAAACGGCACACAGTGCGAACCGTGCGGGCCCTCCGTTCGCTGGTCCACACATTAGACTGGGAAGGACGAGGGCCTGTGACTCCCACGAACGGGTCGTCAATAGCGTCTTCCCCCTGACCTGAAACCGCGGCGTCCGAGCCTGTTTTTCCCGTGACCAAGCACCTTGACGACGTTGGGTCCCGTCGATACGGCTTCACCCCTTCATTACGTCGGAGTGTTTCATCATGATCGAGGTACAGTCGCTGAGCCGATACTACGGCTCCCGGTGTGCAGTAGACCGGGTCAGCTTCTCGATTTCTTCGCGGGAAGTTGTAGGTTTTTTGGGTCTAAACGGCGCCGGGAAGACCACGACACTTAAGGTGCTCGCGGGACTCATTCTGCCGTCGGGCGGCGATGTTGCCGTGGATGGCGTCGACATGGCGTCGAGCCCCACAGGGGTCCGCGCACGGATCGGGTTTCTTCCCGAGGACCCACCCCTATACACGGAAATGACGGTCGCCGACAGTCTCCGCTTCGTGGGTGGGCTCCGTGGCATGACCGAAGGGGCGATCGCCGATCGTCTTCCCGGTGTCCTCGCGCGAACCAACCTCGATGACGTGGCGGATCGGGTCATCGGCGAATTGAGCCATGGCTACCGTAAACGAGTGGGCATTGCCTCGGCCATCATTCACGCGCCGAAGCTTGTCATTCTCGATGAGCCCATCAGTGGCCTCGACCCCGTACAGATTGTCGAGATGAGAGCGGTCATCAAGGGCCTAAAAGATGAGTGCACGGTACTCGTCAGTTCCCACATCCTCTCTGAGATATCCCAGACATGCGACCGCATCTTGGTGCTCAATAACGGCCGCCTCGTGGCACAAGGAACGGAGACGGAGTTGGCCGGACGCTTCCACATTGGTGGCTCGATTGACCTTTCACTGCGCGGTGAAGAAGACGCTGCACGTGCGGCCATCGAAGGGATCGATGGGGTCAAAAAGATCATTCCGTTGGGACACACCGATGGCGTCATCAGCATTCGGGTTTCGATGGCTTCGGATGTCCGGGAAGCCATTGCCGCTGCGCTGGTTGGTGCGGGGCTGGGTCTTCGGGGAATCTCCGATGCGCATGATGAACTGGAGGGCATCTTTTTAGAACTGACCGACCATGAAGCCGGAGGTGAATCATGAAGACCATTTCCCTGCTGGTTCGCCGCGAGTTGCGAGCGTACTTTGATACGGCGTGGGGCTGGGTGATTCTTGCGCTCGTCCTGATCCTCGACGGCTTGCTGTTCAACGCCTTCGCGCTGGGGACCCGCGAGCGCTATTCGGCCAACGTCTTGTCCGATTTCTTCTATTTTTCGTCGGGTACGACGATGATTGCCGGCATCCTGCTTACGATGCGACTCATCGCGGAGGAACGCCAAACAGGCACCTTCACCCTGCTGCAGACGGCCCCCATCTCGGCCCATGAGATTGTGCTCGGTAAGTTCCTGGGTGCCTTCACCTTTCTTGCCATCATCACGGCCCTTACCGCCTACATGCCGGCCCTTATTTTCGTCCATGGTCGACTGAGTCTGGGCCAGATTCTCGTGGGCTACACCGGGTTGTTGAGCCTTGGTGCCGCCACCATCGCAATCGGCACATTCGCCTCCGCCATTGCCCGCAACCAATTGCTTGCGGCAGTTCTGGGGGCTGGAATGCTTGTGGTGTTGCTCCTTGGGTGGATGCTGGGTCAGATGACGGAACCCCCCCTCAACGGCGTGTTCTCGTACAGCGCCATATTTGACCGGCACTTTCAGCCGTTCATGAAGGGGCGCCTGAACATCGAAGGGCTCGTGTACTACGGAAGCATTTGCTTCGGATTTCTACTGCTGGCTACCCGCAGTCTGCAGTTGAGGAGGCTGACATGAGTCCATCGGTGTTGATGCATTTCGCTGGCGTTGGCTTGGTATTGCTCTTGGCTCGACTCGGCGGTGGTCCGACAGACACCCTCTTTCAAGCGCAGGCTGCAGGGTGGGTTTTGGTCCTGTTGGGCCTCGGTCTTACGGTTCGACGCCCCGACCGCGATGGCGGTGCCGGAGCGGCGCGACGGTGGGCACTCATCGGGCAGGTGTTGGGGTTCTTGGGTCTGGTTGGCGTGTTGGTCCTGTCACTCGATAAGCTGGATGCACTCGGGCTAGACGATGAGGGTCGCAGTCAGGCAGCGGTTCTGCTCAGCGCCTTGAACGCGCTGCTGTTGCTGGTTTCCGCGGCGTTGTTGATCTGCGTGGACAGGCTTCGAATCGCGAGCCCTGTGATGCTGCCGGCGAGCCGAGTGAGCACGGCCGCGTACGCGGGGCTCAGCGTTGCCTTCTCGCTCGCATTGCTGTTTCCTCTCAACTACCTCGCCAGTGAGAACAACATTCGTTGGGACTACAGCTACTTCAAGACGGCAAGCCCAGGGGACATCACCGTGGGGACCATCGAAAACCTCGATGAGCCGATTCAAGCATGGCTGTTCTTCCCGTCTCAGTCGGATGTGACCGAAGAGGTCCGCACCTATTTTGATCAGTTGAATCACCCCATGCTGGAAACCGCCTACGTGGACCAAGCGCTGGAGACCGAGCTGGCCAAAGAACTCCGGGTGCAGAAGAACGGGACCATCGCATTGGTGCGCGGGGCTGGCGATGATCAGCAGGTCCAACGCATTCGCCTGGGGGATGAGTTGTCATCCGCCGAGCGGAAGCTGAAGAATCTGGATGAAGAGGTCTCCAAAGCATTGCTGAAGCTTGCGGCCGATCCGAAGCAAGCGTATGTCACCGTTGGCCACGGTGAGATGTACTGGAAGAAAAGCGGTGCCGTGCTCCCTGCGCGCACAATCGATGGTGTGAAGTCCGAACTGAAGCGGCTCAATTTCAAGGTGTCAGAGCTTGGCCCAGCCCAAGGTCTCGCCACAGAGGTTCCCGAAGACGCGGATTTGGTGCTCGTCTTCGGCCCCACGGAGTCCTTCCTCGCTGAAGAATTGAGCGCGCTCGATGCGTATCGATCCAACGGCGGAGCGATGTTGGTGGCACTCGATCCGGGCACCAAGTCCGATGTGTCGGGTCTCCTCTCGCCCGTCGGTTTGTCGTATGCCGGCGAGAAAATGCTGGTGGGTGATGGCAACTTCTGGGGGGCGACGCGACGCATCACGGACCGCTACAACATCTTCACCAACAAAGCCTCGACTCACCCCAGTGTGACCACCCTCTCGAGGAACAGCCGGACCACTGCTTTATTGACGCCTCTGGCGGCCCCGCTCACGCAATCGGAAAGCCCGCCGTTCAAGATCGAGATTACGGTACGGACCCTCGACGAGGTGTGGCAAGACACCAAGCCGAACCTTCGCTTTGACGCGCGAGAGGAAGAGCGAAAAGGGTGGCCTTTGGCCGCAGCCATTTCGGGGACCGAGGAAGGCTCGGAGGCCGAGTTCCGCATGCTCGTTATGGGCGATGCCACATGGGCCTCGGACTTGGTGCTTCCGCTTTCGAAGGGAAACCAAGAGTTTCTGCGTGATGGAATTGCTTGGTTGGTGGATGAGCCAAGCCAGAGCGGAAGTGTAAATGACGAAGAAGACGTCAAGATCCGCCACACCAAATCAGATGAAGCTTGGATGTTCTACGGCACCACGCTGTTGTTGCCGGTCATCTTCTTGGGAGTCGGACTGCTTCGGGTTCGGTCCCGTCGCAATGGAGGCCAGCAATGAAACGGGCAGCAGCAATCAGTGGCATCGTTTTGGCCGTCGCCTTGGCCGGTGCATGGGTGGAATGGACTTCGGAAGAGGCTGTGGACCTTGAAGGCAAGGTGGTTCTGCTGCAGGGCGATGCGGATGCGATTTCCGCTGTTCGGTGGGTCAGTGAAGACTCGGAAGCCTCCATTGCTCGCATGAGCGATCCCCGCGGTTCCTATTTTTGGGTGGATTACACGCGCTGGTCGAAGGAACTGCTGCCGGCAGCGCGAGAGGGCGATGACACCGGCGAACCGAATGAAGAGCCGGAACGAAAGGCAACACGCAGCGCCTTCAAGTCCGCGTCCAAGGCCGATGACCTCATGGCTTCGCTCAGCCCGATGGTTGCTCAACGGTCCCTCGATGTGACCGATGAAGCCAAGCTGGAAGCGATTGGCTTGACGACGCCTTCCGCAAGCATCGAGATTGACCGCGGGGGTCGAACCCAGAAACTCGCCGTGGGCGGCGAAGCCTACGGTACGCGGGACTATTACGTGCGCCATGAGGAAACCGGCAAGATCTATCTGGTGGATCGCACGCTGATTCAGCCGCTGAAATACGCACGGACACGGCTGCCCGACCGCAGTCTATTTGACGTGGAGCGCGCGGACCTGACCAATGTGAGCATTGCCGCGGACAGTCGAAACCTGTCGCTGGTCCACCTCAACGCCGACGACCCGACAAAAGCAGCGTGGGCCGAAACCTCTGCTGCGGACGTTCCGCTGGCTCAGCCCACGACGTGGGTTGACAAATTTCTTGAGTTGAAGGGCACGCGGTATGCCGACCCAGAGACAGAGTTGGTGGGCCTTGAGCAGCGATTTTCAGTGACGCTAACGAGCGATAAGACATCGACCTTGATCGCGGTCCAGCAAG
The DNA here is from genome assembly GCA_002348535.1 of Deltaproteobacteria bacterium UBA2957. Lineage (GTDB taxonomy): Bacteria > Myxococcota_A > UBA796 > UBA796 > UBA796 > UBA796. Next base: position 20,447 of record DEBL01000114.1, on the reverse strand, counting down.
TGGGGTCCGATGGTGACTGGTATGCGTCCTCGGAGCACACCCGGGGCCTTGTAAAGCTCGTTCGAAGCACAGCGAGCAGTCTGTCTGAAGACATCGATGGGTTGCTGGGCGAGTAGTGTGTTTACGGAATGTGCACCGCGACAACAGTGACGTTGTCTTCGGTACCGTTCTCGATGGCCTTCTGCACCAAGATCTCAGCGAGGTCCTCTGGAGCGTGGGTCCGACATATCTCGGCTAGCGCGTCGTCATCCAGCGGATCCGTGAGTCCATCCGAACATAAAATGAACAAATCACCGCGATCAACAGGGCGTGTGGAGGTGTCGGGCTCGACGGGCCCGTGATACCCTACGGACTGCGTGAGTATGTTTTTGTGAGGCACAATTCGTGCGAGTTCTGGCGTGAGGGTTCCGGCATCGATCTCTTGTTGAACCACGGTGTGGTCCCGTGTCAGGCGGTGGATCCGGTCGTCGCGAAAGAGGTAGATGCGGCTGTCTCCGACGTGGCCGAGGTGGGCCTCATCGTCCTCGATCAGCAGGACCGCGAGGGTCGTACCCATACCGGCATGGACGGGGTTCGCCATGGCTGTTTGCCGAATCGATATCGACGCTTGATTCATGGCGTAGCGAAGGCGCTCGCGGATTTCTTCTTCTTGGTCCATGCTGGCCCGATCCAGTCGCGTTTCATCAGGGTTGACCTCGCCAAGCAGGACAGACTGAACGGCTTCAACGGCAATGGCGCTCGCGATCTCACCGGACGCGTGGCCTCCCATGCCGTCGGCAACCACAAACAGGCCCGACTCCACGTCGACCAAAAAGCAATCCTCGTTGCTCTCGCGTACGGGTCCGGGGTCGGTGCGTGCGACGGCGTCAATGTGCATGGGGCATCTCCAGCGCGGTGGGCTTCGATTGTAGACGATTCTACGCGAATGAAAAAATCTGGGTGTGCGGCATGAGCATCAGCGCCCCATCTCTGGTGCCGTCACCTGGAAGTGTGATCGGGGACTATGAAGTCATTCAGGAGGTTGGACGCGGCGGCATGGCTGTGATTTTGTCGGCTCGCCATCGCGGTTCGGGTGAACTCCGCGCAATCAAACTCGTGTTGCCGGGCAGCCATCACGATGAGGTTGTGCGTCGGTTCCATTTGGAGTTCGATACCCTCGCTCGCTTAGAGCATCCCGGAGTGCTTCGGGTGTACGAGACCGGGAACTACGAGGGGCGGCCGTTCATCGTGATGGAATTCATTGATGGGCTGGAGCTCGGGGCCGCGGTTGAGTCGTGGATGGTCATGCCTCCGTCGGACCGGTTTCAAAAAGCGCAGGCTGTGTTGGTATCAGTGGCGAAGGCGCTTGAGTATGTCCACAGTCAGGGTCTGGTTCATCGTGATGTGACGCCATCCAATGTGATGCTGCTGCGTGACGGAAGCATCAGGCTCATGGATTTTGGGGTTGTGAAAGAACCCGGCGCTGACCTCACAACGGTTGGCGAGGTGGTCGGAACGGCAGCCTACATTGCACCGGAGCAGATCAACGGGGCGCGTGTGGATTCGAGAACCGACCTGTACGCGCTCGGTGCGGTGCTGTACCTGATGCTGACCGGACGGAGGCCGTTCAACGCACGCACTCTGGCTGGATACCTTGAGAAGCATCTTCACCGGCCGGTTCGCCCCCCGCGGGAAATTGTACCCACGGTACCCAAGGTACTCAATGATGCCTGCGTGCGGCTGCTCGAAAAGGATCCGAAGCGTCGATTCGGATCGGCGAGTCATCTGCTCCATGCTCTCAATGAAGCATCAGCCTCCGATGCGGTGGTCGACGCGGGCAATTGGGACCCCGGTGTGGTGGGCCGGGCGGGCGAGTTGGCCCAAGTGCGCGAAGCGATCGCGCGCCTCGCTGCCGGTCAGGGCGGACTCATGGTGCTCGAGGCCACCTACGGGATGGGCCGCTCCGCGCTTGCAGCCGATGCGATGACCCAAGCCAAGCGGTTTGGGATTCCGTGTTCCTTTGGCCGCAGCATCACACCGGACCAGCGCGCCTTCGAGACGTACCGCGAGACCTACCGCGCGCTGATCGATGATGCGAGCGGGCCCACCGCGCTCGCTGTTGCTTTTGGTGAGCGGAAAGCGGGAGAAGCGACCCTCGAGAAGTGGCGCGTGTTCTCTGCCTTTAAAGGGCTACTGGAGAACCAAGGACCGCATTTGTTGGTCCTCGATGACCTCGACCGAGCGGATCGGGGCTCCATTGAAATGACCGAGTACCTTGTGCGGAACCTCGTGGGCGAGGATGAGGCTCCTCTTTTGGTCGTCGTGACGCGTGAGCCCGCACTGGGTGGCGATGTGCTGGAGGATTTACTGAGCAGCAAGAACATCGGCGTCGAGGCCGAATTGATTCGTTTGGGTCCCCTTGATGTCGGTGCCGTCGAAGAGCTCCTCCTCAGCCTCGTCAAGGACGATTCGCGTGTTCGAGACATGGCCAAGCGGCTGCACCGTGAGGGAGAGGGGGTTCCCTTCTTCATCCGAGAAATGCTGCGGATTTTGCTGGAGCAAGGGGTAATTCAGCCCGGCCCCGATGGGAGCCGCGGGCGGATCACCCTCGACCGAAAAACGATTGCGGAGAGCACGCTGCCGATCCCTGCGTCCATACGGGATGCCATCAAGGAGCGCGTGTCCCCGCTCAGTACAAGTTCCAAGCGTCTCATGGGTGTGCTGGCGGTGGCCCGTGCAGAGATGGACGCCAATTTGCTGTCGTATGCCTCATTGCTCGACAGCGACACCATCATGGCAAGCATCGAGGAGTTGATCGATGCCGGTCTGATCAGAGAGCGCCAGGTCGGAGAGACGGAGCGGTTCGAGCTTGCACAGAATCGTCTTCGTGATGTAGTGCTTGAGGATCTCCCGATCAACGCACGGCAGCAGATCCACCGGCGCATTGGCGAGGGTCTCGAGCGGATTCATCGACGCCGCATTGACTATGTGGTTGAGTCGTTGGCTCACCACTTCGAGCAGGGTGAGGTTGCATCGAAGGCCTACCCTTACTTGATCCAAGCTGCGGACAAGATGATGCAGAGGACGTTCGTTCGAGAAGCGCTGGAATACCTCGAACGGGCGCTTCGGATCGAGACGGATGCGCGGGAATACATGACGCTCGATGATGCGGATCGGAGACTGGCCGACCTGCGCCTTAAGCGGGCGCGGGCGTTGTACCATCTGGGACAACTTGCCCAATCCACCAGTGAGTTGGACGCTGCGGGCACCCTTGCAAATGAGTTGGCGGACGCTCGCCTTCAAATCGGTGTGGCGACCGAGGTGGGGTTTCAGAGCCGAAGGGTTCGCATGCTGGACGAGGCGGAGCGTCATCTGCTGCGCGCCGTTGAGCTCGCTCGAGAGCATGGTGAGCGGCGTATGGAGATCATTCCGTTGTATGAGATGGGGGGAGTTGCGTGGTCTCGGGGCGATCTTGAGGCAGCACGAAACTGGTGGGTCGAGGGCCTCGCCCGGTCGGAACAATTCAACGAAGAGACCAAGTTGGCTTGGGGGTATGGCGGCTTGGGTTTGTTGGCGATGTGCAAAGGACAGAGTGCGGAGGCACGGCGAAAGCTTGAACAGGCCATCGAGGTTTGCGAACGCTACGGGTTGATGGAACGGCTCACCGTCGCGCGAATCAACTTGATTGAGTTGTATCACTTCACCGGAAACTTCCGAAAAGGGCTCCAGATCTCGGACGACACCGTGAATCAGTCAAGAGAGGTGGCCTACCGGGCCGGTGAGGGGCTGGGAATGCGCTACCGCACGATCCTGCTGACCGACATTGGTCGGTTTGGTGAAGCGATGGAAAATGCAATGGCGAGCCTTCGCCTTCATCGCGAACTCGAGACCAAAGAGGATGAACTGGCGTCGCTCGTGGTCGCCTGTCGAGCGGGGCTGGCGCAGGGCGTGGTCTCTGATCTTGAGCCCATGCTCGATGCCGCGACTGAACTGCTGGAGGGCTACGACACCGAGGGGTTTGCACCCGTGGTTCACGCCTGGCGTGCTCGGGTGTATGCCATGCAGGGGCGGCACAGCGAGGCATGCGACGCAGTGGAATTGGCAAGTCAGAGCGAGGTTCGCGCCTGGCCGGGGCAGCGGGCGAGAGCCAACCTCAACCTTGCGCGGGTGTATCGCGCGCTCGATGCGCGCGAAGAGGCGTTTACGCTGGCGGAGGAGGCCCTTCGACTCGCCGACGCCAGCGGATACCGCCACTACGCCATGCGTGCGCGCCAGTTGCTCATCGAATGCACCGATGATGAGGTGGTGATTGCACGGCATCGCCGCGTGGCAGAGGCCTTGGCGCGCTCCTTGGCAGCCAACTTGTCGAGGGAAGATGCAGCCTCGTTTCTCGCCATGCACGGAATTAAGCCCCGAGTCAGCCTGATCTGACCGGTCGGTGTCGGTTTCTCACACACGCTCTCGTGAGATCTCGCTACACTGCGTGTCATGACCATCGTTACACCCCCACCAACCCCCGGTGATTCTGTTGGGCCGTATGTGCTTGGCGAGTTGTTGGGCGTGGGCGGTATGGCAACCGTTTACCGTGGGGTCGATCAGTCCAACAACGTCGCTGCCGTTAAAATTCTGCACCCGGGCAAGGCTCAAACCGATGAGGTGAAGCGATTTGAGCGAGAGTTTCTGGCCCTGCGAGACCTCCGCCATCCATCGGTGGTTCAGGTGTATGAGGCTGGAGTGGCCGGTGAGTACCCGTGGATTGCGATGGAGTATGTGGATGGTTCTGATCTGGGCTCATTGGTTGATCGATGGACGGCAAACCCTCCCCCGGATCGATTTGCGCAGGCAGAGCGAATTCTTCGTGGACTGTGCGAAGGCCTGCAGTTGATTCATTCCAAGGGATTGATTCACCGTGACCTGAAGCCCAGCAATGTCTTGGTGACGGCCAGCGGTGAGGCCAAGCTCACCGATTTTGGAGTGGTCAAGGCGCCTGGGGCGTTCACAACGCAGTTGACGGTTGCGGGAAAGCTGGTCGGAACCGTTGCCTTTATGTCGCCGGAGCAGATTACGGGCGATCCCGTGACACCCGCGTCGGACCTCTACAGTCTGGGGGCGGTGCTGTATGTGCTGTTAACGCTGCGGCGTCCGATCGAAGCCGATAACGTCGCAGGCTATTTGGCGCGTCACATCACCGAGACACCCCGGTTGCCTTCAGAGATTGACGCCAATGTTCCCCCCCATCTTGAGCGGGTCTGCATGAGTCTGCTCAAGAAGGAGCCTGCGCAGCGACCTACCGGTGCCGCCGAAGTATTGGCCATGCTGGACGGCACGGCAGATGCTCCTTTTCGAACCATTCACGGTCGGGAGTCCGAGGTTGATTGGCTGATGAGTCGCCTCGATGCGATTGAACGCGGAGCGGGAGGCATCGCGCTCGTTACCGGTGAGGTCGGATCGGGGCGGACCGCGCTGTTGGATAGCTTTGTGCGAACCGCTCAGGGGCGAACGGTGGCACTGGCCGCCGCGAGCGGTGCCCGAACGGAACTCGTGGGGCAACTCTCTCGTCAGTTGCCCTCGCAGGCTGCCGGTTCAGCCACTTGGCTGGGACTGGCCACTGCGGCATCCCTCCAGCCCACGCTGCTCGTGGTGGACGACCTCGACCAAATGAGCGCCGATGCTGTAGAGGGAATGACGCAACTGTTGAGGCAACAGGTCGCCATCGAGGGCAGTCCCATTCTTTTGGTGGGCTCTGTGCGCAGTTTAGAAGGACCCATGGCGCCGATCTTCAACGGGGTCGCGACCGGTCTAACGCCGGAGGTTCTGACGCTATCGGGACTCGAGCGAAATGCGGTGATTGCTCTCGTTCGTGAACTTGGGGTCTCTGGGGCGTTCGGGGCGGCGCTTGGGCGGCGTTTGACCATCGATCTCGGAGGGGTTCCGGGAGCGGTAGTCGAACAGGTCAATGCTTTGGTGCAGAGCGGTTGGTTGATCCCCACGCACGACGGCGGCCTACGCGCAGGTTGCACCATGGAGGCCTTGCGGAACGATCCGTTGCCCCTACCGGAGCGGCTTCGAAAGCAAGAAGCAGACCGCATCAACCGCCTGAGTCCATCTGCTCGACATCTCTTTGATGTCATGGTCGTACTGGACCTCGAGGCCACCCTCGAGTTGGTGGGGGAGATTGCAGCCATTGAGTCTTCCACGATCACGCGTTCGCTGCACGAACTCACGCAGCTTGGACTCATCCAAGAGCGATCCGAGGGGGTGCATCAAATTGTATCGCTGCGTGGGGATCGAAATCGGGACGTTGCCTACCAGTTGATTGCCAAAGACAAGCGGACCCAATTGCACCGTTCAGTTGCTGCCGCACTTCGACGACGGTCACGTCGTCGTTCCGGTACGTTCGCAGAGGTCATCGCAAGTCATCTGCTCAGCGGCGGACAAGTTGGTGAGGCCTTTCCGATGTTGCTGGTTGCAGCCGAGACCACCCTTCGTGCTGGTCGCAACCGTCAGACCATAAAGTTGCTCGAAAAAGCGGAGCGCGCGCGAACCACGGCCTCCGCGGATCTCGACCAAGAAACGGAGCGACGCTACGATCAGCGAATGCATGCGCTGTGGGGGAGTGTTCGGTCTCGTCTCGGCAATCACCGTGAGTCGATGGACTCGTGGCAGCAAAGTCTCGAAATGGCTCGACTTCGGAGTGACATGGAGGCGGTCGCGCGCGCCCAAGCTGGCGTGGGCCTCGCCCGCGCTGCCATGGGTGATGTCGTTGAAGCCAGCAGCGGTCTGGAACAGGCCCTCGGTCGACTCCCGCAGGGCGACCCGATGTGGGCTCGGGCAGCAGAAGCCCTTGCGCGGGCACGCCTGAGTCGTCTCGATGTGGATGGAGCGAGTCGACTGTGGACGGAATTGCTCGAACTTGGTCGCGAAATGGGCGAAGGTTCCGTGCATGCCCGTGCCATGGCGGGCCTTGGTTTGATCGCACTGGTGCGGGGCCGATTGGGCGAAGGGCAAGACATGCTCGAAAACGCTGCATTCCGAATGAGGGAGCAGTCCAGTCCCTTGGTGTTGCCCGAGATTCTGCTGCGCTTGGCCGAGTTGGCCCACGCGCAAGGCCAATTGGAGACTGCACGCGAGAAGGCGCTCGAGGCCGAGTCCATCGCGCGGGACTTGGCTCGCCTGCCCGTCTGTGTGGCGGCCCTCGGTATGGTGTCACGGTGCTTGCTCGACATTGGCGTTCCGCACGAGGCTCGTCTGATCGCGCACGATTCGGCCACCTTGGCCCGAACTCTCGGGCCTGTTGAATCCATCATGGCCGTGGGTTGCGTGTTGCCCAGTGCTCGCGTGTTTTTAGAACTAGGGGCACTGGACGATGCGGCAGCCATTTTACCCGCGACACCGCCCGGACAAGGCGATGGCACCCTTGGAATTGACGACCCCATTGGTGGCCTTCTGGCCGTGAAAAGCCGAATCGTTCAGCAACGAAATCCGACGGTTGCAGTCGCATTGGCCCGTGGAGTTCTCGACCGCGACGGTGCGCCGCTGCTGTGGTCCCGGGGGCGGCACCTTCTCGACGCGGCTCGCACCCTCGTGGATGCAGGCGACGCCCGTGCCGAAGAAGCGGTTCATACGATCGCTTCAACCTTTGATTCGTCTCCGTTTCGCCTCATCAGCATGGAGGCGGGACTCTTGGCCGGACGAATCGGTGCGAACCCCCAACTCGAAGTCGATGCAAAACAAATCATCGATCGGCTGGACCACGATCTCGGATCACCCGAAGGCTTTCGTTCTCGGTGGTTCAACAAATAGGGCTGGATCGCTGAGTTTTTGCGGTTTGGGCACGGTATGAAATCACCCGAACGGGTTACGGCCGCCGAGTGAGTCAGACGGGTACCGATGGAGCAAATTCGCTCCCTTTAGAGATTGTCATGGGGGGCATCACGCTTCGCCCAGGTGACACCATTGGGCCGTATCGGTACCAGCGACCGCTCGGACGCGGCGGCATGTCTCATGTGGTCCTTGGGCGCGATCCCGGTGGAATGGATGTGGCCCTGAAGATTCTGAAGGCCAATCGGTTTCGCACCGGTCTCGCCCGGTTTCGTCGTGAATTTCGTGCCCTTGCTCGGCTCAAGCACCCCAACGTGATCCGGGTGGAGAGCTATGGCGACATCCACGGCCACCCCTACATCGCCATGGAGTGCGTGGAAGGCACCGACCTCTACCAAGAGATTCGCGGATTGCCACGCCATGATCTGCCCAAACGATGGGCACGGGTCGAAGAAGTGTTGATCGACCTGTGCCGCGCGCTCGCCTACATCCACCAGCGGGGGCTGATTCACCGGGACCTCAAGCCCAGCAATGTTCTCATCTCAAACGCTGGGGTGTGCAAACTGACGGACTTTGGCATCGTGAAAGAGCTGGATCCTGAGGCGGATGCTCAGTTGTCGACGACGCTTGTTGGAACGTGGGCCTACGCCAGCCCAGAGCAGATATCGGGTCAAGCTCTCGACCATCGATCGGATTTGTATTCGCTGGGGGTCATCCTCTACACGATGCTCACGGGAAGGCGGCCCTTTCAGGCCGAAGACATGGCGGGCTACCTCGAACAACACAGCAACCACGAGCCACTCCCGCCGTCGCATTTTGTTCCATCAACGCCAACTCAACTCAACGACATCACGCTTCGGTTGCTGCAAAAGTCGCCGCGCAATCGATTCCAGAGCGCCGCAGAGATTCTGTACCAACTCGAGCAGATCGATTCCGAAGCCACACCCGAGTCGAACCGAGATGACTGGGAACCCAAGTTTGCCGGCCGGGAGGCGCAGGTCGAGAGTGTTCGCAACGCCGTCGGTCGTCTGACCCGATCCGAAGGCGGTGTACTTGTGATCGAAGGTGGAGAAGGAAGCGGGAAGTCGCGCATGTTGAGGGTCGCCCTCCACCATGCCCGTTTGATGGGTATTCCCGTCCATCAGGCCCGGTTGAGTGCGGGTTCGGGTGCGTATGAATCCGTGGTCTCCATCGGCCGAGAAATCTGGTCCGCCCTCGAGGGTGAAGTCGCCGAGGGCCTCCAAGATGAGATGGAAGCGTTCGTGCGCGATGAGGGTCGACTGGAAGGCGATGCTCGATATCGTCTGTTTGATGGCACAAGAAGTGCACTGAACAGTTTGCTCGAGGAAGGTCCACGAATTCTCGCGCTCGACGATTTTCACCGCGCTCCCGGACCCCTCGTTGAAATGCTGGGGTACCTCGTTCGAAGTCTGGTGGCCCGGGACGCTCGCCCCCTCTTATTGATTCTGGGCGGACGATCCGATCAGGCCTTTCCATCGATGGATGGCGTACGAGACGGCACGGCATTTTCGCTTCATCCAACCCTCGTTCGGTTGCCCCCGCTCACGCTCGATGAAGTCGGATCGGTGGTATCAGCGATGCTCGGTGACGGAAGTGCCTCGACAGAGTTGGCTCGGACGCTGCACGCTGAGACCGAGGGCAACGCATTCTTCGTGGCAGAGTTTCTTCGGTCGCTGATCCAACAAGGCGTCATCGCGGAAACGGCGACTGGAGGGTATCGGCTGACGGTGAATGCCGCGGAGTTGGCGGATGGCCAGCTCACGATCCCACCGAGTGTGCGCGTCATGATCCGAGACCGGATCCGACCGTTGACTGCCGTCCAGCGAGAGTTGGTGGATGTCCTCAGTGTATCGGGCCGAGAGACGGATCTTGACCTTATCCTTGACGTGCTCGGACTCGACGAAGACGATGCCCTCGATGCCCTCGACGCCTTTGTGGAGTCCGGCTTGGGTGCGGAACGACGTTTATCGGGTGCACTGCTCGTAGACTTTACGCACCGGAAGGTCGGAGACGTGGCCTATCGAGATCTCGCACCCGGGTGGCGTGCGGATCTTCATCGTCGGCTTGCAGTGGCGATGGAGTTGCAGCAGGGCGACAATCCAGCGGTGACGGAGACCATCGGCGATCACTACCTGAAGGCGGGCGAAAGCGGAAAGTCGTATCGGTACCTTGCTCGCGCTGCGCTGCGCCTGTGGCGTCGATCCCTCACCGGCGAGGCTTGGTCCATATCCGAACGTGCGATCGGGTTGGCAGAGTCGGCAGCCGGCGATCTTCCAGAAGCCGACTACGACCAAGCGCGACTCGCTCTGCTTCAAGTGCGGGCCTATGTTGCGTACAACCGTGGGGAGTGGACCCAGTCTGAGAACGTACTGGCTTCACTTCAGTCCGTGGCTGCCAAGGTGGGCGATCACGAGCTTGCCATCGAGGCCGCGCTCGACCGTGGAGTGGCGCTCAAGCGTTTGGGTCGAGAAGACGCGGGGCGCCGAATTATTGAGGACGTAATCGTGGCGGCCCGCGCTCAAGGAAACCGAAGAGCCGTGATTGAAGGGCTTCGCCGGCAGTCGCTGTTTGCTTGGGAGAAGGGTGACCTTGCAACTTGCGAACGACTCGCGATTCAGGGCCTTCAGTCGGCTGAGGGCCCTGAACTGGAGAGCAGTCGAGCAGGTTTGTTGATCGTGCTGACGGCCGTGCAAGCGGAGCATGGACAGTATGCGGCAGCCGTGTCCGGTCTTGAGGAATGTTGTGCCATCTTTGATCGCATGCGAAACAAACGGGCGCTGTGCATATCGCTCTGCAACCTTTCGGAGTTGCTGTTGAGTCAGGGCCAGATTGCCGCTGCGATGGACCATGCGCAGCGCGCGCTTGACCTCGCCTCTGATGTGGACTTCCACGTGGGTGTGGCCGGTGCACTCCGGGTTCTCGCGATGGGTCAGATGGACTTGGGCGCCATCGATGCGGCTGGAAACTCGTTGACGCGCGCGCTTACATTTGCGGAGTCGGAAGCCGGAATTGACCGGGTGGCGACCCGATTCTTGTGCGGTCGATTGGCCTTGCGCATGGGCGACCCGCTGGGCAGCCGTGTGCACCTTGATGCGGGTCTAGAAGCGGCTGCGGAAGGCGATCCTGAGTCGTATACACCCATGCTGATGGCCATGCGGGCCCGGGCAGATATCATCCATGGTGATGACGGTTCAGGTCGCGCTGGATTGGCTGAGGCGCGGCGCCTGCTCGACTCGATGACGCCGCTTCGACGGGGCGAGGTCATGGTGGTTATGGCGCTGGCCCATCAAGCCCTTTCTGAGCCAGAACAGGCATTGATTCTCGCGCGAGAGGCCGCTAAAATCGCGGCTCAGCGCGGGTTTAGGCTTTGGGAGTTGGTCGCTCATTCGATCGTTGCGGTGTGTGGCGATTCGCAGGAATCGGATTCGGCGCGCGAACAAGCTCAGACCATTGCCCGAGCGATCTGCAGTGAGCTGCCACCGGACATGGAACACTCCTTCCGTCAACGTCCACGCATCCGAGCGCTGTTGAACGGGTCCTCTGGTTCGAGTGACATGCTGGGGTCAGAGTGAGCGAAAAGTCCGTGGATTATCCGCTCACCATCGGTCCGTGGGTGCCCGAGCGCTTGATCGGATCGGGCGCGGTGGCTGCGGTTTATCTCTGCACGGATGCTCGCGGGCGAACCGCCGCGGTGAAATGGTTGAATCACGGAAAAGGTGCGCTTGTTGGCCGATTTCGAAGAGAGATTGAGAGCCTTCGACGTCTCGATCATCCGGGCGTGACTCGCTATATTGATTCTGGCGAGGCGGACGGACGCCCCTTCTTGGCGATGGAGCACGTTGCTGGAACGGACCTTCGACTCTACGCATCCAAACTGCACAAGCGCCCGAGTGCAGAACGGTATGCACGTTGCAGGGCCATTGGTCGCGCGCTTGCGGGTGCCTTGGACCACATTCATGAAATTGGGCTTGTCCACCGCGACGTCAAGCCCAGCAATGTCCTGATCTCGGACGACGATCGGGTGGTCCTTGGAGATTTTGGTGTAGTCAAGGATCCCGAGTCCCTTGAGAAAACCGCAATGGGCATTGTGGTGGGCACCCTCGCCTATGCTGCACCCGAGCAGATCTTGTCCGACACAGTCGATGTACGAACCGATGTCTTCGGCTTGGGGGCGACGCTTTACTACGTACTGACCCTCAAGCGACCCTTCGGAGGGTTTGACCGGGACCTCGATGCACTGCCCATTCCGCCGTCTCGCGTCGATCCGGCGATTCCTGCAGATCTCGAGGGCGCGGTTATGCGAATGCTGGCGGCAAACCCCAGCCATCGGCCGCGCGATGCCTCCAGCGTTCGGGCGTTGTTGTCATCGGAACAAGACGGTGGGACGGTCCTTGCCGGCACTCGGAGGGTCGTGAAAATCGTCGCAGAGTGTTTGGATGCAGTGAGCGATGGATCGAGCGTATTTGCCCGACCCACGGGCCCGGCGGGAACGCGCAAGGCATGGGTTGGAGACTTGCTTCGAAACGGCGCCCAGCGCCGAGGCATTGCAGCCATCGAGGTGCTCGAGCGGGGTGCTTGGGCCGCGGTGAAAACCCGGCTAGACGCCGGAGAGATCTTGTTGTTGATCTCGCCTCACGAACTGGAGGTTCCCGACTTCGTCCAGCGGATCGAGATCCCCTTGGCTCCCCTTAGTCTTGCGGACGTCCGCCGTTCATTGGTTTCGATGGCGCCGCGGACGGCCGATCCGGCTGTCATCGCCACCACGCTTCACGAGTGGACGGGTGGACTGCCTCGTTTGCTGGCCGCGCTCCTCGAAAATCATGTCGTGGACGAGGTCTTCATTCCTCCCAACGTCGATGCCCCAAACCATCACGTCGATCGCTTTTTAGAGGGGCTCGACATGGATGAGGTCGAGGTGTTGGGTGCGATCGCGCTCGCCTCAGCACCGATGGATGTAAGTTCCCTTGAGACCATCACACAGGTTCCGGTTGACGAACTCATTCAAGGGCTGGTCGACAGGGGACTCGTGGTTGATATGGAGGGACGATTCCGTCTCATGGGCACCCTCTTTAAGGCCGCCGCCGCGCGTGCGCTCGTGGATCCGGAAGGTCTCAAGGACCGAATTGACGCCCACATCCGAGAGATGGGTCGAGAGCCTTCGGGTGAGGGCGACTCAGGATGGGTCCTCGATGAGGTTCGAAACGGCATTCAGAAGGCTGAAGACGCGCTGTTGAGTGGGGGCCTTTCCTCGGGCTTGAACTCCATTCGCCGAGCCGTTGACATTTCGGGTGCTGTTCTCGACCGAGGCATCAAGGCTGAGGCCAATATCGCGCTGGCCAATGTGTTGATTCGTGTGGGCTTACTCGATGAAGCCGCTCGGCGATTGGCTGATGCAACCGCATTTGCGCACGCCGATGGGCGTGATGACTTGCGGCGGCTGTGTCACGGACTCCGCGCGTGGGTCAGCCTCGACCAGAATCCGCGCTCGAGGGCTGCAGCCGCCAGTGCTGTCGACCGAATTTTACCCATGCTGGATGGCAGCGAGGCCAGAGCATATCGACCCGAAGATGCACTCCTGTACGCGATATGGGCCCGGGCCAGTGCGGTACTGGGGGATCGGAACACGCATGAACGAGCGACGCAGAAGGCCTTTGAATGGGCGCACCATGTCGACCCCCCACTGGCACTCGGAATTCGGCTTCAGGTGGCTCGAGGAATGATGGTGCTCCGTGACCGTGATGGCGCGCGTGAAGCGGTTCGCATGGTCGTCTCCGAACGCGACCGATACCCGCTGCTTGGTTGGGAAGCATCGCGACTTCTTGCATTACTCGACGGCGGGCTCGTCCCGCCTCCGGGCGATCTCACCCAAGGGCTCGATGCATCGGTTGCGGAGGCGCTGGAAAATCGCCCCGTTTAGGGTCGTCTCGCCCGTACTCCAAACACAATCGCGAGGAGTGCCCATGCCCAACCGTGGGGCGTTGGCGCAGCACTGCAAGCCCTCGGTGTGAGGTCAGCCGGTTCGTAGTCGTCGATGAATGATGACCGGTTGTCTGGCAGGGGTCCATTGTCGCCCGGCGACGTGTCGGCATCGGCGTCTGAATCGGCGTCGGTATCGGCGTCCGCGTCGGCGTCAGCGTCTGCATCGGCGTCCGCGTCTGCATCGGCGTCGGCGTCACCGTCGCCGGTGATTACGACATCGAAGTCCACGTAGTTGTCGATCCATCCAGTGTAGGCATCCACCCGCATTGCGCCCGAGCCACCGCCCTCACAGGTGTCGCCGCCGCTGCCACCGGTTGCGAAACCGAAGCTGTTCACACCAACCAACTCATAGTCACCCCCCGGAAGCGGTCGGAGTGCCGCACCACCCGAATCGCCGTTGCAGATGTTCTGGTCGGCGGGGTCGATGGCGTACACAATCTGTGCGGAGTAGTCGGTGATTGGCATTTCAGCGAATCGTTTGCGGCCGCTGTCGCTGCGACCCGTCCCGGTGATTCCAAAGCCCACATAGGTGAGTTCGTCGCCGATCCATCCAGTGTTGAAGGAGTCCTCGTTGAGTGGCATGGGCTCCACGTCGTTGACTGTGACTCCGAGTTCGATGAGAGCGATGTCGTGCGAGATGGTTCCGCTGCTGCCCGAGTAGCCCGGATGGATGATCCAGTCGGCCACCCAAGACCGACGGTCGTACCCGGCGTCGATGTTGCTGGTGAAATAAATCTCAACTGTCCATGCGCTTGGGTTTGCATCGGCCTCTTCGATGCAATGGGCCGCGGTCAATACCCACTTCGGGGCGATCAAGGTTCCCGAGCACACTCCGCCGTAGCCACTGGAGTTGAAGGTGGTGATGAAGATGACCGCAGGAAAGCCCGAAGTGGTCGTGCCGTTTACGACGGGAGGCGGTGGTTCCTCCGCGAGTACGGGCTGGCTGAATACCGCCAAGCCAATCGCCAACGCCATCGAGGCCAAAAATCGCATGTCCACCCTCCAAGTACACACTGAACGTAGCAGGACCACACACTTAGTTTGTCTCGAAATCGTGAATCCTCCAAGTATGACTTTACTCGTCCTATTTTTGTCGCGCTTGTTAGTATCGATTCATTGATGGGAGGCGTGATGCGCGCATTGGTGGCGGTTCTATGGGTTCTCGGAGCGTGTGCGGATGATCCGGTGCACAGTGGTAAGGTCACAGACCGATGGGGCAAGCCGATTGCGGGTGCCGTGGTGGGAGTCACGGGCAGTGCCAATCAGATTGTTAGCGGTGCCGACGGTCGATTTACGGTTCCCGTTCAGCAAGGTGATGTGACCGTACGTGTGGGCAAACCAGGGTTTATCAAGCAGAGTCAGACGCTCTCATCCCCCGCGGGTGACGAACCTCCGTCTGCACTGGTTGTTGCGCTGTACCCGGACCCCGAGACCAATGGCTTCTATGCTGTGGGATCGACGGAATACGCTGCACTTGGTACGAGCGCGGTCAAGACGGTCGGAACCGAGATTCGCGCATTCAACGGTCTCGTCGACGTGGGAACGACGCGTGTTCGATCCAAAAAAGCAGCTGAGTTTGTGTTTTCGTCGAACGCGCGGCGCAGCGAGCTCAAGCAACTGGGGCTTCAATTGAACAAACTGAAGTTTGTGGAAACCGCCACGCTCCCTGGGGTCTTGGGAGAGACTCCGGTCCAACTCAACATGTGGGTGGCCGATTCGACTGTTCCCTTCGACCTGACCGGGATGGAGACGGACGATGATTACTCCATTAAGACCCGTGCGCCTCTCGAACCCGGTATGTACGCCTTCCATACTCAGGGCATCCTGACATCGGTGGATGCCGGTGCGATGGACAAGCTTCCGAACGAAATGCGCATTGCCTTCCCCTTTGAGGTGCGGTGAGATTGCGGGGAAGCGGTTACGCCTCTGGGGAGAGGTGATCATGCGTCCCGGAGAAGTTGAAACACTGCTTGCGCTTGGCCCGGCTGAACGGCTTGAGCCGTTGACTGAAATGGCCCGAGAGGCTTTGAACAATGGGATTGATGAGGTGAACCGGGAAAAACTGGTCACCGCGCTGGTTTCCGTTGTGCAAAATGGTGCCGGAAATGCGTTGGCCCGCATGCATGCCGGTGAGGTTCTTGGGCGTCTCGGCGACCCCCGACTTCGCACGCCGGATAGCGATGACTACTGGGCAGAGTTCGATGTCGATGGACATCGGATTGTGGTGGGCAAGCACCTTGTCACCACCGCCGAAGTCAACGCGTTCTTTGCTGGGGATGGCTACCAGAACGAGGCCTACTGGTCTGAGTCGGGCAAGCACTGGCGTGACACGCGTCGTACGATGTGGCCGGACCTTGCGGCTGAGCCCGACTCAGGACCGTTGGTGATTCCCAATCAGCCTGCTGTTGGACTGACATGGTTTGAAGCCGAGGCCTACGCTGCATCTCAGAACGGTCGCCTGTTAACGCTTGATGAGCGCCTGTTCGTTATGCGGGGAGACGCAAACCGGCCCTACCCTTGGGGGCAGCCCTTCGGGTACGGCAATGCCAACACCGCAGAGGAGGCGCTCGGCAAGCCCAGTGCCGTGGGTCTGTTTGTGGGTGATTGCACGCCCGAGGGTGTCTATGACCTCGCAGGCAATGTTGCGGAGTGGACTGTCGACCAAGCAGACGACGAAGTGATCATTCATCCGGGTTCATGGAACCAGCCATCGATGAGCGCATGGGCCAAGGCTCGGGCATTGGTGCCCCGGAAGACCCGCTCAGCGGATCTCGGTTTCCGCATAGCAAAAGATGTGTAGCCTAGTCGGTTTGCGATGAGTTCGAATCGTCCGGTCGATTGAGGTAGTCCCCCAGAATGACCGCCGCGGCGGCTTGGTCGATGGTCTCTTTTCGTCGGCGTGCGTTGCGGCCCGCCATCCGAAGCCGCTCCTCGGCCACCACCGTCGAGTAACGTTCATCTTGATAGTGGATTGGAACCCCAGAAGCCTCGCCCAAGGCCTCTCCGATTTGGCGGGCGAGACGAGCAGAGCGCCCCTCGGTTCCATCGAGCTCATAGGGGAGCCCGACCACGACGATCGCCACCTTCAGATCCTCCACGAGGTGCATCAGTCGGGCCACATCATGGCGAACGCCTTTTCGCCGGAGTGTGCTGTGAGGGGTGGGAATGCAGCCGTCGGTTGTCGCTCGGGCGATTCCGATCGTTTTGGTTCCCACATCCAGTGCCAATATGCATGCCATCGCTCACTTTGATACCGGGTGGGCTCGGAGGGGTCAAGAAATGAAGGTTGCGTTGCTTTCCACCGGGGAAGAGGTTCTCACTGGCGAGACAGTTGACACAAACAGTGCGTGGCTTGCAGCTGCATTGTGGGATGCAGGGATATCGGTTCGCGCAATGTTGACCGTTGGAGATTCGCTCGATGTTCTCGAGGATGCCCTCCGATTGAGTGCGGAACGGGCATCGGTGATCATCATGACCGGAGGACTTGGGCCAACGGAAGATGACTTGACGTCGGAGGTTTGTGCCCGATGGGCGGGTGTATCTCGGTTCGAGTCTGCTGAGGCATTGGCTCAAATCGAGGAACGGTATCGGGCAAGGGGGAAGTTTCTCTCTCCCACCAATCGAAAACAGGCGTTCATCCCCGTCGGAAGCACCGTGTTGGAGAATCGCTGGGGATCGGCGCCCGGATTTGCGCTGACGGTTGGTCCTGCGACGGTCTACTGCTTGCCAGGTGTTCCAATGGAGATGCGACACATGTTCGAGCATTGGGTGTTGCCTCGATTGGTTTCGGAGTCCCCGCCTCGTCTTGTTCGCATGCGTACGTTTGGGTTGGCCGAGAGTCGCTTACAAGCGATGATGAATCCGCTGGATCTGGGCGAAGCCGTCCTTGGTTTTCGGGCGCACATTCCGGAGGTGCAGATTAAGCTCCGGTTTCCCTTCGGTACCCCGGATTTGAAACGAACATCAGTGGTTGAGCGGGTGGCGGAGAGGTTGGGTTCTGCCCTGTACACCGTCGATGGGGGCGATCTTGCTGAAACGGTCGTGGCTGGCCTCACCGAGCGTCAAGAGACCGTCGCCTTGGCCGAAAGCTGCACTGCAGGCATGATCGCGGCCTGGTTGGCGAATGT
>DEBL01000114.1:0-2216 GCA_002348535.1 Deltaproteobacteria bacterium UBA2957 | reverse complement strand
GCATGATCGCGGCATGGTTGGCGAATGTTCCCGGCGTGTCCTCCGTGCTCATGAACGGCATGGTGACGTACTCCAATGCGGCAAAATCATCGCTGTTGGGTGTTCCCGAGGCGCTCATTGTGGAGCACGGAGCGGTGTCGGAGCCTGTTGCCCGGTCGATGGCGGAGCGCGTTCGAACGGTTTCCGGTACAGATTGGGGACTCGGGATCACAGGAATCGCCGGTCCCGGTGGCGGTTCGGAGCAGAAACCAGTTGGTACCGTTCACCTATCCGTGGCCGGTCCCCAAGGGACGGTTCACAAGCATGCTGTGATCCCCGGGGACCGCATGCAAGTCAGGCAGCGTTCAGCGGGTGCCCTGCTTCATCTGCTTCACTGTTCGATGGTGTCGTCTAATTTTGACCAAAGGCTCGACGAAGGCGGCTGAGTGTTGGTTCATCAAGGGTGTAGACTTGGTCACCGTTTTGGCTCTTCACGTAAAAATAGATTTGGCCGTTTCGCTTGAAGTGCCGCCCAACAAACAGGGCTTCATGGCTGCCATCGACCCGTTGAACTTCGAAAACCATTCGCGGTCGCGTGAGTCCGAGGCGTGCGGCGGATGCGTCCGGAACTTCTGCGCCCGCGCGGGGGCTGGACAAAGTACGGAGTGCAAACTGAACATCCGCCACGTCCGATGCGAGGCCAGACGGATTGGTGATCAGCCATACACCGCTGTCTCCAGAACGACCGATTTCCACCTTTGTTCGTTTTTGATAGAAAATCAGCTTGGCGATGTTTGGCTCTAAGACCTTGTAGAGGCTGAGCTTTGAAACAGGAGCCGTCGCTCCAACGAAAGGTGCGATGTCTGCTTTTGGCACCGCATAGACGCCCTCTTTTCCAGCAACTCGAACAAATGTGACGCCATCGGCCTCCTTCCGGCCCACTGCGAGCGTCACTTCTGTACCTTCTTTGTCCATCACGGTGATGTTCGCGGCTGGAGGAGAAAACCCACCCTCAAAGTCGTCGTCGAGTATGGTTGCGGCGCGCATGGAGCCGAGCCGAGAGACGGCGGCCATTCGTTTACCGGCTTCGATGGTCAAACCATCGGGAGGATCGAACGCCCATGCGCCATCGCCAGTTTCCCCTTCGGTTGGCTCGCGCACCATATGAACGATGGATCCGTTCCACGGCTCGATTCGAATTCCTTGGATATCGGGTTCATTTCGGTCGACGACGACGCGATTTCGCCAGTCTCTGGGTTGGCGGTCGAACCGCCGCCGCCCGCCGACGCGTGCGCGATGAACCGCGGTTTGGCCGCTGATTCGTACAAAGCTTGATCCGCCCGGTCCGTCGTTGCCAACGGTAAACGAAGCGGCAGGATCCGTTGCCCCAGTCCACAGTTCAACCACGATTCCGTCGGCCGCATCGAGACCGTACTCCTGCGTAGTGCCGTCATCGATGGTGACGTCCGCTGCGACTGGTCTACGAAATGCAGCCAAGAGATGAGAAATCCGTGCCTCATCGGCTTCTTGGTCAAGGGGTGCGGTAATCCGCCAGTCACGCGTCAACTCGTCACGTTCCAAGATGGTTTTAACGGTGGCATGGGTCAGTTCAATGCGACTGACGTGGTCGGGATTGAGTTTTGCGACAGTCGCGGATTGGTTGGGTTCATCGACAGGTGATGGGGTGTCGAACAGCGCGAGCAGACCCACGATAATTGCGATCCCAGTCAAGATGGTGGTCTTCGCGGTCAGCGATGGGATGTCTGAGTTCATTCTTCATCTCCCGATGAAGGGGGCTTGGGTCGGGAAGCCTTCTTTTTTGTCGCTGATTTCTTGGTGGGAGCCTTCTTTTTAGCGGCGCCCTTCTTCGTCTTCGATGCCTTCTTTTTGGCAGCAGGAGTCTCTTCGATTGGTTTTGCAAGCGCCGCCAACACCTGAACCTGCTCTGCACCGGGAAGCTCTTCCTGCAATTCAGGCTCGGGTTCCGGTTCCGATTCCGGCTGAGGTTGGTCGGGCGCGGTCGAAGCTTGCTGTTGTTCGAGGATTCGTCGCGCCGTCTTGGCCAAAAAGATGGACCGAGCCATCTCTGCTTCTGAAACCGGTTCCTCGTCGGCAGTCTCTACGATTTCATCCGCCAATGACCAGTTTTCAGGAAGAGGCTCGGGTTCGGGCTCGGGTTCGGGCTCGGGCTCGGGCTCGGGTTCGGGTTCGGGTTCGGGTTCGGGTTCGGGTTAGGG
>DEBL01000096.1 GCA_002348535.1 Deltaproteobacteria bacterium UBA2957 | reverse complement strand
GAGTACCACCTGCCCCTCGGATCGTAAGGTTCGAGGGGCTTTTTCGTTTACACGGGGTGGAGTTGTGCGGGTTTTTTGTGCGGGTTTTTGCACATTTGGCGGGGCAAAACTGCCTCGCACAACGGTGTTCCAGCGTTTCGGTATGACCCCGAGCCGCGAACTTTCTATCGCTTTTCTCTGGTCATCTAAGGTCGCCCGTCGGTAGTGCTGCAACATGACCGATGGTGAATGACCAAGGATAGCCGACGCCGTACCAACATCAACTCCGGCACGGAGTAATGAGTCAACAGCCGCGCGACGGAGCCCGTGAGGCGTGAAACGCTCTACGCCAGCTTGGGCGCATGCTCTCACCAAGTACCGTGCGTTTAGATGATTCCGGACCATGTTCTCACTTACTCCAAGAACGAGGCCATCGATTGAATCCTGCCGCCAAGATTGAAACGCCTCTATCAACTGGGTGCCCATCGGAATTACGCGAACACCGGTCTTTCCAGTCAATCTCAATGTCCGTCGCTCAACGTCAACGTCACTCCACCGCAAGCCGGCAATCTCTCCAACGCGTGCCCCGGTAGCAAAGATCAGCAATACCGCCATCCTTGGCCAACCATCCAGCAACTCGACAACCTTGACGACATCCTGCGCCACAGGTGTGTGATTGTTCCGTACAGGTGGTGTCTTGATTTTCAGTGAGCCAAGCGGACGGTCCGGGACGATACCCAGTCTGCGCCCCCAAGCCCATGCTGCACGAAGCGCTTTGATTTCTTGCTTCACCGTCGAAGCTGCAGCCCCTTTATGCATTCGTCGATCCCGGTGACGCGCGAGAGTCTCGGGACAAACCTGCGCGATTGACACCTTACCCGTTGTCTTCACGAGATGAAGTGCGGCCAACCTATAGTTCCGCTTGCCGTGATGCGTAAGGTCGGCGCGCTCCTCTTGGGCGGCCACCCAACACTCCAGCAGATCGCGAACTGTACGCATTTCTTCAATGGACTCTTCCGAGGGGGTCAACTCCCCATCCCAAACCAAGCCCGCACAGATACTTTCAACATCAGCCTTAGTCGCCCACCCCGTCCAAAGCGTGACTTCGTCTGATGCAGTGCCGCGATAGACGACGGCCCGCCAGTACCAAAGGCTGACATCCTCTTTATGCGGCCCGCGAACTACTCGCGCTCGAATTGGCCCAACAGTGATCTTCGTGGGTCGACGTCTCTTATCCATCGTCCACCGCCATACTTACCTTCATCCGCCCTGCAATCAACGCTTCTGACATCAGGTCAAGAGTGCCTTTCATCTGACGCATCGCTGCAATTTGTAGCTGTGGTGTCAGTTCGCCAAACCGACTCAATAAGTCCACTAAATCCGCCAACGGTGCGGCTTCACTTCTCTTACGTCCCGCGTGCCCGAACTGAGCCGTAACGATGCCCATCACCAGCTTCGTAAAATCAACTCCATAAGCGCCTTCGATTCCATCGAACGCCTTGAGTAGACCCGCCTGCTGAGGTTTGATTTGAACCCCTCCTGCAGCGTTCTGAATGCGGGCATGGAAATACTCCAGCACCTCGGGTTCCAACGCTCGTTCGAGGTACGCGCGCCAAAGTACCTCCCAATCTTGACCATAAAACTCAGCGATTGCCTTACAGAGCGGGATTGTCAGTCGGCCCTGATCACGCTCCCAATTGTTGGTCGGCCGGCCCTTTGTCAGCTTCATTTGCTGGAGTTTCTGATCAAGGTCCGAGGCTTTCTTCCCAGACCTTGATCGCCACGTCTTCAGTAGCCTTGCGCACTCGGACAAATATTTTTTATCAGCCATGTCTCACGAACCTCAACTTTGCATAAAGAGTATCAATGCACTCATTATACATTTAAGTGTATATGTTTACTCATTGGAGGTCAAGTGAACCACAGTCACACCGTTTCGTTTCGGGCCAGCACGCGAGTACTGGCAGCCCTTGAATCACGCAGAACCAGCGAGTCTCGAACCCGCTCGATGCAGATTCTTCACTACGTCATGCAGGGTCTGGTGCGTGATGGGTTTGAGCTTGCTGACTTAGACCCACGAGAGGTCAGCCATGAGTAAGCGCCACGAACAACGCCTCTCAATGGGCGCTGGTGCCGTTCTTACTGTCAATGAGGCCGCTCACCTACTGCCGGTGGCTGATGCCGTCGCAAGGGCGTGGCTGAGGCGAGAAGGCCTGATTGCAACGCTCGAAGAGAAGCCAGTGGTGTGTTGGGCCGACGTGCTTGACGCGCTGCGAGCAGGCAAACACCCAGACGACCCACCGCCTCGCAAGCGAAAGCTACCGCGAGTCGAACTGAAGCCCATCTAAGGGCTCACCTCAACCGGCCCCACCGGCCACCAACAAAACAAACCGGCGACACAGCCGGAACGGAGACGTACGTCATGAATACCATCGACCGTTTCAATCAACTCGACCCCATAACTACTGCTAAGAACCACGGATTCACAGTTCACAAGAACAACAAGTCGTTCAGCCCATGTCCGCGATGTGGGGCTGATCAAAGGGGCAGCGTCGACACTCGCGGGCCGTGCGGCTGGGGCGATGAACACGCTGGCTGGCGTTGCTTTTGCTGCAAGGAAGGGGGCAACAACCTCGACCTGTTGGCGCAGAGCCTCGGGCATCGGAAAAAACCACCAAAAGGGTCGCCCGAATGGCGGGCCATCCTCAAGGCCGCTGACGAATACATGGGCGGTTCGACCTACAACGGGCGAGATGCTCACCGCACCCCGGCATCACCCGTCGACTCTCGGGACCCAGATGTCGAGGACGTTCTCCAGCAGTGCACCCTATTAGGCCCGGCCATGCTCGAAGACGAGGACCCTCAAATACGCGAGTGGCTTGCTGACCGAGACTTTGACCCCGCTCTGATGGAAAGACTGCGGTTGATTCATGTCTTGCCTCGCACAGCTACCGCCCTGCCACCATGGGCAGCTACCCTCCGACACGGCACCCACCGCTTGCTAGTGCCGATGTATTCGCTGCAGACAGGTGAAGCGGTCTCTGTTCGAGCGCGAAACTACGGCACCGAAGGACCCAAGGACCGTTGCCCGAAAGGTCACAAGGTGACGGCGACCATGATGGCAAACACTGCCGCCAAAGGTCTCACCGGTGAGTTGAGGGCTACTGACACGGTTGATGGGGTCATCTTCTGCGAAGGGGTGACTGATTTTCTTAGGACCTGCATCGCGACGGAGGAACAAGGCCTGCGGCTGGCGGTGTTTGCGGGAGTCAACGGGTCTTTCAAGAACGCAAACCAACTCCGGATTCCCAGTGAAACCGCGATCTACATTGCCACCCATAATGACGAGGCTGGCAACCGCTACGCGCTTGAGTTGAAGGGGTCCTTGGGTCGTGACGTGCGCCGAATTGTTCTCGCGGTTGGTCAAGACATGGATGATGCGCTGAAGGCAAATGGCCACAACCTGAAAGCGCTTCTCGATGCCGCGCAGCACGAGAGCGCACCGGTCCCGGACGGTCCGCGATTCATCAACATGGCAGACGTAAAGAGTGAGCCGATAAGCTGGCTGTGGCCTGGATATATTCCACTCGGAAAGGTCACCCTTTTGGTGGGTGAGCCCGGCTTGGGCAAGTCCTTCGTCACCACCGATCTGGCTGCGAGACTCTCGGCGGGGACCACTTGGCCGGATGGCTCGCCATG
>DEBL01000291.1 GCA_002348535.1 Deltaproteobacteria bacterium UBA2957 | reverse complement strand
TCCCCGTCGGGTTCATTCCGCCCGGAGAGTCGGCGCGGGGTGAGGTTCGCGTGGCCATCCGAACCAGTTCACCGGAACGGTCGGATGATGTCTTGATTCGATTGGAGGCCGACAGGCTCGATCCGGTGGACCTCGAACCGGTCCGTCTCGATGTGGAGAGTCAGCCGCCTCCGCCGTTGAGTGCGGCGGTCCGCCTCGAACCCGAGGGCGGCCACCACCGCTTCGAAATTGAGCTCACCAATGAAGGGGACACTCATTTGACCGGTGTGCTGGTCAAGTTGGGCTGGAAGGACGATTCCGGGATTGAGTTGCTTGACCGAGAAGGCCGCCTCGTAACGCTTGAAGCGGGAACGTCGGGCCGGGTGGATTTTGGGGTGAGACTATTGGAGGAGTCCGGTGAATCGATACCGATCCAGGTCAGCGTGGGTGCCGAGCGATTCCCATCAATGATGAAGGTTCCCGTGTTTGTCCCAGTGGACGGCACCGCCGTTCGGGTGGCTGAGCCGCGCATTTCCGTGGACCTGCCAACACGCACAGCACAACCTGTTGTCGCCGTGCCCATCCGCGTTGAAGACGATGGGGGTCTCGACCATCTCACCGTTTGGTGGCACGGCGAGAAGGTGGCGTGGGTGAGTGGAGACGGAGAGCGGCTGGAAACCAACGTCGAGTTATCCCTCGATGAGGGGTCGAATGCCCTCACTGTCGTCGCCACTGATACAGACGGGAATCGGACGCGGTCCCATCATTACGTTTGGGGTGAAGGCGGCGTTCAGGATGGCGTGTCCAAGTAAGCGGCGCCCCACACCAGCGTGTTCGCCTCAGAGCCTTCGACCTCGGTGGATGCGGCCACCTGGAGAATGTTGCCGGTCGCATCATCGATCCACATCGCCGCGGAGGTGAGACCGGCCACGCCCAGCTTGAGTGGCTCGGACAACTCTGCATCGAGGGCTCCCCAACTGAGCCACCCCTCTCCCGCTTCATCGACGGCCAGAAGGTACAGCGTGCCATCGGGGGCGAACACCGCATCGAGGCTCACGGGGGTGACGCCGAGGTTCATGGTTTGGATCACGTTGAAGTCATCATTGACCACAAGAACGTCGTTGTTGAAGCTGTCGATGACGGCGAACACTGCGCTGGGCGCACGAGCGGCTGGCACGACGATTGCCGTGACGACGGCGGCACTAAGGGTCGCATCGGGGCTCGGAATTCCCGTGACCGCCGGGTCGGGGTTGTGGGTCATGTCCAGTGTTGACGCCAAGGGGTCGACCACGCTCATGGTGAACGTAGGCTCGAATTCACCAATCCCGTCGTAGCGGTTGCTCAGAATGACAACCTCGCCGTCGTCGCGTTCGAACACCGAACACGCGGAGGCTCGGAAACCATCGGTATGTTGCACCGTCTCGTAGGACGGCAAGTCGCTGGCTCCCAGATGCAGTGACGTTGGAGTCGCTGTGTTGTAGTGGATAACCTCGGTCACCGTGTCACAGCCGACGGCATGGAACGTCCCGAAGGAATCGCGAAACAAATCGACATCGGTGAGTTGGTCCCAGTCATCCAGGCCAACATCTTCGGCCAAGGGGCCCACTGCCGCACCGGTTGGGGTGCTGGAAATGTCGTCGAAACCGCGCATGTACAGGGCCCTCATTTCCGCGGTGTACCAGACGGCGCCCGTGAGACTGAGGTGGACATCGGGGTCAACCCAAAACGCCATCGACGATGCAAGCGTGTAGGGGTTTGAGGTTGATGCCGAACCCTCGTTCAGCGTGACCACAGTCGGGGTGGAATCGATGGGGTCGATCGGGTCGAATGCAAGCGCCTTGATGATGCCGTTCTCATTCGTTTCGCTCTCGTCCGCGCCCACTGCCAGATGAATACCGACCTCGTTTTCGCCGAAGTGAATGCTGTGGATTTCCTTAAACTCGAGGTCGTCGTAGGGGCTCATCCGGAAGGTTCGTGCGCCCACCTCCGCCGACAGTGCATCACAGTCGTGATCGACGTCGTCGGATAAGACTTCGGTCGCCGTTGGATAGGCGAGGGCTCCGCCCAGGTCAGGGTCGTCATTGCAGTCCCCACCGTCCAAGCCGCCTGAGCCGGGCACGTATGTGGTCACTTGGCCCACATGCACATCTTGAACGAACCCATCAAAATCTTTGTCGAAGTCGTCGTTGCCCATGCAGTCGTGGTCGATGCCGTCGTAAAACGTGTCCGGTGCACCGGTGTAGACGCTCGGGTCATCGTCGTCACAGTCCCCCTCGACGGCGAGGCCAGTGGTCTCTTCAGCGTACATGGTGGGCTTGTAGACGGGTGTGATGGACGAATCGTAGAATCCGTCGTTGTCGAGGTCGTAGTCGTCATTGCCCGCGCAGTCTTCGTCGACACCGTTGTAGAGGGTATCCTCGATGCCCGGGTTCACCGTGTCTGTGGTGTCATCGCAGTCGGTCGCCGGTAGGGTTCCGGTTCCGTTGGCGAACTCCGTCACTGTGTAGGCATGGTCACGGCTGGCGAATCCGTCATAGTCTGCATCGAAGTCGTCGTTTCCATCGCAATCGCTGTCGACACCATCATAGAACGCATCGTCCGCGCCGGGATACACGTCCGCGACATCGTCGGCACAATCTCCGGGCGGTAGAATCCCGGTTCCCGTCACGCCTGCCGTCTGCAGGCCAGCATACTGGGTCGGTACGTAGCCGTCCTTGTCGGCATCGTAATCGTCATCCTCGCCGCAGTCGTTGTCGATTCCGTCGTACCATGTCTCTGCCTTTTGGGGCGAGATCGTGTCGTCGTTGTCATCGCAATCCTCTGAAGCGACCACGCCGTCACCGTCGTTGTCGAGGCCGGGCTCGCGAGCTTCCATGTCCGCTTTGGAGATGTAGGTGCACCCCGAAAGGGCGATGGCCAAAATGACGTGTGCAACGCGCATGATTCCTCTCTGCAATGAACCCGGACTGTACCACGGGGGAGTAGAGTTAGCTGTCCGACACGCAACGGACCGCGATACCGTCATCGTCCTTGGACAACGACATCGATGAACCGGGTCGTCCGAGGTCGACCGTCCACGCATTTCCGGTGGCACCGTTTGCGGAGTCACGCGTCCATAGGCGCCCGTCCACGTCGGGGATCTCGGGGGCGGTCTTGGCCGCCTCCATCAACTCATCTTTCGTGGGCAGCCGCCAGTCGCTGCGGCCGCCGAGGCTCTCGAGCGTGTCGCAGTACCCGTCCGCATCAGATGGGCAATCGTCGTCCGAACACCCTCCCGCTTCGCCCTCGGCTCTGTTGGCGGCTTCATACCAAGTCATGGTTTCCATGGAGAGTGGGCTCCAAGCCATGCAGGTTTCAGGCTGAGTGGCCACACCTTCCTCGTCGTGGTTCCATTGGTCGGCGCAGATGGGGTCGTCTGTGTCTCCACGTTCCGTCGGTTGTCCCGTGTCCGTTGAACTCGCCGCTCCGCCGAGCGGAAGGCTGGTCGATTTGTTCCCGCACCCAAATCCCACCATTACTGCCAAAACAACTTGCCGCATGGAGACCCTCCATTCGCAGTGTAGCGGCATGTGCGTGGGGTGCGCGAACGGTTAATGACGAAAGCATCAACGCGAAGGAGCAATGTTATGTCCAAGGGTCGTCGGGTTTTTATCGCTGGTGGGGCGCTCACGCCATTCATTGGAAAGGGTCATCCAGACTTCATCTGGAAGCGGCACCCGGATTTCGGAGTCAAAGAAAACCCGACCTTGGAGGTGATGCTCCAACAGGCTGTGGATGGCGCAATCGACGACACCGGCGTGGACCCGGAGCGAGTAGACCGACTCTACATCGGTAACTTTGTGGGCGAGCTGTTTTGCAATCAAGGGCACCTCGGTGCTGCGCTTGCGGGCACACACCCCGCATTTGCAAACAAACCTTCGGCACGGTTGGAGGGGGCGTGTGCCTCTGGCGGGCTGGCCTTTTTGACTGGCGTCGATGCAATTCGGGCGGGTGAAGACACGATTCTGGTTGCTGGGGTTGAGGTTCAAACCACTCAGTCGGCTCGGATTGGGGCTGACTATCTCGCACGCGCCTCTCACTACAGCCGTCAACGCAGCATCGATGAGTTCACGTTTCCTGCGCTGTTCGCTCGTCGGACCAAGGCCTACCGCGAGGCGTTTGGTGTGTCAGAGGAAGACATCGGGCACGTGGCCGTCAAGGCCTACGGGAATGCAAACAAGAATCCGCTGGCGCACATGAAATCCCGTCCCATGACCTTGGAGGTAGCCGGCAGCGCAAACGATCGAAATCCATGCTTCTTGGCGAATGAGGAACTCAATCCCTACATCAAGATGAGCGATTGTTCGCAGGTATCCGATGGCGCGGCCGCCTTGGTGCTGGTCAGCGAGGAGGGCCTCAAGGCGCTGGGGCTGACCGAGGCCGATGTCGTTGAGGTCGCCGGTGTCGGTCATTCGGTTGCAAGTCTCTACACCGATGGAGACCTGACCCAGTTGACCACCACGGCCAATGCGGTGTCGAAGGCCTATGCGGCAGCGGGTATTGGAGCGTCGAATGTTGACATTGCTGAGGTCCATGACTGCTTTACAGTGACAGAGTTGATGATGATTGAAGCCCTGGGCTTGGCCCAACCCGGCGAAGGCGCCAGCCTTACCGCTGCTGGGGGCACCGCGATTGATGGCGACGTTCCGGTGAATACCGGTGGAGGCCTGATTGGCTTTGGCCACCCTGTGGGCGCTACGGGCGTCAAGCAGCCGCTTGAGATTTTCCGCCAAATGAAGGGTCGTTGTGGCGATTACCAGGTGTCGAAGGCCATGACATGGGGTGTTACAGCCAACATGGGTGGTGACGACAAGACTGTGGTGTCGCTTGCGATTCGGAACCTGAACTGACCGGTAGCCAACGTTGTTCGCGCTCTTTCTCGCATTGATCGGTGGCGTCGCCACTGCAGAACAGCACGCACGGGTGGCTGTCGTTGTCGGGCTGGATCAACCGTCAGCAGAGATTCCGGCCATGGAGGGAGCGGAGGCACAAACCGAAGCCTTGGCGTCGGTGTTGCGATCGGAGGCCGGGTACGGCGCGGTGTTCACCTTGGTCGGTGATCGGGCCACAGCCGATGCGGTGGTCAGTGCGGTCGAGCAAGCCATTGCGTCGACATCGGATGTTGGCACCGTGTTGTTTGTCTATGCAGGACGCGGCGCGGGTGGAGATTTTGATGAGCCGGCGTTCTTAACCTTCGGGGCGTCTGTCGCGGACCCCATGCAGAGCGGGCTGTCCATGCGACGTCTTGCGGATGCTCTTGCCCCTCGGGTCTCCACGCAGAGTGCAGTGGTCATGATCGATGCGTCCGATGACGTGTCGGTGGATGGCGTGGCTCTGATTGGGCCTTCGGCGGATGATTGGCCGCAACTCCCGGAGTGGGGGGTCGCCCTCACGAGCCCAGATGTTCAAAACGGGCACGCCACTGCGGGACAGCTGCTGCCTGCTTTGGTGGATGGACTGTCGGGTGATGCCGACGAAAACACGGACGGTTCAGTGACCATATCTGAGTTGACCCGTTTTGCTGGGCAGCGTTTGAGCAGGGGTGTAGGCGTGCCACTGGTGACAGCGGGATCGGTGGACGCGGGCTTACGCGTCTCCACTGCGGGGCGACAACCGTCTGCCGAGGCGACATTCCCAGAAGCGCCCGCTGCGCCACCGCCGCAGCCCACCTTTGCGTTGCAACCCGGTCCAGTGGTCGTGGGTGCGGTAGGTCTCGGAGCTGGAATCGCCAGCATTGCAATGTATGCCAGCAAGCGCGCGGACTGTGTGGAGTTTGAAGGGACCTTGCGATGCGGAAACGGTGATGACTACGAGCGATACCGCGCAGCTCAGATTTCGCTTGGATGGTCCGCTGTTGTGTTGACGGGAACTGCCGTTGGGCTGCAGGTGGCGGTGGGCCGGTCCAACGTCGCCGTATCGGGGCGATTCTAGCGGTCCGGTTTCAGAACCGCGGCAACTGGTCCGAGTAGTCGCGTGGCTCGAAGTTTGGTGTAAACGGGGCGGAACTGACCAACCGGGCGCGGATTCGGAACAGCGCCGCAACCATGCCGGGCGCATCGAGGAACGGTCGAACGCGAGAGTCACGGTTGTGGGTCCAATCGATGGGCACTTCAACGACGCGCAGGCCGTATTCGCGAGCGAGGGCCAGCACCTCGATGTCAAAGGCCCATCCATCCTCTCGGGTGCGGCTAAAGATTGCGCGCGCGGCTTCAGCGCGAAATACCTTGAAGCCGCACTGCGTGTCGTGAATCCCTGGGAGCAGGATGCTGCGCACCAGCTTGTTGTAGGTGCGCCCAATCAAGTGGCGCCAGTGCGGTTCATGGCTGCGTGAAGAATCAGGGAGCTCACGGCTCGCGATTGCCATATCAAACCCGGTCAGGACCGGCGGAAGCATCAGCAAGGCTTGTTCGGGCGCCATCGACCAGTCGGCGTCCGCAATCATGCGGTACATGCCGTTGGCGGCGAGCATCCCGGTTCGGACAGCAGCTCCTTTACCTTTGTGGGGGCGGCGGAGCACCGTCAGGCCACCCGCCTCGGCGAGCGCAGCGGTTCCGTCGGTGCTTCCATCATCCACTAGAATGACCTCGATGGGGTATGGCAGAGCGGATCGGAGTCGTTCAACGCCCTCGATGGTCGTCGGTATTCGCCGTGCTTCTTGCCATGCTGGGATGATGATTGACAGCAACATAATGAGAGGTTTTATCCCATCCAGACGGGGGTCGGGGCAAAAAGATGATATCGAACTGTTGACACGTCAAATGCTGCGTGAGACGATCGGGTGCTCCCCGCGCATGACCGTTCCTGTTGTGCCGCTGCAGTCCCGCCCTGAATCCCTCGGAATCCATGCAGATGTCCCCCAAGGCAATCCCCACGTTGAAACTGATACCCGGTCATCCTGACTCGCCGATGCTGCCCGAGGGCACGATCGACGAATCGGGGAGCAACCCATCCCCCACCATTGCACACATGACCCAGTGGCGTCGCACAGCTGACGCCCACCTTGAATCTGCGCTTGCCGAGTTCGACATGGCGATCATCGCGGGTCAGGACGCAGCCCGCGCGGCACACACCTTGTGCCACGGCTTTATGGATTGGACGCGAGAGAGTGTTGGCGTGTTTCACCGGCGCCCCACCACCGACGCGCAACGGGCAGAGTGGTCCCGCGAGCGGGCTGTCTGGATTGGTCTCGCAGACCTTGCTGCGCAAGATGCAGCAAATGAACCGGCGAGTGTTGACCGCTTCTTGCAGATTTGGCTTGGCGTAGTCCACGAAGCTTCGGCGACTGGGCGTTCTTGGCTGTTTGTTCGATAGCCGATTTTATTCGCTTGCTGTAAGGTTGTGTTGTGTCGGAGATGTCCGCAGTCATCCAGGTTGAGTTGCCCAGTGGGGATGAACTCGCCATCATTCGTCGACGGTTTGGTCGCGGGGGTCCAGGTGCGCCCCGCGTAGCGATTGTCGCGGGAATCCGTGGCGATGCACCCGAGGGAATTCGGATCGCCCATCAAGTGGCGAAGGCGTTAGAGGCGCTCGAAGATCACCTGACTGGATTGGTGGATGTGTACCCGTGTGTCAACCCGCTCGGTGCGCACCAAGGCATGCGGCATTGGCCCTTCTTCGACGTCGACTTGAACCGTCGATTCCCGGGGCAAGAGAACGGTCATCAGCCCGATCGTGTCGCGCATGCATTGATTACGGATGTGAGAGGAGCCACTCAAGTGATTGAACTCCGGGGCGCTCGCGAGGCGTTCTCGGAGGTAATCCACGCGCAAGTTCGGGAGCGGGATCTCGCAGCAGCCGAGTTGGCCATGGGCTCCAATGTCTCGCTTGTCTGGGCGCGCAAGCCGGGTCCGGCAGCCACTCAGACCTTCGCGCATCAGTTTCCTGGAACCATTGTTCTCGAGGGCGGAACGGGCAATCGACTCAATCCGACCGTCGGCAAGGATTTAGAAGAAGGTGTCATTCATTTATTGAGTCAGGTTGGCGTATTGGACGAGACAGATTTGCCCTTTCACTGGGCAGCAATGACGAGGCCCGCGATGGTCGATGATGCACACGTTTTCCGCGTGCGGTCCGAGTGTTCCGGGCTGTTCCTTCCTCAATTTAATGTTTGGAGCGAAGTCCAAGAAGGCGTCGCTTTGGGTACCGTGATCGACCCCGAGAACGGTTCTGTGCTCGAGCGCATCAGCAGCCCGGCGACGGGTCGCGTCATGGCGGTGCGAGAGCATCCGGTCGTGTACCCCGGTACGATGGTGGCGCGGGTGGTGAGCGTATGAGTGTTGTCTTTTCGATCGATGCTCCGTACCGTGGCCGATACGAACTGCACCGCCTCACCTACGGGTCCGGTGGGCCATCCGTCGCGATCGTAGCCGGTCTGCACGGCAATGAACTGAATGGCATTCACGCAGTCAATCTTCTAAACAAGATGCTTCGCGTGCAACGCCCCAAAGGCACGGTGCACTTGTTTCCGCTGGTCAACACATTCGGCGCAGACCAAGCGACAAAACGGTGGCCTTACGACGACCAAGACATCAATCACTCGTTTCCGGGGGACCCGGATGGTCCGGTTGCGCAACGCATTGCGCATGCATTATTCGAGGCGTCTGATGCGGATCTGTGTATTGACGTTCACTCGGGGGCGCCGCACGTGCGGGAGCTCCCTCAAGTGCGGGCACCGATGGGCGGCGAGGAACTGGAGCTTGCGCGCGCAATGAAGCTGCCTGTGGTGTGGCGGCGACCGGGCATCCGCCTCGAGCCAACCGGATTGATTGGGGCGTGGCGCGCTGCGGGACGGAAGGCGCTCCATGTGGTTGGAGGCCGGGGCATTACGCTGGACAACCGCCATGCGACGACGATGGCCAACGGGCTTGCCAACCTCTTGGGGCACCTTGGAATCAGTGCAAATCTCGATAGTCCCATGACCGTAATCGGCGATGTGACCCACTCTGACGTTGAGACGCATCGGGCAAGTTGCGGGGGCTTCTTTGTGGCAGAAGTCCGGGTGGGTGACCGGGTAGAGCCGGGACACTTGCTTGGCTACATTCAGTCGCCCGTCGGCGGTGAACGACTGGACGAAGTGCGTTCATCGGTGACTGGGGTCGTGATGACCATTCGGGCGTATCCGATGATTCACGCGCAGGAACTCTTGGTTCGGGTGGCCGGCACGAAGTGAACACCGTTGTCGTGGTGGGATTCGGCTCGTTTGGTGACGTGCACAACAATCCATCCGCTGCGATCGCGGAGGCATTGGATGGATGCGTTCTCAATGGCATCTGTGTGGTCGGGCGCGAAATGCCGGTCAGCCATGACCGCAGCCTTGCGGTGAGTGAGTTTTTGATCGCCCGAACGGATGCCGTGGCTGTCATTGGAATTGGCGTCGCGATGGAACGAACGGCGGTCACTGTCGAGCGTACAGGGCGCCGGCCGACTCGCTCAGATTGCCTTGATGTTGACCATCGAGGTGCGCCGGAAGGTCTCGCTGCGGGTCCCGAAGTTGTGCAATCAAGCATGGACTGCGAGCGACTGGCCAACGTCCTCGGTGCGGAGGTGGGCGATGACGCCGGTGCGTATGTTTGCAACAGTTGGTTGTATCAAGCCATTCGGCGCTTCGAGATTGATGTGGGCTTTATTCATGTGCCACCGCTCGGACTCGATTCGGGTAGGCTGTTGTCGGCCATAGCCGAACTTTGGGGAGAGCCTCGTGGCGGATGATTTTGATGCATTGATGTCGGGCATGGGCGTGAAGCGTCTGGACAAGAAGACCGCCATCCCGCCTTCGAAGAAAGCAAAAACCAAAGTTGTCCGCCGCAAACGAACTGACGTATCGACACTGCCAAAGGCAACACCTCAGGATGCCGCGGTCACGGTGGAGCGAATCGAGGCGCTGGAGCGCGGGCTGGAGTTGGCACGTACGCAGCGCGAGGAGTCGGAAACCAAAGTCAAGCAACTGAAGAAGAAGATTAAACGTCTGAAACTTGAAGTGGACGCGGCAAACCAAGCGGCATCGGAGCCCCACGAGCCGTTGGTTCATGTTCTCAGTCGATGGGGCTATTCCACACCGGAAGACCGACTGGTTATTGCATCCCATGATGGCTGGCTGGAACGGTTTCTGGGGACCGTCGTACCCAGTGACCTTGCGTCTCTTGAAGCCGATTTACGGGGGCAGTTCCTTCGAGTCTGCAGCGATTGCAAGGCTCCAGCCGGGAAAACGGCGCTGCCGTCGGCGCGCGCGGAGTGCATGGTGTGTGGCGGATTCGATCTCAGCCGAGAGACTCGGAAGTTTCTCGATGCGGTTCTCATCAATGGCCGGCTGCGTGTGGTGATCGTTGGAAGGGATACGGAAAACCAGCGCGAGGTCCGCGACCACGTTGTGGATTCTCGATTGGTATTGACTCAGATACCCGGGTCGAGTCGGCGCGAGGTATCCCAAGCACGAACCGACGTTGAACATTCGGATGCTGTAATCATCTGGGACCCGTCATCCGTTGCACCCGAGCTCCTCGAAGTGTACCGCACGGCTCCGATCGTCGGCGAGATTCCGGCCGGTCCGCTCGGTGCTCTCCTGGCGGGAGCCGCGGCGATCGTGGGCCAACAGTGACGCGTGCGCGTGCTCAAAAGGCGATTTCCGACTGGTTGTACCAGCGAGGACCCGCCCGCTATTACCAGTCGGCTTACCGCGCGATCGCGGAGGCAGTAACCGTCGAGGGCGGTCGCATACTCGATATTGGATGCGGGCCGGGATGGCTTCCGGTTCACATCTCCAGACACGGGGCAGCAGCGGAG
>DEBL01000141.1:10720-10879 GCA_002348535.1 Deltaproteobacteria bacterium UBA2957 | reverse complement strand
CCGCCCGGCTGGAGCGCGAGGGGAGGGTCGGAGCGCCGATCGATGGCTATGGCGCCGACAACGTTATTGGTGACATCAGCACGGTGGCCACGGTCGCCGAACCAAACCAAGTGGCCCCCGGTGGCACTGTGATTCTGCGAATCACCGCGAAGGATTCAG
>DEBL01000141.1:0-10385 GCA_002348535.1 Deltaproteobacteria bacterium UBA2957 | reverse complement strand
CGGCCGTGGCGTGGGTGGGCAAGCCCTCAAAGTCACCGCTAAACCGGGACAAGTGAGCGCCGTCACTGACCAGGGCGGTGGACGCTACACAGCCAGTGTCACGGCACCCGCGGGCGTCAGCGGTACACTCAAAATATTCGTTGTCGCCACCAAGGTTAATGTGGCGAGCGCGCTGGAGTTGCCCATCACGGGCGGAAATTGGAATTCCGTCGGCATGGCGACACAATCTGCCGCGCCGGCAGACGCCCAAAAACCAAAGAAAAAGAAAGCACCGCGAACGGGTGACGGTGTGATCCGCGCTCAAGGCGGACTGGCGGTGGGGAGCTACCACTATCGCCAGGAACCGTCCGTATTGTTGGGGCCAATCTACGACTTTCCGATCACATTTGGCGGTGGACAAACCAAACCGGCAACTGCACCCGGATTCGCCCTCGCTGCCGCAGCCGACCTGCCTGGCCTCGAAGACACAGTTGCTCTTCGCGCGCGGCTCCAGACGGTGCTGTACCGTGTCGCGCTGCCCGAATTCAGCGAGCCACTGGCCGACTGGTTGACCAGCTTCGACGTCGTCGGACTCGGTAAGCGCACATTCGCTGATGGCCAGTTGTATGCAGGCGCTCGCATCGGACTCGGTGTGGACGACTTCTTGGTCTTTCAGCAAAGCGGAAATGCCGATGTGCGTACGCTCGATTACGGACCGCTGATTGTCACGGGTCTTGTGCTCGGTCCGGAGTTCGGTTTCACACTCGAAAACGATATCTTCGGCCATGCAGCCGTTAACTTCGGGTTGGCAAACTTCACGGACTACTACCGTCTCAACTTGGATGCGCAGGTCGGGTACACCTTCACTGAATCGGTGTACGGCTACCTCGGCACCGACATTACGCGCAGGTCACTTGCCGTCTATATGGAGACCGACGGCAGCGGAGACCCCGACCAAGTCGGAGTCATCGAAGACCACTCCAACCTCTTCACGGTCGGTGTTGGCTGGGAACTATAGGCAGTTCCCGCTCTATCCTCCGATGATCCGTCTAACGACGGACCTCCACCCGCTTGAGGACGACATCGTCCGTAGGCCTGTTGCGAGCGCCTTGGTCCACGGACGCGATTGCCTCAACGACGTCGAGGTTTTCGCAACTGCCGAAAATGGTGTGGCGTCCGTTGAGGTGGGCGGGAGTTGAGCGATCTGTGATAAAGAATTGGCTTCCATTGGTGTTGGGGCCTGCGTTCGCCATCGCCAACAGCCCGGGCTTGTCGAACGTTACCGAGGCCGACGTCTCATCTTCAAAGCGGTATCCGGGTCCGCCCTTGCCCGTGCCCATGGGATCGCCACCTTGGATCATGAACTTCGGGATGACTCGATGAAAAATCGTTCCGCTGTACAGGGGCCGCTTGGTCATTTCGTTGGCCTTCTCATCCTTCCATTCCTTCGTGCCCTCCGCGAGCCCCACAAAGTTCTGTACGGTAATCGGCGCAATTTCGGGCCAAAGTTCACATTCTATTGATCCCATCGACGTGTGAAAAACCGCGCCAAGCTTCCCGCCCGAATCGATCCCAAGTGCGTCGAACACAGCCGCAGACTTTAGCGAGGCAAGTTCCGACTCCAGTGTGCGCACCTTGCTGGCGAGTTTGTCGTTCTCTCGGTCAATTGACTTCTTCTCGGTCGTCAACTTCGACACCTCATCTTTCAGGGACTGATTCTCCGCTTCCATTTCTGGGTTCGAGCATCCTGCAACCAACATCATGAAACTTAGTGACCAACGCATGCCACCTCCTCGTACAGTGCGTATCCAGTGTTTGGGGCTTCGGAAAGTCCGTGATACCCCCTCACATGCTCATCATGCTTCTCAGCTTTGCCTTTGGATGCAGCACGACTACCCTCAGCGGTACGGTGGTCGATGCAAGCGACACGCCAATTGGTGGTGTGGTTGTTCGAACCGAGGCGGATTCGGAATGCAGCACAAAAACCACCGACGCCGGAACTTTTACTCTTGAGTGTGCTCCCGGCGACTGGACAGTGCTCTTTGAGCACACAGACCATCTCTCTGTCGTGAGAATCACCACGCTTACCCGTAGTGACCGCGTCGAACTCACACGAACGACAATGCAAGCCATTCCCACAGAACCCGGCCTGCACATTCTTGTGAACAACCGTTTCGAGCCCTTACCCTCCGCCTCGCTGAAACGGACCACCATCAACAACGGAACGGCCAAGCAACGAGCATTTTGCGTCGACTCCCATACAGCCGCACCCTTTGCTGCTGGCCGCGCGGGAACGGTCACGATGCTGGCAGACGTTCCCCCGAACTGGCGCGCATTCCGCATGGACGAACACGGATGCGCCTACCGCGATGCCAAGACGGCGGAGGGTCACTGGGTGATCGACCACCAAGATCGACCCGCGTTGCACACCGACCGAAAGCAAAATGGGGTTGTGCTCACCAACTGGGAAGCGGCCGGAGGCGATTATTTTTTGGCCGACTGGGCTGGTTTTTTTGTCCCCGTCGAATCGGACGCCGACACCTATTCGGGCCGATGGATCCGATTCGACTGAGCGCGTGAACGCCACCTCGACTCACACGTACGCTCCTTGACTTAGGCTGCCCTCCAGCGGACCCACAGCAACCACGTCGCACAGGTAGCAACTACGAGCGGCAACAATGCTGCGCCGGAAGGACCAATGCTTACTGCTGCTTGGTCACCCACTCGCTGCAGTGCCCACAGGCTCAACCAAACCGCCCCGGCGATTCCTGCTGGCCAACGACCGATCGCCCCCAGTGGTAGCCCGAGGAGGAGCATCAACGGTGCCATCGCAGCCATCGTACTTCGCTTGTACGCAACCAATCGCTCGGCGGTTGCATCCGATCCGTCTCTTTCCAATCGACGAATGTCTCTCCACAGCGTGCCATTGGACTTGGCAAGGTTCGCGTTCCTCACCCCGATGAGCGAACCGGGAGGCGGTCCCAAACTCGAACGGATCCCGTGGCCCTCTCCGGTCTCGTCAACGACTGCCGAAGTCACATCCATCACGGCGCGGGGCGCAGTGGGTGGTTCAACGGCACTCGCGGCATCCAACACATCTTGGACCTTGCTGTGACCCACGGGGCCCAATGCATGGGTCCCCACCCCGACCGCCATCGCAATCAAGGCGCCAACGGCGAGATTCGGCGGAAGAAGAGTCCTCACCGTCACACCCGACACCCCTAGCGCAACGAATTCACCGCCTTCTTTCCACGCGTTGGACGCACGAATTGAGGCGTACAATACTGCGAGCGGCACGATCATGCCCGCCAACGCCGGGAGCCCGGCCAACCAAATCGTGCACACCCCCACCGCGTCCGGCACCGTGGACGCATGCATCAAGACTATGCCTGCGGAGACTGCCCCACCCACCACGGACAACAACAACATGGCCACGCCAAAAGGGCGAACTAGCGCACAGAACCACAGCCACCCCAACTTGATAACGATGGCGACCGGCATAAAACCTCAGTTGTGGCGTTTGAAGAGCGACCCATCGGGTCGGCAAATGGACGAATTTGTTGCCAATTCGCCCTATAAAACTATAATGCGCGCGGATGAAAATTACGCCGAACTGGACTGTGTTTGGCCACCAAGCAAGGGCGGCACCAATGGGGTCGGCCCTCGGGGGAATGAGGTATGGATTTTAAAGTTGGTGACAAGGCGGTTTACCCGGCGCACGGCGTCGGAGTGATTAAGGGCATTGAAACACAAGATTTCGATGAAATCCGTCAGACTTTTTATGTTCTCAAGATTCTCGACAACGGCATGACGATCATGGTGCCCGTCGAGAATGCCAGCGCCATTGGCATGCGCCCCGTGATCAACGAGATTCAGGTCGAGAAGGTCTATGAGATTCTTCGGGACCGCGATGTTCCCACTGACAACCAGACGTGGAACCGTCGGTACCGCGAGTACATGAACAAAATCCAAACCGGCGATCCGATCGAGGTCGGGAAAGTTCTGCGCGACCTCGCGCTGCTTCGTGGGGACAAGAACCTGAGCTTTGGTGAGCGCAAGATGTACGACCAAGCCCATGGACTGCTGGTTCAGGAGTTGTCGGTCGCAAAAGACTGCGATGAAAAGACCATCGAAGCCGAAATCGAAACCATCTTCGCCAACTGAGCCCGAGGAGGTTCCCATTTCCAAGAATCGCGTAAGACTGCACTTTCCGTTGGACCGAGCGGTTCACATTGGTGACCTGCAACTCGCACTCATGACGAGTCTATGGGCGTGGAGCAAGGACGGAACCTTGGTAGCGACCAATGAAAACTCCGGCGCTCTTGAAGACCTTGGCTGGCTCGGAGGTGAAGTTGACGAAGTGGTCGAATGCGAAGCCAAGGCCTACACCTGCGCGCGGGTCGATGACCTGATTGCGTCCAATAAGGCATACAACTGTTACTGCACTCCGGCTGAACTTCGAGAAATGCCGACTGCACCTCGGGGGTACCGGGAAGAGACCCTGTACGATGGCCGCTGTCGTTCCTTGTCGGCAGAAGACCAAAAAGCACTCGCAAAAGCAGGGCGCAAACCAACCGTCCGGCTCCGAACCTCTGACGACCCTGGCAAATCGATCGCCAAACGACTTCGGGACCATCTTCCAAAGCGCCTCCATGACTTTGTGATTGCCGAAGCCGACGGGAGCGTGACCACAGAGTTTTCCGCGGCGGTGAACGACCACATCAGTGGCGCAAGTCATGTCTTGTTGCATAAGTCTGATCTCAAACACCTGCATCAGCGAATCCTGATTGCCACGGCGATTGATGTGGGGAGCCCTCAGTTCAGCACCATCCCGGACGTCGAACAAACCGGCGGTGAAGGCAGCCGATGGCAGACGATTGGGCAGCTTCGGGACAGCGGTTTTCATCCCTCAGCCGTTCGGGGGGCGCTGCTCAAATCGAGTTTTTCCTCGGCGACCGATGCGCCGATCAAGGATCAGTCGAAGGGGTTCTCGCTCGCAAAGCTGAGTAAATCGGCGGCGGTGATCGACCTCGCCGCACTGCAGAAGGCCAATTCAGACGTGCTCCAAGAGATGGACAACAGTGCCCAAGTGGATGCAATTTTTGCCCACTTGGCCCGCCGGGGCTTCGACTTCGAAGGTCGAGACAAGCGATGGCAGAAAAAGTTCGTCGACCTCGTGGTGGACGATCTTCACACGCTCGCCGATGCTGAAGCGATGGCGGGACACGTGCTCACCTCTGGAGTCAGCTACGAAAAGCGCGCGGCGGAACTCCTTCGCGAAGATGCCACGCAGAGCCTGATTGACCACTTTGAAACATGCATCAAAAAGGGCAAATCCAGTTCACTGAAAGACTGGAAGAGCGTATTCGCCAAGTTTAGGTCCGAGGTGGACGTGCCGGGACGTGCATTGTCCACAATCCGTGTGGTTCTGACTGGCGAGCGCACGGGGCCCAATCTCGCTGTCTTGGCGACCCTACTTGGAGAGGAAGGCACCCGCAACCGCCTCGAGAAAGCCCGGAAGTATCGGAGCCGCTAAGCGCTGCACCGGAGGACTCATGGCCGCGCCGTTCCGCATTTACAATACCCGAACCCGTACCGTCGAACCCTTCACTCCCATCACCGAGGGCAAGGTCGGCGTCTATGTCTGCGGCATGACAGTGTACGACAGGTGCCACATGGGCCACGCTCGAGCCATGGTCGTCTTCGATGCCTTCGTACGCTACCTCCGCTTCCGGCAGTGGGAGGTGCGCTTTGTCCGGAACTTCACCGACGTCGACGACAAAATCATCGCCCGCGCCAACGAGAAGGGGGAAGACCCCATCCAGCTGTCGGCCCGCTTCATTGATGCGTTCCATGAGGATGCGGATGCCTTGGGGTTGATTCGCCCCGACGCGGAACCCAAAGTGAGCGAATCCATCGACGCCATCCAAGACTTGATCGACAGTCTGGTGTCGAAAGGGAACGCCTACGTCAACGACGGAACCGTTTGGTTCGATGTCAAATCAATGCCCTCGTACGGACGCCTTTCTGGGCAAAAAGTCGATGAATTGCAGAGCCCGGACACCGTTCCTGGAAAGAAGCACCCCGCCGACTTTGCCCTGTGGAAAGCCGTCAAGCCCGATGAGCCGAGCTGGGACAGCCCTTGGGGGCCTGGCCGCCCGGGATGGCACATTGAATGCTCGGCGATGTGCATGAACTGCTTGGGAGACACCATGGATATTCATGGCGGCGGTCTGGACCTTGTATTCCCCCACCATGAAAACGAAATCGCACAGTCCGAGGCGCACAGCAACGAGACCTACTTCAACTATTGGATGCACAACGGCATGCTCACCATGGCCAACGGTCAGAAAATGGGGAAGAGTTTGGGCAATGTCTGGAACGTACAGAACGCACTGAACGAGTTTCCTGCCGAAGCCCTCCGCTTGTACTACTTGCAAGCCCTGTACCGTTCACCGTTACCGTGGGGCGATGATGCGCTTCCAGATGCCCTCGGGAGTCTCTGCCGCCTCTATGAAGCGCGCGAAGTGGCTGAGGCCATGAACGGATCCGAACCTGCGGCCCACGTTGCTCGCGACCTCGGAGAGGACGCCGAGCGGGTATTGGCGCTCGCCACCAACTTTGAGGACCAGTTCCTTGGAGCCCTTGATGATGACTTCAACACAGCCAAGGCCATGGCCACTGTCTTTGAGTTGGTGCGGGCGGTGAACCGGTTCGCGAACCACAAAAAGGCGCGCAAGCGCGGTGGACCAGTCGTCGCTGGAGCGCTCGCGGCCTTCCGGTTGGTCTCCGACGCTCTCGGTATTTTATCGATGGATGTCGAAGCGTTTCAAGAAGAAGTCAAGGCGAAGCGCTGCGCCGCAATGGACATAGAGCAGACCGAGATTGAGGCGATGATCCGTGCGCGATCCGAAGCGCGAGAACAAAAAGACTGGGCTGCATCCGACGCCCTGCGGGATGAACTCGATCGAGCGGGCGTCATTCTGATGGACGGCACCGAGGGCACCACCTGGCGGATCCGGATCTGCGACGCTGGATGAGAGCGATCCTTACACAAACGCCGTTGAGGAAGCCCCCAACGGCGGTGTGTGGGTGAAGACCCCCGTCGCTACTGAATCAGCACGGCCGCGCAGCTCACTTGGTCCACTTCAGTCTTGCCTTCACACGTCTTGTTCCGAATCAGCGTGACCACTGCAGGTTGGACAGGCGCCTCATCCCACTTGTGGGCAAAGGTCCAAGTCAGAACATCCTTGCCCTTTAGGTTGTGCGTGCCCGGCGCATTGCCCTTTGACAAGGGACGCCCTTCAAGAAAGGTGTCGAAGCTGTACTGGCAGCCCTCGGGGTGCTCCATGGCGTCCGCACCGAGATACCAGAAGTTGACATCTTGGCCTACGCCCCACTTGCCCATGTGGCGTGCGTTCTTGGGGTCCTTTGGAAACTCTGCCGTGTCGAGCGCGATCAAGTTCGCCGACTCAGTACAGTGGTCCCAGAGCAGCTCACCCATGTCGTTTTTGACAAACGCATTGGTTCCGTTCGGGTTGGAGTCTTCGATCTTTTTGCCGTTGTACACCGTTACGTAGTTGTCGGTGACGCGAAGCTGGCAGTTCCGCTTGTTGACCTTCACGTACATGATGCCGAACAGCTTGTTGCCGAGGTTGTTGTTGTTGAAGACGAAGTTGTCCCACTTGTCTGTCCCCTTGAACTTCTTGACGTTCGCCATCCCTTCTTCGATTCCCTTGGTCACCTCTTCGTCGGTCAGGGATGGATCAATGGCCCGAAGCGACTCAGCAGTGCATTCTTTGTCCGCAACGGCCAAGGCTTGGCAGTAGTCTTTTGCATGAGCGGCTTCCCGGCAAATCATGCGCTTCTCGCCCGGCTCTTCA
Organism: Deltaproteobacteria bacterium UBA2957; assembly: GCA_002348535.1. Lineage (GTDB taxonomy): Bacteria > Myxococcota_A > UBA796 > UBA796 > UBA796 > UBA796. The sequence continues at coordinate 2,523 of DEBL01000141.1, read as the reverse complement.
CACGCATACTCGTACATGTCGGAGCGGGATCCCACGTTGTACTTGGCGGTGAGCTTGTCACCATCCTTTGCGAACTTGATCCGGCCCTGCATCGGGTCGGGCGTATCGGTTCGATCGGGATTGGCCCGCAGGTACACCCACTCGGTTCCATCGAGGGAATCCATGGTCACGTTGCACTCGCCCGCCTTCTGGCCGAGGGTCACCTTCTTTGTTGAGGAATCATCTTCACCGCACCCCACAAACAGGGTGAACAGCGCTGCAAAAAACGGGCTTCGTGCCATGGACATCTCCTTGAGTGGCTGCAACATAACGGGGGGGCCCGAGTCAGCAACGCCGGTTAGCCGCACTTCATGAAGATCATCCTCGCTACATCGAATTCCCACAAACTGACTGAGGTCTCGGCCATGTTTGCGAACTCTCAGTGGACCATCGTAGGCCTCGAGGACTATCCAGAACTCGGCGAGATTCCCGAAGATCACGACACCATGGTGGCCAACGCGATCCAGAAGGCTGAGACCGTGTTTCGACACACCGGCATTCCCACCGTAGCCGACGACTCGGGCATCGAAGTGCGCGCGCTCGACTGGGCACCGGGAGTGATTTCCAAGCGCTGGACCGCCGAAGCGAAAGACCACACTAACAATGAAAAAATGCTGCGGGAACTCGATGGCAAAACGGACAGGATGGCGCAATACCGGTGCGCCATCGCGCTGGTCACTGCGTCCGGCGTCTACACTGCCGAAGGCATCTGCACAGGTACCATCGGCCACTCACCGCAGGGAACAGGTGGATTCGGCTACGACCCGTTGTTCTGGCCCGATGCCTTTCCCGGGCGAACCATGGCCGAGGTCGAACTTGGGGAGAAAAATAAAGTCAGCCACCGCGCGAATGCCTTCGCCCAGCTCCCCGACTTGCTGAAGCGCGCCTTTACAGCTTGAGCGTCACCCGAATCCGGCCGGTGTAGATGACGCCGGGAGCGGTGTAAAACTCCCCTGCAAACTCGAATCGTTCGAGACTCCACTGCGCGCCGATGCTTCCAACCACAGACGCATAGGGGTTCGCATTGTTGGTGACCACCCCGTCGTCTCCGATGTAAAAGAAGGTGCTCACGTCTGTGAAGCCGACGGCCACATACGGCTTGATTCGGTCGTTCGCCGCATAGCCGACAATCGCATCGGCTCCGAACGTCGAACCCACGTAAAAATCGAGTTCCATCGGATCTTCATCGTTGAAGGGGGTTGCGATCTCCGCCACCGTCTTCATCAGGGTCGCGTGATACCGAAGGCCCCATTCGAAGGGCCCTTGAGGGTCAACACCGAATCCGGCTTCTGCACTTACAATCACGTTCCGGGTTCCAAACACCGTGACGGGAGGCACGTAGCCGAGTCCCGCGTAGGGCTTCACCTTGCCCACATCATTGAATTGAAACAAGACTCGGGGTCGCGGAGCCATCGGAGCCTTGTTCGTGTCCTCCGTCTTGGTGCCAGCCAACACCAATCGACGATGGCAACCGAGGAATGGAATCCCCGCCAACTCGACGCCAACCCACCCCGTTCCCGACTCTCCCGGGACCGCAGAGTGCAACGGAGACAGTGTGGTGGCAAGAGAAAAGAAGTTGAGTAGAAAATCTTGCTGGCCCTGCTCGTCGTAGTCCGCATTCCCGCGGTCGATGTCCTGCTGGAGTTGCGTGGCGACTTCGTAGCAGTCCTCCGCCACGCCATCGAGACTGGCCTCAAATCCGTCTGCTTCTTGCCCGAAGGCGGTGGATAGAAGTGCAAAAGCAAGAATCATAATTCCGTGGCTCCATCATTACGGTCGGATTCTACCGTGCTTGTTGGCGGTACTGGAACGCGACCGTTCGTGGTGTTGCTGCCAATCACCGGTTCGCCGACCCTGAGTCGCCGGTGTCGGAATCCCTCTCAGACGGATCATCTGTGGAGCACACAGCGCCGTTGTTGATCCAGTCCCGAACGATCCCTAAGTTGTCGTCGCTCATCACTCCGGACGGGGGCATGGGGGCGTTTACCGACGTGATTCGATCCATGAACACACTGGCGCTGGAGTCGCCTGGCACCACCAAGATGCCTGAACCGATTTCCACGTTCACTAGGGCCTCGCACAGGTCGCCATCGAGCGCGAGGTTGACGGCAGGCGCCGGTCCGCCGTGACACATGGCGCAGTTCGCGTCCATGAGTGCGACCACAGCCTCGTATCCGTCGCCCTCAACAACGACTTGGTGCGAGTTGAACGCGGTATCGTCACACGCAGCGAGCGCCGCGAGTGCCAGAACAAACATCGGTGGTCTCCTGATTGCGATCCTATTGTCCCTATTTTCCCGCTGTGTGTCCATGAGACCGCACAGGTCGCGCGGAGGAATGCCGCCGACCCCGTGCAAAAAATACCTCGATTTTCTGCCACATGGTGCCGAAATCACGCTTCCGCATTAGAAGGCCCTCGCTCGGGGAGTAGCGCAGTCTGGTAGCGCGCCTGGTTTGGGACCAGGATGTCGGGAGTTCGAATCTC
>DEBL01000058.1 GCA_002348535.1 Deltaproteobacteria bacterium UBA2957 | reverse complement strand
GCGCACGACCCGAGCCGTAGCGGCCGACGATGATGCCCGGCATGAAGATCTGCTCGACGAATCTCACATTGAACGGATTGAGTCCCTGCTGGGGGTCACCCCACAGATGCCTGAAGAATGCCGTTCGGGCGATGCACGATACCGTGCGGTGGAAGCGGGACTCACCAAGCCCCACACGATCGCACGACGATCACTGCGTCCGGAATCGATGGTCGACCGGACGGATCATCTCGATCCCATTGGGCGCCCAACGGCGATCGCTCGGTTCATGAGCAGTGCAGCGAATCAGCCCATGGGTCGGGCGTTGTCGCGGTGCATTGCAGGACCCGTTTCAGCTCTGCTCCCGATGCAGACTGGGCACGCAGGAGCCGCATCGAGGCTGGCGGCTTTGGTCGTCTGCGCGGAGGCTCTTGAGGACGGTGGAACGCCAACGGACAACGCGATTCGATTGGCCTTGTGCCATGAGGCATGGCCCGCAGCGTTGGCGGCGGCGTCAGACCTCGCAAAAACCGGACGCGTGGTCGCCCCAGACATCGTCGAGCGTGCCGGTGAGACCATCGTCGAGCGGGAAGCTGCACCCGCACGGATCGAAACCAGTCCCCGCGCGTTGACGGGTGTTCGACTGGGCCGGCGCGCCCTGCTCGAAATCCTACCCGAAACCACAATACGGCCGATTCCCAATGTGGCATTCGCCCCACCCCCGCCATCACCGGCTGACGATCCGAGTGTGGCGGCAGTTGATGCTCTGCTGGCCGAGTTTACAGGCGGAATGACGCCGAGCGACATTCCGTCAGCGCGAACCATCGAAGCACAGCACGTACAGCCCGTTCTCGATGCCGCGACCGAATTGGTAAACCGTATGGGTCAAACCCAGGTAGAGCTGGCCGCTGCTGCCATCGCTGTGGCACGCGTAAAGCCAGACTTACCGGTGCGGTCTACACTGCTTCACACTGATCGTGCGATGCGAGAGTTGGCGCGCACCATCGTGCGACATGGAGACCGCTTACATCGGGCCATTGGCGCCCCGGAAGCCGTGACTCAGCGCCTGCCTGAGCGGACTGTTCGCGGCCTGAGAGAGGCATCTTCCGCCTTCGAGGCTCTCCGAACGTGGAGCTTCAACGCCATCGCCGAGGCCTTGTACCGATGACCGGAGAGACTGCTCGGAATGCGGTTGAGACTGCGGAATCCATCCCGCTACTTGGCCGAACTCGGACCGAAGCGATCGAACAGATCGACAGGGTGCTGGCCGACCTAGATCCCGATCGTTTTCCAGCGCTGTGCTTGCGCCTGATCGCACGCCGATTCCTTGCCCACTCCGTCACACCCGAGTCCCTCGAGCAACTCTCCATCGCCGAACAGTGGGCGTCTGCTGAGCAAGCCGATTCTGAACGGGTGCGTCTCCAACTGCTCTGGTGTGCTTTTGTTGGCCGACGGTTTCCAGAGGCCATCCCCACTCCGATTCTCGATCAGGCCGTCGAAACAGCGAAAACTCGTGGCCAGTTCGCCGTTGAATGGCGGCTCGCGCGAGCATCCATCGATCCCGATCGGGCCAGTGCATTGCGTCGTGAAGCCGTGGCGTTGATGCCGACTCCGGCCGATGACGCCCTGCGAATCACAACACTGCTCGACCTCGCCGATGACCTCACGCGCGGGTCAGACGAACAGGGAGCAATCCGTGCCATCGACGAAGCGGTGGCCATCGCACAGGCGCACGATGACACCGACCGCATGTGCCAAACGCTCTTGCGGAAGGCCTTGACGCTGTTGAATTCGGGGCGAACACGTGCAGCAACTGAACCCCTCTCCGAATCATTCGCCTTGGCCTGCCAAAACCAAGATGACCTCACAGCGATCATCGCGGGCATTCCGCTGTCCGCCATTCATGTTGCAGGTGGAAACCTTGCTGAAGCTCGACGCATCGCCAACCGAATGTTGGTGAGCGGCGCTCGTCGCGCAAACTGGTTCGCGGTCGTTGATGGACACGTCACCCTGAGTTCGATCCACCGAGTGGAAGGCGATGACGTTCAGGCCATTGCGCAGCTGGTTGGTGCAGTCATACGATTGCGTGAACTGGTTCCCGGCGCGGCGCTGAACATTCTCAAGGGGCGCTTGGCCGAGTTGCGGAATGAAATTGGCCCGCACGCATTCGATGCGCATTACCGAGCCGCAACCACCGACCACAGCGAGACTAACTGAATCGGGCTCCACAAACGCAGACTTGCCCGTCCTTCTTCGAGTGCACCGCAATCCAGTGCGATTGGCACCCTGTGTGGAAGAATCGTCCACATCGAGCAGGGCATTCAACGCGATGCTCGGGTCCGACATCTTCACCGCAAATACCACACGGCACAACGGCCACTGTGGCATCCGCCGGTCCTGCATCTTCCTCCAGACGCTCTGGCAGAGGCTCAACCGCCCCCCACCAAGCCAGCCAACCGCTCAAAACTCCAAGCACCACAAACAAAACGGCTGCCGCGCTTCGGGCTGCGCTGTGCGTCGAACCCACATCCGCCCAAGACGCCCCAACCGTCAGCGCAACCACCGCACATGGGATTGCCACAGCAAGACTCGTGAGTGGAATTCGTATTTGGTTGGGTCGCCTGTCCGCCCATGCATGACGAGCGAAGCCGGCGCTCAACAGTCCGAGCCCGAGCGCTGGAAAAACAGTCACCCATTTGCTGGGCTCCAAGGACATGGCGACGCCCCATCCCAGCGTCCACACTGCGAGTCCCGCAAGATACGTGATGAGAAGAGCCAAAGCGGTGCTTCGGTACCCTTGATTCGCGGGATAGGCGGGTGGTCGTTCCATCACGCCTGAACCCGCCGGTGGCTCCGGTAAGAGGTACACCAACTCGCCATCCACCACGCCCAACTCCGACAGGTTCTCGCCATCTCCAATCAGGCGCCCACGGGCGCGAAGCCAATAGAGTCGGCGTCGCCCATCCGACCAGTACGCATCGAGTCCGGCGTCCCGTGCGATCCGTTGGGTCAAATCCCGAGACGGCAAGTAGGTGGGCACCTGAAGGTCCAGCGTGAACGGCTGCATGTCGACCACTTGCACGCGGACGGTGACGACTTGGCTGTCAATGGACATACAGTGAGTCTACTACCGCTGCGCTTCGACCGTTTTCTCCAACTCATCGGATATCTTCCCGAGGGGCTGAAGAAGTCGCTCAAATTTGTCGAACCACTTCAGCCAAACTTCATCGCCTTGGTCGGTTCCGGGGACTTCCGCGTTCACGCGACGCACAAACTCTTTGAACTTTTCAATGCGCTCGATTGTCTTGGGTAATGGACTGTAAAAATCGTGCGCGTAGCCAATCAGGGAGCCCGCCACCCGGTACAGCACGCGGTCTGAGGTGCCCTCCTCGATCAGCAAGAACTCACTGGACACAAGGGCAGACTGAAACGCCTGCACCGAGATGCCCAACTCCTTCAAAAGCGCGGTCCGAAAGAGGTTCTGGACCACCGTTTTGTTCACGCGAATGAATTCGACGACCCGGGGCTTCAAGTAGCTCTCCGCTGCCCGGGACTGGCGACCGCAGCGAGGCACCGGCAGGCGGACCTGAACCATTCGGCCCAACCGGACGTTTATCCGGCAGAGGGCAACCGCATCCGCAGGCTCATCCTCGATTGAATGAAGTCGGGGCGCAACTGACTCCATGATCCGAGCGGGCTGCGTCTCCGCGGTATCAAATACCGGTCGAACATCTCCATCCACGGCCTCTTCGACATGGAACAGCCAAAGCATGTACTCGCCGTCTTTTTTCGGAACCTCCAACGGCACCTTTACAGGCTCGGCCAAGAGGACCGCCTGCCCCATGCCCGTGATGCCATACCCGGCCTCGATCACGGCATGGTACTTCTTACGGCTCTGCCCGATCGCGACTTGGAGGCCCTGAACGACGCCGTGCCCATGCATATACAGGTTGTGACGTTGCCGGTTTGCACGCTGATAGTTCTGCTCATCCAGTAAGTCGCCGGCTGTTAGGCAGAGCCCCTCAAAGGGCCGCAGTCGGATCAGATTTTGCTCGCTCATGGGGTTCCTCGTTTCACGATGCGTCACCATCGTCGAACTGCAGTGTGAAGGAAATATGGGCCGGCTTCTCGCGGGTCACGATCTGCGTAATCCGCTGCAACACCGCGGGTGCGCGCTCGCCAAATCGTTTTTGAAAGGCGCTTTTGTTTTCTAAACGAAGGACGAAGAACGTACCGGACTTTCGACCCTCGCGCTGCAGAAAATGCGCCGGCGGCTCTCCGCGCAAGTACCGTTCCTCGATCGTCGTCCCGCCCGCTAGCGTCATGCCACCCACCACGCACTGCTGGGGTGCTTGATGCTCTTCGATCACTACGGGTGCACTGGTGAGGACCCGAATCATCTCTTCAATGCCAGCGCGGGTACCCCGGGTCCGATGCAGTCGAATCGATCGGCGCACCAACTCTCGCTGCTGATGCAACGGGAGCGCTTCATCCAAAGCAAAATTCACCCACGAAGAAAGCCACGGCAGAAACTTCGGATGAACCACCATTGGATTGGTGATCGCGG
>DEBL01000013.1 GCA_002348535.1 Deltaproteobacteria bacterium UBA2957 | reverse complement strand
GTCCATGCGGAGGCAATGCCTGAGCGCATGCTGCAGAACTCTGCGATTGACATGGTGATTCGAGGCGACGGCGAGGACGCTACCGTCGAGATCGTAAAGGGGTGGCCGGTGGAGCAGATACCGGGCGCCTCATACCGCTTGAATGGGGGGGTTATTCACAACGATGCGCGCCCCGTGCAGATGGACCTCGATGCGTACCCCATGCCCGCGTATCACATGGTTGACTTCGACAAGTACTACCCAGGGGCGACCACCTACAGACAGTTGCCCGCCATCAACCTCCTCATGACCCGCGGGTGCCCTGGAAAATGCACATTTTGCAACTCGGCTAAGACGACCCTCAGGAGTCGAAGCCCGGCCAGTATGGTGGAGCAGGTCAAGCATCTTTACCATCACTACGGGATTCGTCAGTTTCAGTTTTACGACGACACGTTTACGGTGCTTCGCAAGACGGTGCTCGAGTTTTGTGCCCTACTCGAGGCCGAGCGGCTTGATGTGAGTTGGATTGGGTTTATTCGTGGCGACTGTTTTTCCGACCAGATGGCTGCCGCCATGAAGGCCGCAGGGTGCCACCAAGTCTTGATTGGTGTGGAGACGGGTTCGCCAGACATCGCAAAACGCATCGGTAAGAATATCGACTACGCTCGCTACCAAAAAGCAGTGGAGATCGCCCACCGACACGGAATGGAGGTTCGCGCCAGTTTCATCATCGGCAACCTTGACGAGACATGGGCCTCCATGACCGAGAGCCTCAACATGGCCCTCGATATCGACTTTGATTTCGCGCAGCTGTTCATCTCCACTCCGTACCCAGGAACAGCGATGTACAAAGAGGCCGTCGAGCGAGGCTGGCTCACCGCAGCCTCGTGGGACGATTACGGCCAAGCTCGAGTCCTTGTCAACCAGCCTCAAATTAGCGCCGATGACATCTACCGATTCGAGCGGCGATTCAATCGCAAGTTCTACATGAGACGCCGATTTGCGCTGCGAATGCTGAAGCGAAGCCTGAATCCGCGGCACCTGCGAGACTACGCACTCGCCGTGCCGTATTTGTTGCTCGGCGTAAAGTCCGATCCGCTCGCCGGTAAGTGGGACTGTTGGGAAGGCTTGAATGAAGATGACTTCTTGGACGTTTCGCTCGAAGGCGCAGACACACTTCACCTCAGCCACACCATCCGCACCAAGGGAATTATTGCCTCGTGAGCCCAATGCTTGCCATTGCACTCACCCTGTCTGTGGCCGAGGCGGCCCCCCCCGTGTCTGTCACACCCGCTTCCGTGAACAATGTTGAGTTCAGTCTCGCGGGCGGATCATTTGATGTGGTCCTTCACGCCCAGCGCAGCGGGTGGCTGCCCATCAAAATCAGGGAGTTGGATTACACCATCATGGTCGCTGGCCGGGAGTTTGCGAGCGATACCGTCGAATACAGCAGCCTTTGGATTGGACGTAAAGAACCCACATCCATCCCCATCCACGTGCAGTTCACCATGGCCCAAGCCCTCGGCGCTGGGCTCTCCGCAATCAGCGGCAAGAAGCTGCGGGTGCGCGTGAAAGGCTCCGCGCAGGCCAGTGTGCTGTTCTTTCCCGTCACGGCCAACTTCAACCGACGAATCGACTGATCCGGTCCCCTCGAACAACCGGACATGGGGCATCACGGAGCCCGGTAGGGGTCTGACCGTACCGGATACACACAACTGTCACAGACGCCGTGACGGACGGGATTAACTCTGGGGGGCATTCAGGAGAATCCCATGTTTGTTCAAGAACTCAGCCCGTCATTGCTCCTCGTCGCTGCCATGTGTGGAGGCGGATCGCCCGAGCCCGCAAGCGAAGTAACAAGCCCAGCAGGCTGGACTTGCGATGAAATCCAGTTGATGACTCGGGTCGAGTTGCGCACCCTCCAACACTGCTCATCTGATGATCAATGCGACGCAGTGCTCGACGACACCGGCGTCTGCCCAACAGACGACCTCGTTATTCGAGCACGGTATGATTTCGGCGACGGATTCATCTACGACATGCTTGACGAGGCCGACGCCATCGACTGCGACATGAGCTTCATCACCCCCGGCGAATGCCCGGAGTTTGCTGTGAAGGCATGCATCGAGGGAACCTGCGGCTGGCTCTAAAGCCGCGACCATCGGCACTGGCCTCCGCACCAATCGAGCCCGAAACGGCGGTTACCCCTTAGTTTGAGTTGTCGATCGCCTCGGCAATCGTCCGGTGGTCTGCTGGAACGCGTGACCCCTCCGGCGCCGCCGTACCGAGTTCCTTGCGCACCTGTCGCTCGAGGGCTTCGACAACGGCAGCCTGCGAAAGTGAAATGTCGACATTCTCATCGGGATCGCTCGATAAATCGTAGAGCCATGCCTGAGACGCATCGGGGTTCCAGATGTACTTCAGCATTGACCCGCGATCGGCATCTGTTTTGGCCGCGCGGTACCCGAACAGGACGCCTTCATCCACGCGGTTACCGTGCTGCCCCATGAGAAAGCTGGCATAGTCGCGATCTTGTGTGCCGGTCCAGAACGCCGACAAGTCACCGGACTCGATGGTGTCTTCCGTGTCCATCCCAAGAATGGCCAAAATTGTGTTCAGCACATCCATCAAGCGCACCTGAGCCGGCACCCGCGCGTGAACGACGTTCCCACTGTGCGGCTGAATGAGCAGAGGCACACGAACCGTCTCGTCGTACAGCCCGGTATGGTTGAACTGGACACCGTGCTCACCCAGCATCTCGCCGTGCACGGACGCGAACACAATCGTCATTGGCCTGTCCACAATGTCGCGCGCTGCATCAAGAAAGTCGCCAATAAGCGCGTCTGTGTGGAGGATCTCCTCCGCATACAGCTCTCGCAACTGAGACACAATCTCCGGATCAGCATCACTGGCTTGCCCTTTGCGCAGGACGGCGTGATCGAGCGCAGGAGCACCCTCAGCGCCATGAGAGACATACGGTGCATGGGGCTCATTGAGGTGAACCCACAGCAAGAAGGGACGTCGACCGTGATCACCGAGCCATGCCAGGGCTCGCCCGAGCGTCTCCTCACCGGCACGCTCCTGCATCGCGGGGACACCGCTCCCACCTCGAGTGTGCACCCACCATTTCAGCACGAGACCGGCAGTTCGAAGCCGACGCAGGCCGCGAATTCCGGTTCCAAAGTCATCGTCATACGCTTGAAATCCCTGTTCGATCCCTGACCCGACCCTCAGTGCAGCGCTTGAGACGAAACCCGCCGTTGCATACCCCTCGTTGCCGAGGCGCTCAGCCAGCGTCTCGTACCGCGCCCCCAGCGAATGCGTGTCCGTCAGCACGCCGGAGCGAACCGGATGGATTCCAGTCATGATCGCCGCATGCGCGGGCAAGGCAGAAGGCAACGGTGTGACCGCGTTTTCGAACAAGACTCCGCCATCGGCGATCTCGTCGATGCTGGGTGTCGCCACGGTGCCCCCGGCGTAGGCAGACACGTGATCGCGTCGCAACGAGTCCACCGTGATCAAGAGCACTGGGGCATCCGAATCAAGCGCCATCCCCGACCCATAGCTGCGCCCGCTGGTGACGAATGCAGTGACGAGCAAGAGTCCTACCGTCACCACTGATGCGAGTGGAGTGAAGCTGGCGGGCGCCGCGCCGCTTTCCATCTGGCGAATTCTCCGTCGAACCCAATACTTCGCATTGATGTGCACGACGCCGACCACCCCAAACGGCATTGCAAAGAACGCCATCGCAGAAGGAAGTCGACCGGCTTGGTCCATCAGCGCGGCACCCATGGGCCACAGATACCAGCCTGCAAGCGATCCGCCGAGAATACCCACAGCGAACGGGAGACAGGAGTCGGACCGCCACCGAGTCAATGCCCCCGCCAAGCATGCAGTTGGCACCATCAGCAGCAAGGCCAGACTTGCGCCAATCACAGCACTCGCCGCTCCCAACATGAACGCCTCATCAAAGCGAAGCCAGAGTTTTATTTGGGTGGCGATAAAACCGAACTCCACTGCGCCAGCGAGCGACCCGAGAGCCACCGACACCGGCACCAAAGCCCGGCTCAGCTCGTTCAATTCCAATCGCTCATCCGCCCACTCAAGTTCACTCACGTTCGCCCTCTCCTCGCCTGAATTGCTATGGTATCTGCGTGATCAAGAACTGGCCCCTGATTGCCCTCATTCTTCTTGCCCCCCTGTTCGCGGCGTGGCCGCTTCCATTGGTGTGGTCATCCGAGTGGTTGACGCTGCCCTCTGGAGAGGCCGGCATCCATGTCTGGGGTCTATG
>DEBL01000397.1 GCA_002348535.1 Deltaproteobacteria bacterium UBA2957 | reverse complement strand
TGTGGAATCCACGCTCACGGCACCGAAGTTGATCGAACCGGGGGTTACACGCAATTCATAATCCCCGGGCAGGCCACCGTCGTCGGCATCAGCGTCAGCATCACCATCCGCGTCTGCATCCGAATCTGCGTCTGCGTCTGCGTCTGCGTCTGCATCCGAATCTGCGTCTGCATCCGAATCGAAGTCATCGAAAGAAGTACCCCCGTCGGCCGCGCCATCTTCTGGGTACTCAAACCCGCGGTTGCACCCAAGGGAGGTAGCGAGAAGGATGAACGTAGTGAGCATGGCATTCCCAATTGTTGCGGCAACCTAAGCACTAGCGCCGCCGTGTCCACACACCTTAGCGACTCCTCCCCCCATCCGGCCACATGAATGTGAGCGGTCAACCAGCAAAGGTTGCATCGCACGCAGAATCAAACCGGGTCGCATCGGCGCGTTGACGGTACAGTAGGTGCGCATGCCGTTGTCGACCCCGAGTATCTTTCGTCCACCGCAGGTTCAGCCCCGCCTGCTGCCCGAACGGGCGGATATCGTTGTGGTGGGTGCGGGCCTGACCGGTTTGTCGATCGCGCAGCGTCTCAAGCGTGAAGGCATCGACGCCATCGTCTTGGAGCGCCGAGACGATCCCGCATCGGGGATGGCCACCCGCGGGATGGGGATTGTGTCCACCCAACTTCTCGACCCACCGTTTCGCCTTATTGAGGCTGTAGGGCTCGATCGCGCCACACAAATACTTCACTATTCATTGAAAAGCGGCGCTGGATGGAAGGATTTTCTTCAGCCATCCGGAGTGGCATACGCCACAAAAGGGGAACAGGAACATGGCGAGGTCGAAAAGAATCTCGAAGCCCTGCGGCGATTGAACATTCCTGCACGTCCGTGGCACCCCGACTCCGACACTGGACTGCTCAGTGGGTGGTTTCAACCCGATGGCGGCACCCTCGATCTCGGGGCTGTGTGCGCCAGCCTTGCAGATGGGATCCGCATTTACACCCGTGCTGCGGCCACCGAGGTCATAGACCAAGGAATGGACTTGGCCGTTTGCATCGATACAGGAGAGCGCGTCCGATGCGATCTCGTGATCATGGCTGGAGGGGTTCAGATTACCGCTTGGACCGCCGACAAGTTCCACGCGATTCGCCACCAGTCCATCGCGACGGCGCCCGCCGAACGGATGGCGGAAGTGCCTCTTTCCATCCAATATGGATACAGTCAACTCCGACAGCTCGACGATGGGACAGTCGTGCTTTCAGGGTGTCGTTGGGCCACACCCCACATGGAAGTCGGCGAAACCGACGACACGATCATCAATGAAGCAATCCACCGTGGCTTGGTGGGATTTCTGCATCGCCACTGGCCCGCGCTGAAGACTGTCCCGGTCATTCGGCAGTGGACCGGCATCATGACGGCTTCGTGTGACGGCCTACCCATTGTTGGTCCCCTTCCTGGGCGTCCGCGCATCGTTTGTTGCGGGGGCTTCGGTGGGTATTCAGCTAGCCTTGCCCTGCGCTCAGCAGATGCTGTTGTAGAGGGCATCACCACAGGAACTTCGACAGAAGTGCCCGCCTGCTTTTCCACGCATCGGTTCGGCTAAGTCGAGCGCAAGCGTGGACCAACCTACGTTGTGATAACCCGGTCGAAACTGAGCCAGCGGCGCATCAGGGTTGGCGTCATCTCACCCGCCGCAACCATTTTCACGCACGTCGTACCCATCTTCACGTAGTTGGAAGCATGAGCCATCTGAATCAGCGGCCACGGGTGTTTCTTGAGTGTCTCAGATTTGGAAAGCGTGCGCAGCAAGGACCGCGGCACAAACGGCTTCGAGAGCATCTGGGTCAATGCAATCCAGAACGTATCTTCGACCGGCCGCGGATACTGCAGGTTGACTCGGTGTTGATAGAACACCCGCGTGTTTAGGCCCTCGATGTCGTACTTGGAAATCAACCCGTTGGACAGGAGCTTCTTGTTCAACTCCGACCCCGGAAACACCGTCATGGAGAACAGATACAAGTCATAGGGGTGCGGGAAGCTCGAGATCATCTCGAACAGGGCCTTCTTGTCCGCATCTGTCGACACCGGGTCATCGTAGATGAGCTGGAAGTGCGGTTTCACCCCAAGGCGGTGATACATCGCGGCGATGTCTTCAATGGACTGGTTCTTCACGCGTCGATCATAGAGGTGGCCTGTGACGCGCTCGGACGATTGAATCCCCATGTACACACTCACCAAGCCGGCATCGCGCAGCATGGTCATGCGTTCTTCATTCACCAACTTTGGCTCGATGAAGATTTCAAAGGGCAGCCCGACCTCCCGGGGGTAGATCTCGCAGAAATCAATCAACCATTTCTTCTGAAAGTTGAACACCTCATCGTCGAAGCGCACGCGCTTCATGGGCCAGTGTTCTCGCGCCTTTTTAATCTCATCGACCATGGATGCCGGGGAGCGCACACGAAACCACTTCTGCCCCGGATAGACGTCTTTTTTATAGGTTGAGTTGTAGCAGTAGCTGCACTTGTAAATGCACCCTCGACTGCCCATCATCTGGAACACCGGGTCGCCCTTCATGGGGTCACCGATGGTGTACGAAGTGCCGTTGATGAAGTACTTGTGCTCGTGCGTCGTGAAGTCTCGGTATGCAAGATCATCGAGGTTTTGAACCAGCGGCCGAAGGCCATTCTTGCTCACCTCGCCGGGACTGTGACGAACCCACATGTTCGGTGTGTCATCAATCGATGTCCCGTCTCGCAATCGATCGGCCAAGTCGACGAGCGCCAACTCGCCTTCTCCTTGAAGAATCATGTCGGCGTGCTCAATGCACTCGTCACCCACGAGTGTTGGATGCATACCGCCCCAGAGAACCGGAATATCGATCCGTTCTTGCAGGTATTCGGTGATCACTTGGGCTTGTTGAGCGTAGGCAGACGCGCGAATCGAAATGCACACGAGGTTGAGTTGCTCACGCCGAATCACGCGAACGAGATTCTCGAGCTGCTGGTCTGTGGCCGGATCGAGGTGGTTGGAGAGCCAGTCTTTGAAATAAATCTCGGCGCAGTGATGGTCTGCTTCGCGCAGACTCGCCGCCAAGATCCGTACGGCGTTGTTCTCCACATCCCAGGTCGAAACGATACCGATGCGGGCACCGTCCCGTTTTGCCACCTTCGCCAATTTGTCCAAACGATGTTTCACTGATCCGTCCCGGTACCTATTCTATCACTACCGCGAACGACTGTCTGAAGCGCGTTCCTCCATTCAGGAAGTTTTATTCCCCAGGTTGAGGCCACCTTCGACGAATCGAGCACTGAACGGGCGGGGCGGTGGGCGCCATCAAAGTCAGCCCGCTGTGCAGCAACGCCCAAAAAATCAATCCCCATGGCCTCCGCGCCGGCAGCAATCCACTCAAATGCCGTAGCCTCTCCCTGCGTTGCAAGGTGGTACAAGCCGCATGGTCCAGTGGCTGCCATGGTTAGGAGCGCCGATGCCACCATTTCTGCGGGCGTTGGGCACCCCACTTGGTCCGTGACGAGACGAACCGTTTGGCCAGTGCGCATCATCGCAAGGGCGCGATTAAAAAATCCTCGGTCGCCGGGCTGGTACACCCATTGCAGCCGTACGACCGTCCCCCCGCTGGAGAGCACCCCCTGCTCACCGATCAACTTGCTTTGCGCGTAGGTGGATTGCGGGTTGGGTTCTTCATCTTCCGCAAGTCGTCGGCTGTGCGGCGAATCAAGCACATAATCAGTGGATAGATGGAGAAACCGTATTCCCCATTGAGCTGAAACCCTCGCCATCATGCCGGGAGCGTCCGAGTTCACCCTCATTGTCCCCGAGGGATCGCGCTCGGCCTGATCGACACCGGCCTGAGCCGCCGCGTTGATCACAGCGGTGGGATGGTAATGCTCAATGGCGCGCTGGAACTCGGCGGAATCCGTCACATCCAACTCTCCCCGTGTCAGGCCGATGACCCGTCCCGTGCGCACCAATTCTGACCCCACAAGCCCTCCGGCTCCCGTGACCAATATTCTCATTTGATCCACGCCAACAAACGCTCGAACAACGAGGGCTCAGCGTTCGCGGCTGGGGGATCTTCTATCGCTTCCTCGCGGTGCTGGGCCATCTGCGTGCGGCGGCGCAACACACGCAGACCATCCGCCATGGTCTCCAATTCATGACGATACAACTCCCCCGAGAACCGTGCTGCCGGGTTCAAATAGAGAGAGCCGGCGCCTGCATCGAGCAGTATTGGCAGCAGGGTCGAGAACTCGATCCCCTCAAGGCGCAGCATTGTCGACCCCGCTTCCTCGGCCTGCCAAAGTTCTGCAGATGCTTGGTGTGTGAACACAGCGAACGATGCCAAGCCACCAAGCGCTTCACGGTCGAGTGGATGCAGATCCGCAGGCTGCACCTCCCCGACTGCTGAGTTTGCGGCAACAGGGGTCCATACACTGGCCTTGACCAACGCAAAATAAAGCTGCCGACGGTCGACCGAATCCCGGCGCTTCGCCAGGTCGCGAATCATGGTTCGCAGGTCGATATTTTCTTGGTCGGCCATTTAGTGGTTTGCCGACTGGCCACCCAACGCTTCCGCAGAAGCCGCTCGAAGTGCTGCTGCAAACATCCCGCCACCCTCATGCGAATGCTTCAACTCGCACGCCTTGGTGGCGAACGCACAGGATGCGGGATCCTTGTCACAAGAGTGAACATCTTCGTCGCACTCCGGTCCCACGATCGGATTTCCATTATCGTCGCAGACACAGTCCTCACCGCCGACCCCACCGCACGAACCACGGAGCCGACGCCCACCAAATAAAACGCCGATGGCCATCATGCTCATCAGAATCGCAAAGGCTACTATGGTCACCAGAACGGTCATCGTAAGACAGCTTAACCCGTGGGCCCGACGTCCGTGAGGGATATCCGGTCCCGGATCGCGCAATGCAGCGTTATCTCCCCTGTTTTAAGGCCTGAAAAGCAGGCGTCTCTTCCGTTCGGAACGCGCCATCCTCATCCCGAATGATGAAATACGCAGCCAGTTCATTCGCGGAAGCCCGCTCCATGCCTTCCGCCTCGCCCATGACACTGAGTGCCGTGGCCCATCCATCAGCCGTGGAGCATCGATCGGCAACCACGGTAACGCTTGCGACGCGATGCTCAATCGGCTTGCCGCTGCGCGGGTCAATGAGGTGAGATACTCGGCGCCCTTCCACCTCGTAAAACTGCCGGTAATCGCCGCTCGTGGCCATTGCAGAATCACGAAGGGGGACAGCGTGGAAGACCTCGCGACCCGTTGCTGAAGGGGTCTCAATCCCAAGCCGCCACGGTTCGCCGCTTGCGTTGGTTCCTCGCGCCACAATCTCTCCCCCGAGCTCCATCAGCAAATCATCGACACCGGCCTTCTGGAGGTCTTCGACGGCCACATCGACTGCGTATCCTTTTGCAATCGCCGACAAATCAATGAAGAGACCCGGGTGAGACTTGGTGATCCCCGCAGGGGTGACTTCAATTTTATCCCACCCGACCCGTTCGCTCAGTTCTTCCATCACCTCCTTCGTTGGCACGGTTGAATGCTTGTCGACCCCAAAACCCCAAGCATTAACGAGGGGCCCCACCGTGACATCAAAGGCGCCCTCCGAAGCCGTTCCGATGTCGATGGCTTCAGCAATCACACTCCCAAGCTGCATGGACAACGGAATCGGTTCCGTGCCCTCCGCCGCATTCACCGCCATCAACTCCGAGTCGTCTCGGTACGTAGACATCGAAGCATCGACCCCCGCCAACGCACCGTCAACGATGTGGCGGAGTTGATCCGCTGATACCCCCTCGGGCCCGTTCACAACCTTCAAGGCCCAAGTCGTTCCGAGCGCCTCGCCTTGGACCAAGACCTGTTGGGGCGGTTCCGGCGCGCGCTTGAGGGTCACATAAAACAATGCACCGACGAACAGCGCTGGCAGAAACATCTTCTTGATGGGCGGTGGTCCGTCCATGCGAGGGCTCATGCGATTAGCCGCCGAAGTCGTCAAGCATGATGTTCTCGGGTTCCACGCCCAAGTCTTCGAGCATGTTGATGACCGCTTGGTTCATCATGGGCGGCCCGCACATGTAGAACTCGACGTCCTCGGGCGACTCGTGGTCCGAAAGGTAGTTCTCCAGCACAACTTGATGGATGAACCCTCGGTGGCCTTCCCAGTTGTCCTCTTCGAGCGGCTCGCTCAGCGCAAGGTGCCACTCGAAGTTCTCGTTCTCTTCAGCAATTTTGTCGAAGTGGTCGACATAAAACGCCTCGCGAAGCGATCGCGCGCCGTACCAAAAGCTTACCTTCCGGTCTGTCTTGATCCGCCGGAACTGGTCGAAGATGTGCGACCGCATGGGTGCCATGCCCGCACCGCCGCCGATAAAGACCATTTCGGCCGCCGTCTCCTTGGCGAAGAACTCGCCAAAGGGCCCCGAGATGGTCACTTCGTCACCGGGCTTCAGG
The DNA here is from genome assembly GCA_002348535.1 of Deltaproteobacteria bacterium UBA2957. Lineage (GTDB taxonomy): Bacteria > Myxococcota_A > UBA796 > UBA796 > UBA796 > UBA796. The sequence goes on along the minus strand of DEBL01000397.1, from coordinate 644 downwards.
TCGAAAATGTAGCTGGACATGATTCCGGGGGGGACGTCGGCCCATGCGTTCTTGGCGCGGTCCCATGGAGGGCTCGCGATTCGGACGTTGAGCATGATCATCCCTTCTTCCTCGGGATAGTTGGCCATGGAATAGGCGCGCACCACTGTATCGGACACGTTGGATACAAAATCCCACATGCCAAACTTGTCCCAGTCACCACGATACTCGTCTTCGATGTCAAAGTTCTTGTATTCGGCCACATGTGGCGGGCACTCGATCTGGATGTACCCACCCGCGCGGAAGGGCACTGACTCGCCTTTGGGCAGTTCCAGAACCAGTTCCTTGATGAAGGTCGCCACATTATGGTTCGACCGCACGGTGCACTTCCACTTCTTCACGCTGAAGATTTCGGGCTCAAGCTCGATGTGCATGTCTTGCTTGACCTTCACCTGACAGCTCAGCCTGCACCCTTCTCTGGCCTCGCCTCGGCTGATGTGGCTCTCTTCCGTGGGGAGCATGGCGCCGCCGCCCTCGTGGACGTGTACGATGCACACCCCGCATGTTCCTTTTCCGCCGCATGCCGATGGAATGAAAATTCCTTGGGCACTGAGGGTGTTGAGCAGCGTGCTGCCAGCTTGGGTCTCGATGGTATTCGCATCGTC
>DEBL01000194.1 GCA_002348535.1 Deltaproteobacteria bacterium UBA2957 | reverse complement strand
TACGCACGCTACCGGGAATGGGGCTTCAATCGGTATGCAGAGGTGGTCGCTCCCAACGGCAAGCCCATTCGAATCTTCGTACAAGAGGGTGTCACCGACCACCAAGCACACCGGGCTCGAAATGTTCTCCGGTTCTTCTTGTCGGACTTCGCGGGGAGCCCGTACGGCGCCGACAAATCTGCAGTCGCCAACGCAATGGCAGACAATCAAGCGGCTTTGATGCTGCCAGCCGGCGCTCACGAAGAAGGAAATGAGCCCCCGTTTGATGCGCAGCCGCTGTATGCAGCGGAGATGACGGTGGAAGGCGGTCCGTGGTACCAGAACAACAATTGGGAGCACAGGGATGCGACATTCGAGGAAATCTTTCACCTCGTCCATGATGCGGGTATCGGGACTCATATGCCCGGAGCCCTGCCCGATTTCCAGATTGCTCTTCGTGCCGAAGCGGAGGCGGCCATCGGCGATGGACGGTGGGGAATCCCGGTCGACTCCGGTGTTACCGATTGGATTGAAGAGCTGAGAAGAGAAGACTCACTGGCCCAAGAATACATCGCTTCTGTGATTGACAGCTACTACGGATACTGGGGCGCCTTTGACGACGCTCCGGGCGGAATGTGGGGCATCTACATTGCGAAGAATCGAGCAGAGATCGCGTCTCTTGATCCCGCGGGCTTGGCCCTCTTGGAAGCCTTCCTTCCATCGATGGTTAACTACGAAGCCCGTCTTGATGAGCGCTTCACTGGTACCTTCTCGCTGGCCTTCGACCCCAGTGAGCCCTACACACACAAGTCGCAGTACCTCATCAACGCGACCCTCACCGGGTCCAACGCAGCAAACCTCACAGGAAATGCCTTCGACAATCGATTGCGAGGCAACACTTCCGACAACACCATCGATGGCGGCCAAGGCACAGACACCGTGATTTACTGCCACCCTGCCGCCGACTACACCATCACCACCGTCGAGGACTGGACCACCGTCACTGGGCCCGACGGAACGGACCGGCTGTTTGACATCGAACGAATCTGGTTTCACGACGGTGAAGTTGTCCTCACCCAATGAAACTCCGCAAAAATGCACCGTGTCCATGCTGCAGCGGTCGCAAAGCCAAAGGGTGCTGCGGACCTTTTCTTAAGGGCCAAGCTGCGCCGACACCGGAAGCGCTGATGCGTTCTCGGTACACCGCGTATGCCACGGGGGCTGTGGATTATCTACTGACCACCACACACCCATCAGGTCCCCAATACAGACCCGACACCGAGGCATGGCGTATTGATGTACGACGCTTTTGCGAAACCACCGAATTCGTGAAACTCACCGTCCACAGCGCCGCCGTCAACAGCCCCCAAGGCGAGGTTCACTTCAGCGCACACCTCGTTCAAGGCGGCACACCCTCGGTGCTGGAAGAGCGAAGTTTATTCGTGAAACACCATGGCCGGTGGTTCTATCACTCTGCCCTTCCGCTACTTTAAGTAGCCGGCGGAACGGACGCCCGCGACCACCGCTTCAGCCGCCAACTGCGAACCGGCGGCCGAAAAGTGCAGTGCATCGCCCCAGTACTTGGGATCGGAAGGTACCGCACTGCGCACATCCACAAAGGGCAAGCCCTTCCGTTCCGCAATCCCAGCCACCAAGGTGTTGTAGTCACGAAACATGTGAACCACATTGTCGGGCACCATCTGCATCAACACGCAGATCTCTCCAATCTCACCCAACGCCTCCGAACCGGTCTTCCCGGGCGTGTACTGAAACGCATGATTGGCCAGCAATACGGGAACACCGCGCCGATTGGCCTCATCAATCATCAGTTCGATTCTGCGCGTCATCTCGTTGAGATCGTGGCTGGAGAGACGGGCATTGGCCCACTCTTCGGGCAGCGTTGGGTACCGCTTGTTGATCGCGCCTCGGGTCGCCCGAAGCAGCGCAAATTGCTTCTCGAGCGGACCGCTCGGCGGCGGCGGGCCCCCAAAACGAATGTCTCGGAGATCGTTGGGTCCGTGGTAGTAAATCAACAAATCGGGCTTCACCGAATCCGCATGGTCCTTGAAGTCCTCAAGGTTGCCCGCGATCACTTCGCCCGGAATACCCGCGTTGATGACCTCTACCACCCGTTCTGGATGCTCCACGTCCAGCTGCTGGCCAACCAAGGCAGGCCATGTCTTTGAATCGTCGGGCGCAAACACATCGAAGGTCGTCGACCCACCCACAACCCAGATCCGAAATCCATTGGGCGGCTTCGGATCGAGCAAATCGGGTCCACGAAATCCGAGCGAGTTGGTGCCCACACTGCTTGAGGCTCCCTGCACGCGGACGCCTGCTTTGAGGACCTTTCGCCCCGTCGCGGTTGCCTCGTACAAATCCTCTTTCTGAGCGTGCGTCACCCCATATTGCTGTTGCTCGCGGGCTGACATCAGAGCATTCAGCCCCGCCAGGACGGCGATGGTGGTCACGACCGAAAATGCGATTTTCTTTCGAAGAGACAGCCCAGCAGCCATGCGAAACATCCTCGTTCTGTGTCCTAACCGTATACCACTTCATCAGTGAAGCCCCGGTCGCGACTGGAGGCCCACCGGTCGCTAGGGTACGATTGACCCATGGAGGTGTCCATGGGTCGCATTGCAATGGCCGTCACCGCTGCACTGGTCGGATGCACGGATGCGTCAAAGAAACGCGACTTGGGCGAGTGCGAAACGGAATCCGCCACAGCAGACTGCCTGACGCCCACCAAAGAAGCTGCCTACTACGTCGAACAAGCGGAGAAGTACTTCAACACCATGGACTTCAACGAAGCCATGGATGATGCGCCCAACTACGCCGAGTGGGTGGTTCGGTGGGAGTGGCCCCCGTGGCTCTTGCTGACGGCCTTTGGTGCCGAACACATCGAATCGACCGACCTGTTGCTGCGGCTGTATCCGTCGACCATTCCCGAACGCGACTGTCGCTTCTTTGAGCAACAGCCCTTCGCGCGGTGCCGCGTGGTCTTTTACTACGATGACCCCAGTCACGAAGGTCGGGGTTGTCCGATCTACGAAGAGTTTGCGTTCAACGATGCCGGAGAGATGACGGTCATCGAAGCCTGGTCTGATCTCGATGGCCTTCGACCGATGGGCGCCGACGACCCGTGGGCCGAAGTCGATGGCATCGACCGGATTTCAACACGGATTCCCGGGCTGGGAACCCCTTCCGGACAGTTGGACATCAACGGCAGCATGTTCGCCAATGCAGCCGAATCCGACCCCGTGCTCGCGGACCTTCACGACCGAGCCAACAACTGGATGGAGACGTGGTCGGCCGAACTCGACGCAGCCGGTGACGCGCTGTGGCCGGAAGGGTGCGGCTGGAACTAAGCCTTTAGGCCACGAACAAGGCCCACTTTGCTCATCGCCCACAGTGTCCAGTACCCTGGGTCAAACTCCCACTTGGTGATCGCGAGATTGGCGCGGGCTTGGTGGTAATGATGGTTGTGGTGCAGCGCTTCTCCCCAGCCGAAAATATCGATGGGGAACAGGTTGGTGGAGGTGTCGCCCGAGTCCATGACCTGATAGCCGATTTGATGGCACAATCCATTGACGATGATGACCGTTGAAAACCACACGCTCGCCATGATGCCCGGCAAGGCGCACACCGCAGCCTTCCATCCAATGAATGGACTCATGATCGCCATGATGAGGGGTAGGCGAACGAGCACTAAGCCCACAACACCCTTGCCCTGAAGCCAGTGAATGAAGCGCTCAAAAGCATCGTCGGGCAGCTTGTATTCATACCGCCGGTACTGTTCCGGATTGTGGATGCACTGCTGG
>DEBL01000211.1 GCA_002348535.1 Deltaproteobacteria bacterium UBA2957 | reverse complement strand
TGACGCCAGTACTTTCGTCAGAGATGCCAAATCCCACACAGTCTCACGTGTTGCTTGCCTCGGATTGGGTCGAATCTCGGCCAGTCCGCCCGCGCATTCATGGCGCACCGATGCTGCCGAACGAATGCAGAGGCTGAAGCCGGGGACAACGGCCTCGTGAACAGCCTCGTTCAAGAGGCGATCCACCGCCTCAAACATTAAGCATCGGTCCACATCAGGCCGTTTGCCTGCAACCGTGCATGCGCACCGATACGCCATGGAAAGTTGTTGGGGCCGTGTCCAACGGGCATTCCGGCAACCACGGGGATGTTGAGCGGGCTCAGCCGCTCACGCAAGATGTCGCCGAGCGACCACCCCGCATCGTTGGGCGCTTCGCAACCGTAGAAGGTCCCCAAGGCAATCCCTCTGACTCCGTCAAACACACCCGCTCCCATCAATTGGGTGATCATGCGATCGATCCGGTAGGGAGCCTCTCCAACATCTTCGAGCAATAGAATGCGGTCTTTTGCATTCAACTGCCACTCCGTACCCGCCAGACTGGTCAAGACACAGAGGTTGCCACCGACCACTTCACCCTCGACCGATTCGGTGTGCCCGCAGAGCCGCTTACCGGGAAAGTTCTTGATCGTGCCCGATGCCATCCAATGCTTCAATGCCCGCCGAGAGACTTCATCAACGTGGTCCGACAATGAGTGGATGACCGGCGCATGCACACCGTGCCCCTTGCCTCTCACCGTCATCGCCGCGAAGAGCGCCGTTGCATCGGAAAACCCGATGACGGGACGGTCATCAATCTGGTCCCATGGAAGTGACTCAAGCACTTGAACCGTGCCGTAGCCCCCCCTAGCGAACCACACGGCATCGATGTCGGGGTCCGTCAGGGCCCACGTCATGTCCTCGATGCGCTGTTCAGTCGTTCCCGCAAAGTACCGGTGGGCCGCATTTAAGTTTGGCCCAGGCACAAGCTGGTACTCCCATTCCCGAAGGATATTCATCCCGCGCGTGAGTCGTTTCTTGTCAAATCGCCCCGCTGGAGCGACAACCGCAATTCGTGCACCCTGTTTCAACATGAGCGGGATGCTAACGTACAAGGGTGAAGTTGATCACCCCGGTTTTCCTGATCGTTGCATGCTCGGCACCAGAATTGGCGCCGCAGACTGACCTTGCTGGTGCGCAGCCCATTGCATCCGGACCTTTAATTGAAGACCAGTCTATCGATTTGCCAGCCTCAGCATGGACTGCAGCAGTTCCACTTACCGTTGTGGCTCCGGGCGGAAGCAATTTGGCAGTTCTTGATCGATTGGGCGTCCGTGTCGAAGTGTCCCAGGTGCGCCAAGGGCGGATTTTAGTCAGATGCACTGGCTGTCCCGATGATGCAGCGGGGGCAGAAGGCTGGATGCCGCGGGGCGTATTGTGGTCCGGACCCGACCCTTCGGCAGAGGCCAGAGAACCCTTGAGCCTTGCGCTTCAGTTGCGAACAACCTGGCTCACCGAACCGCCGACTGGCTTGCAAGCCGATCAGGCATGCGCAATCGTCGACCGCGGATGGCGGCTGGAACCAAACCGGGCAACTGCGGAGGCCTTTGGCGGTTCCATTGTCCTCGAGCGCACCGGCTCTACATGGCGATTTGTATCGGCAAACCCGCCGACTGAAGCCATTCGCGGAGACTGCGGTTAAGCGAGCCCATGGACCGGAGATTGTACAGCCTTCTGGGCAACAGCCAAAAGCTGGACGGCGGAGCCATGTTTGGCAACGCACCCAAGGCATTGTGGCAGCGGTGGGCCGAACCGGATGACTTGAATCGGATCGACCTTGCGTGTCGGGCGCTCCTGATTGTGGAACCCGATCGGACCGTCTTGCTTGAGACAGGTGTGGGGGCATTCTTTCCTCCAAACATGCGCGAACGATTCGGCGTCATTGAGTCCAACCATGTACTTCTTGAAAACCTCAAGCGTGTTGGGTTCAAACACACCGACATCGATGTGATTGTCCTGAGTCATCTTCACTTCGACCACGCGGGTGGCCTGATGAGCGCATGGTCCGAGGCAGGTTCACCATCTCTGCTCTTTCCAAACGCTCAGTTCGTTGTTGGACGTGCCGCGTGGGAGCGTGCTTGCAACCCCCATCCACGGGACCGAGCGAGCTTCATACCTGAGATTAATTTGGCACTCGAACAATCCGCTCGCCTGCATCTTGTCACTGGCGATACCTGTGCCGTTACGGGGCCCGATTATCGATTTATCGAATCCCACGGGCACACTCCGGGCATGGTGCTGACCGAGATCGCCACCAGCATTGGTCCCGTTGTGTTTGGCGCAGACCTGATCCCCGGACGACCTTGGGTCCACAGCGCAATCACAATGGGCTACGACCGCTACCCCGAGTTGTTAATCAACGAGAAGACAACACTGCTCGACCGACTGGTCGATGAGGGGGGATCCATATTTTTTACTCACGATCCGGACTGCGCCATCGCCAAGGTTCTACGAAACGAACGCGGTCGCTTCGAGGCCGTCCAACAACGACCCTCGCTTGAGGGTCTTGCGTGCTGAAATGAATGCGATGGACCTGATTCGAATCATCGCCGGTCGGCTCGATGAAGACATTCCACCGGCTGCGTACCGAGCGATTAGCGTCGACACAGAAGAATACCGATCGAGCCTGAGTGCGCTTGGACTTCGGCACGCCTCTGACGGAGGACCGACCTCGATCGATGAACTGGATGAAACGGCCGACTATGCAATCCGTGCATCCATTCGCATCGCTGGCGTGGTTGGGGGGCTTGGGGGTCTCGCCGGTTGGCTCAGTGTTCCCCCCGAAGCGGCCGCGAGGATTGTGCAATCTGCCCGTCTCGCGCAACGGCTGGCAATTATCTATGGCCATGACCTCGGCACCGATCGCGGAGGGGCTCATGTCCGGCAGGCTCTCGCGGCCGCCTGGGGCATCGAAGTGCCTCGCCAGATGCACGCAGACTTGCGCTTGTCAGATCTGCCGTCGTTGGTTCAAGGGCGTTCAAAGCCATCATCGAACGCGCCGGCGTATCTAGTGCGCACACTGGGGTCCGCCGCAATGTCGGCCACAGCTAAACGGGCGCCGCGCCTAATTCCGGGCATCGGTGCGACCCTCGGGTTGATCGGCGCCCGAAGACTGGCGCGTGGGCAAGCGGAGTCCATGAAACGCATCCTCCGGAGCCCGCATCTTCGAACCGACAACCGTCCGATGGATGATGCCATCGTTGTATCGGACTGACGGGTTACGCTGGCTGTATGGGACTGTTGACGCGCACAAAGCAGATTCTAACTTGGGTGCCCCCCGTGGTTGGAAGTCCGAGCCATTCTCTGTCGCTCACGGCAGATGAAGGCACTTGGGTCAAACTTGAGGACTTCCGAGACCACCTGAATGTTGTGTTTCTGTTCATTGACTCTATCCATGCCAAAGGCACGGCTGATTGGCTCCTCCAATACCACGCCCGCATCGAGCAGTTCGAATCGCTCGAAACCGTGGTGTTTGGAGTGAACACGTCGCGAACCGATGAGTTGCGCGAGTTTCGAACATCGCTCGGGCTCGATTTCTTTTTACTGTACGACCCGCTCGCCATCGAATCGAGAGCCATGCGCTGCTCCAGTCGGGTCGCCCCGGTCTGCAAACCGACTGCCGTCGCGGTTGGCAAGGACGGCTCGGTCGTGTTCAGCGAGCGCGGGCACGCTGACTCAAAAGCAGTTCTCGATGCGCTCTCTGCGGTCGAAGGGCGCGAAGCCGCCGCACTCAAAGGGGACGAGGGGTCGACTCCATCGAAGCCGGCAGCGCCAAAGGTGGGCACAACGCCGGTACAGACCATCGACTCAACCGCAGCCGAAGCGCTGATGGATCAGAAAGGCGGCGGCTACATCTTGATCGATGTCCGAACGTGGTCGGAATACGAAGCGGACCACAGCCCCGATGCCATCCACATCCCGATCGACGAGTTACCGCAGCGATACCGTGAGTTAAAACAGGTAAATCGGCTCATATGCGTGTGCCAAGCTGGCGGCCGATCAGCGGCAGCTGCCGAGTTCTTAACGAGCATTGGTGGCACCGAGATTTTCAACGTTGAGGGTGGCATGAGTGCGTGGTCGGGTCGCCGCGTTACGGGAGGAAAGTTGCAGTCCTAAGGCATCTTTTTCCTTCCTCGGGCGTTCACCTCCCGCATGCCGAAGCTGAATCTACGGAGTAGCCATGACCCCCTCCCCCCTGTCCATGCCAATCTATTTGGCCGCCGTCACCCAAACTCCAGAGGCAATCGAGTCTCCTGGAATCATCGAACTGATGACCTCAGCGGACGCGGTCGTTCAGCTTGTCCTATTTGTACTCATCGGCATGTCGATTGCCTGCTGGGTCATCATCTTCAATAAGTATGCAACGCTCCGGAAAGCCTCAATCGCTACGGAGTCGTTCCTCGACTTGTTCTGGAAAAGCCAACGATTGGACCAAGTCTACGACCGAGCCAATGCGATGGCCGACAGTCCCGTCGCGGCCGTCTTCAAAGCCGGGTACGTCGAGCTCTCAAAGTTAACCAAAGCCAAGCAAGGAGATCAGAATGCAAATCTGATGGACGGCGAGGAAAACCTGAATCGAGCCCTCCGCAAGGCCGCGCGAGTCGAGCGCACCAATCTTGAAAACATGACAACCTTCCTAGCCACAACTGGATCGACCGCTCCATTCATTGGGCTCTTTGGCACCGTGTGGGGAATCTTGCTCGCCTTTCAAAAAATCGGAGCCACTGGCCAAGCGAGTCTCGCCGTGGTTGGACCCGACATCGCGCACGCACTCATCGCCACCGCAATCGGACTCGCTGCTGCCATCCCTGCGGTGATGGCCTACAACTATTTTAATAGCCGGATCCGCGTCCTCGAAGACGAGATGGGCAACTTCTCGAGCGACTTTCTGAACATTGTCAAACGACACTTCCGGAGCGCGTGAGTCATGGGCATGTCGGGACCCGAAGATGGCAGCAGCCGGGGGATGATGTCGGACATCAACGTCACGCCATTCGTGGACGTGATGCTCGTACTCCTCATCATCTTTATGGTGACGGCTCCGCTGATGACTACGGGAATGAAGGTGGAGCTTCCACGCGCGGACGCACCGCCCCTGCCCTCGTCCGAGAAACAAATGGTCCTCAGCATCACCCAAGATGGCGAGTACTTTATCAACAAGCATGCCTTCGCCATTGATGAACTCAAGCCCAAGTTAGCGGCCATCATCAAGGCCAACCCGCAACAAGAAATATTTTTGAAGGCGGACGGGGACGTGCCATACAAAAAGGTGGCACAACTGGTTGCCTTGTGCACCGAGGTGGGTGTGCCGCGCATGGGTCTTGTGACCCAACCCGAAGGAACGCAGTAGCCGTGAGTGCTCTGTCGCCGGGTCGGCAACGCTCATTCAAACCGACATGGGAGGTTGCAGCCAGCGTTGGTGTTCATGCTTTGGCCATCGTTCTAATCTGGGCTGGACAGTCGTGCTCCACCCACACGCCACTGTTTGACCCGAAGGATGTGATGGCCGTTCAAGCGGTTGCGCTGCCGAAAGCGAACAAGCGCATGCCGGATCGAGCAACGCGAACCCCCGACCCGCCAAAGGGCGACTCAGTCACCGCGAAGGCGCCACCGCCGCCCAAGACGGCGAGCGACATGGCACTTCAAACAAAGAAGGCTCAGGAAAAAAAGGGTGCACCCGATCGGAGTTCAGACCGAGCCGACCTCCTAAACAAACTCAAGCGAGAAGCGCTGCTAAAGGATGCCAGCGCAGCCTTGGGGCGAACCAACCGCGTCCAAACCGACAAAGACGGGGTCGAGCCCGACCAAGCAGTCGTGGGTCCGGTCGGTTCAGGCCGCATGGACCCTGAACTGGCCCGGTATGTCGTTGACTGTCGAAATCGAATTTTACCGAACTGGAACCCCCTGCCCGCAATCATCGCCGCGAATCCCGACTTCAGTGTCGTTGTGTCTGTTGAAGTCGGATCCGACGGTGCACTGGGCAAGCCCACCGTCATCAAGAGTTCCTCCGACGCGTCTTTTGACCGGTCGGCAATCTCTGCAGTTGTCCGTACGGGGAGTCTTCCTCCCCCTCCACCGCGTTATGCATCGTCGGCGGCGAAAGGTGTGATGATCACGCTCAGCGCCGCCGACTTGATGTGATTTGAGGTGACTCGAGCCATGCGATTCTGGACCTTCTTTCTCGCATCCTGTTTTGCGCTCCTTGTGTCTGCACCCGCCCATGCCGATGGAGCCATTCACATCTACGTCGGCGCCCCGGGACGAAACAAGGTTCCGATTGCCATCCCGATCCCCATAGGCGACCACCCAAAGGCCTCTGATTTCTACAGTGTAGTAAAGCGTGACCTCGAACTGTCTGGATGGTTTGATGTCATCGACCCAGATGCTCACATTGAACCGGGCGGTACCGGCATCATGCCCGGCCAGTTTAGGTTCGAGGACTGGGAAGTCCCCGGCGCAGTCGCGCTCGCCAAGATGGGCGTCTCCCCTCGCCCAAATGGACAGATGAGAGCCGAGGTGTGGGTGTACGATGTACCTGGGCGTCGTCGGCTCGGCGCAACGGCATTGACAGTTCATGAGGGCTCTTGGCGCTCTCTGGCCCACCGAATGGCCAATGAAATTATTTTTCAGGTGACGGGTCAGCAGGGGCCGTTCAACACCCGCTTTACGTACACGCGCAAATCAAGCACCGGCAAGGAGATTGGCATCGTGGACTTCGATGGTCACGGGAGTCGCGCGATCACGCGGAACGGGTCCATCAACCTCAAGCCCATTTGGAATCCCAACGGAACCGAACTCAGCTTCACGAGCTACCGCGAGGGCAACCCTGATCTGTATGTGGCGCGATTGGCAGCAGGAAAAATAAAGCGGGTCTCCTCTCGAATGGGCATCAACATCGGTGGCGTTTGGGATCCCAAGGGAACCAACATGGCTCTCACCCTCGCACCGGACGGGAACCCCGATGTCTACCTCATTGACCCGCTGAGCGGACGCCAAGTCAAGCGCCTGACCAAATCAGCAGGAATCGATGTAAGCCCCTCATGGTCACCGGACGGCTCTCGAATTGCGTTTGTTTCCGAACGCTCAGGTGGGGCGCAGGTCTACACCATGAATCCCGACGGGAGCGACGTTCGTAGGGTCACCTTCCAAGGAAACTTCAACACAGACCCCGTATGGTCACCGGATGGCAGCCAAATTGCCTTCGTGGGCAGAAATGGCGGGCGGTTCGACGTGTTCGTCGTCAACACTGACGGCACGGGAATGCGTCGAATCACTCAGGACATGGGCGACAATGAGGATCCGTCTTGGAGTCCGGATGGAAACTTCATCGCCTTTTCATCGACACGTTCCGGCTCAACACACATTTGGATCGCCACGGTCGATGGTCACCATCAGGCACAGGTCACCAAGGGCGCAGGCGGCTATCTAAATCCCAACTGGTCGCCGTCGCTGGAGTGGTAGTGGCGTTCGCATCCATCGACATCGGAAGCAACTCTCTTGTATTTTTAGTCGTGGACCGGAGCGGTACCCCGCTCCATGATGAGTCTGTCATCGTCGGCCTGGGGAGCGGATTGGGGGACAGTGGTGCCTTCGCCGAAGGCCCAATGGAGGCGTCTCTCCGAGCCTTCGCATCCTTTGCATCCACCGCCCGCGACTTTGGTGTCGACCCATGTTCGGTTCACGCAATCGCAACCAGCGCGGCTCGCCGGGCCAGTAACGCCGCCGCGTTCTTCGAACGAGTGGAACGAAACACTGGAATTGTTGTCGAGATAATCGACGGACTGGAAGAGGCGCGGCTCACGTGGTCCGGTGCAATGGCCACGCTTAATATTGCTGCGCCGA
>DEBL01000363.1 GCA_002348535.1 Deltaproteobacteria bacterium UBA2957 | reverse complement strand
TTTCCGCATCAAGATCTTTGTTAGTGGCGGCGATAACCCGGATGTCGACCGGCCGAGGTGTCAGGTCTCCCACACGTTCGATGACGCGCTCCTGAAGGACGCGCAGCAGTTTCACCTGAAGGTTCATGGGCATTTCGCCGATTTCATCCAAAAAGAGGGTTCCACCCGAGGCACTTTCGAATTTCCCGATTTTGTCGGTTACGGCGCCGGTGAAGGCACCTTTCTTGTGTCCGAACAACTCGCTTTCGAGCAGGTTTTCGGGAATAGCACCACAGTTGATGGAGACAAACGGCTGCTTGGACCGACCGCTCAGTCGATGAATTTCCTTCGCCACCAACTCTTTGCCTGTTCCGGTTTCTCCAAGAAGCAGGGCTGAGATGTCGGTGGGCGCGATTCGTCGAATCATCCGAAAGACAGATTTCATGGGTGCGGAGGACCCAATGATGTTGCCTTGAGAGGTTCGGCGCAGCTGTTCCCGGAGGTTGCGGTTGGTGGTTTTCAGCTGGTTGAGCAGCAGGGCTGCGTGCACAGTGACCGAGGCTTGCGCAGCCCATACTTGAAGCAAGGTGAGATCGCCTTCGGTAAACAGCCCTGTGACGGCGTCGTTTCCAAGGTACAGAACACCCAGCAAGTCATTGCGGAACATCAATGGAACGCACATGACACTCGACAGCTTGAGGTCGACGACGGAACGTGACTGGCCAAACTTTCGGTCGCGCATGGCGTCGCTCACAATAACGGGGCGTCGATTTTCGATGACTTGGTCGATAATTGTATCCGAAACACGGCTTGGGTCCGATGGGTCCTCCACGACGTTGTGTGCAGCAGCAATCTGACGTTCTCCATCGCGGAGCACGATGACGAAGCCCTTCTCTGCTCCGGTCAGGGCCACCACCGATTCAAGGAGTTGTTCGAAGAGGCGTTCGGGTGATTCCTCGCGCATGAGCTGGGCCGCAAAGTCAACAAGACGCTCAAGGCTCTCCGTGCTGCTCTTGATCGGGGCCATCTGAGCGGGCGGTGTCCCGTCATGAAGCTCGAGTTCAAAGCGTCCGATTAGGATCTTGTCGCCTGTGCCCACCGTTGCCGTTCGAACCTTTTTTCCGTTCACATAGATTTCAGCCTTCGCATCCACCGCATTGATCGTTGTCGAGTCGCCACTTCTCAACAGGTTGGCGTGAGTGGCGCCAACGGCAGGGTCGTCCAGAACAATGTCATTACCGGCCATCCGGCCAATGGTTACGAGCGGCTTTCGGAGCGCCACATCGTTTGCGGCTTGCCGAAGAGTGTCATTGCACCGAAGGTAGGGCATCAAAACCTCAATTGCTGGCGAGTATAACGCTGACGCTACCTGATGGGGATGTCCAGTCGAAAGTGCAGTCTGGCTGGCATCCCAAAATCCGACTCGGATCGACCGCTTTCGGGCACGGGCCGTGCGGCGTCCGGTGATCGCCAATGTTGGTGGGCATCTGCGGCCGCCCATGCCCACACGCCATAGAATGCGGCCGTAGATGTCCATTGTACCGTCCGCCGTAGCTTGAGCCTGTCGAGCGTGTCGCCCTCATTTAGATACAGCCGGTCATCCATGAGGCTTGCGAAGCCATACAGGCTCAATGCGCCGGTGAAGGACTGAAGAATTGCGAACCGTGTGGCTTTTCGGGTTTGGCCGGTCTGGAATTGGTAGAGACCGAAGCCGAGGTAGGCCGAACCCGGTGCAGAACTCCGAACAGAGGGAGCGGGGATCGGGGGCTTGACGAGGTAGGCTCGGACTGTCTCGAAGAAGCCATACACGTCGGGGGGGTGGACGAAGGGGTCGATGGTGTACCCCGGATCGATGCTCAGGACGGCTTCAAACAGTCTTCGAGCCTCGTCCTCCTGCTGCTGCAGGTAGAGCATTTCGCCAAGATACATTCTTGCCTGTTGGCGCAACGCCTCGTCGGCGATGGTTGGATCGTTGACAATTCCAGTAAGAGCCAGCTTCGCCGTATCGATTTCACCGCGTTTGTAGCCGGCCACCGCCGCATCCAGTCGTGTTCGGCCGCTGGAAACAGCGGACTGGTCGGACGGAGATGCCGACACGGACACGTCCGGACCGGACACACCGTCATCGGCCCGTATTACGCCGGAAAGGCACACCAGTGTGATGGCTATTGCTGCTAAACGGAGATTCACGCGTTGAGCGTACGACGGCTTCTGTTCACGGGCAAGTAAACCCACTGATACAATCGCTAAGGACGGAGACACGACAATGAAGAAGATCGAAGATCAGTCTTGGTGGGGCGAGTTGCTGGCCGTCAAAGATACCCTCTCTCTACGGCAGTTGGCGGAACGCTTTGGTGTTTCTCCAGCTGCGATATCCAACGCACTCAAACGAAACGGTATTGGGCGAAAAGCCAGTCCGTCAGGTCCGAGAAAGAAGACTCGTGCATCCGGTCCAGCTCCCGGTCGAACTCGCGGACGTCAGTCGAAGCTAGACCGCTTTGCCGACCAAATGGGGAAGGTCGTTGACCGGGAAATTGCCGCCAAGGCAGGGGTCACCGTGAGTGCGGTCACCAACTACCGCCGGCGGAACAATATCAAAGCTGCGGCCCGTCGTGGGCGCCCGCGCGTGCGCCCGGCCAACCACGCCGGCGGGGACGAAAGCGTTGAATGCGCGGCAAGGGGGTACCGGGTGGAAATTGATGG
>DEBL01000018.1:3828-6535 GCA_002348535.1 Deltaproteobacteria bacterium UBA2957 | reverse complement strand
GCGGTTCTTCCCGGGCATGGTGATCAAGGGACACATCAATCGGCAACCGCTCGACGGATGGTACGCGCTGTCCGAGGTCCACCGACTGCTCGAGCCGCCCCTCCGCGGCATGGACCCGCTGATGGATCTGATGAGCCACATCCCCAAAATTATCGGCTTCGGGTTCTTGTTTGTGTTCACGGCCATCGCCGGGATTTTTGGGCTGATTTGGTTGCTCGGGCTCATGATGTGAACAGCGCTCTAGCGTTGTCTGAAACTCCGGAATCGAGGTGCCTAATGAACGTTCGAGTCGCATGCCTGCTCACAATCGGCCTCATGCTGCCGCTCACCGGCCAAGCTGAGGTGCCCCCACCCAGTGGCAACGGACCGGTGAGCCCACCGATTCGGCTGGTATCCGACATGACCAAATCCCCCCTCGTAAACGGCGTGACTCGTCTGCACGGCCTTCGCGGCATTCCACCCGAACCTTCGCAGTTTGAGGCGCCCTCGGGGGACGGTCGGCTCTGGCTTAGCGAGGACGGCCGATTTTGCTTGCTGGTCGAGCACACCTTGCCGGAACTGATCGATTCGCGGAACACAGAGCACGCAACACTCGGAACACTGCCTTGGTACCCTGGCCCGGCGGCGCTTCAGGGTGGGGTAGGCTACGCCGATATGGTTCATGGTCACAGCACCGTCTCCAGTGCGGGTGACGTGGACGGCCATCCTCCATATGGACGATTCCCACATCACTGTATGCCGAGCCGGTTGCGACTTGAATGGCCGTTGACTGGGTCGAGAGGGAGGTCTGGCAAAACGGGGCCAGATATGATTGGTTTGGAATCGTACGCTATGGCTCAAACAGTTCAACCGGTATTCAATGAACCGAGCGGATCCTCGGGAATCGGTATTGATATAGAATCCCGTGGATGTCCGCACAGCTCCCACCCACACTCGTAGAGCGCGTTCTCTCGCGTCATCCGCTGCCCATCGCGGATGCGGTGGCAGCTTTGGAAGCCGCGGACAGTATCCATGAGCGCCGAGACCGCGTGGTGGAGGTATTTCGGGCGGTGATTCGGACCCTGGGTGGCATGGTGTTGGCCTGCCGGATTCAGTACGGGCCAGGCCCGGGAGAGATGCCGGCGCAGGTGCCGGACTTGCTTCGGTCTCTTCGCCGGCGTGGTCTGACCGATGGGCAGTGGGTGGGCCTGGTCCGCGAGCTCCTTCGTCCGTGGAAGTCTGCGCCGGAGACCCATGCGCTACCGGGTCTGGTGGATCTTGTGCACCGCAGAAAGTCAGCTCTGGTCAAGGTGCTGGATGGTCTGTTGGTGATGCGCAAAGAGGAGACTGTCGCCCATGGCGCCTCGGGCGGCATCGAAGAGGTGTTGGAAGTGTTGGAGGTGCGGCTGCCGCAACTGGCCAGCCTGCTTGAGACCTTTGATGAAATGTGGGAACAGCGCCGTCTGGTGGTGCCGCTCTCGCAGCCCGAAGACGACGAAGAACGCCAACGGGCATGGAGTTTGATGGGGGACACGCCTGGCCGCGGCCGTTGGCGGCGCCTTGATCTGCACGCCGGTGTTCGTTTGCCGCCTGGCGAGGCTGTAATGATCGACCCAGACGGCCGCCCGGTGGTGGCACTGTCTCCGGTGGTTCTTGCCCGTCGCCCAAGCCCGGACGCGGTGGAAGAGTGCTTTGTTCTGGACGGCGGCGGCAAGCGGGGAGCCCGTTTTCTGGCGATCCCGTCGATGGCAGAGCACTCCGAAGCGGACGCGTGGAAGGCCCTGGAGGTGGTGCTATCGGAGGGCGAAGCGGCGCAAGACGAGGCCGATTTATCCGGTCGTCCTTACCGCGGTCTGTCCAGCTTCGGGCCGGAACACAGAGACCGGTTCTTTGGCCGGGAGGTCTTGACTGAGGAACTGGCGAACCGCATTCGTCGGCACCCGCTGGTGACGGTGACCGGCCCGAGCGGGTGCGGCAAGACGTCCTTGCTGCAGGCGGGTGTGATGCCGCTGTTGCGAGAGCACCAGCTGGTGCTGATGCGTCCAGGCGGCCATCCGCTGGAGACGCTCCGCCGTGCGCTGGGCGAGGTGGTGCAGGCCGCTGAGGGCGGTGCGGATCCGCTCGATGTCCTGTCTCGCGACCCTGCAGCCTTGGGTCCGGCCCTATCGGCGTGGTGTCGGTCCACCGAGAAGTCGCTGGTGTTGGTGGTGGATCAGGCCGAGGAGCTGTTGACCCTCTGCAAGGAGCCGGAGCGACGGGAGGCTTTTGCCAAGGCGTTGATGTCGGCCTGCCGGGACCCAGAGGGCCCGGTGCGGGTGGTCATCTCACTGCGGGAGGACTTCTTTGGTCGTTTGGCCACGGTCGGTCCATTGAAGGGCCATTACACCCGGCAGGTAGAGGTGGTGACCACACCGGATCGGGACGCCCTCATCCGCACCTTGATGGGTCCAGCGAAGCTCTTCGAACACACCTTTGAAGACATGGAGTTGGTCAATGCGATGGTGGACGCGGTGGCAGGCGAGCCGGCTGCGCTGGCGCTTCTGCAGTTTTGCGCGGATCAGATGTGGGAGGCACGGGACCGGGCCTGGAAGCGGCTGACCTGGGACTCTTACCGGGGCGTGGGCGGTGTGGAAGGGGCGCTTGCTAGTCACGCAGACCGGGTTCTCGAGGACATGACACCGGCACAACGCACCGAAGCGCGGAGCTTGCTGTTGCGGCTGGTCACCGC
>DEBL01000018.1:0-3486 GCA_002348535.1 Deltaproteobacteria bacterium UBA2957 | reverse complement strand
CCGGGGCGGTGTCGAGCCGCGAGGAGCTCTTGCAGGTATCAGAGAGCGCGGAAGTGACCGGCTCGGTGCTGGACCGCTTTGTGGCCACGCGACTTGTGGTGGCAAGTGAATCAGAAGGCGAGGGTGTGCGGGTTGAATTGGTGCACGAGGCGCTGATTCGGCACTGGGGTCAGTTGCGGGAGTGGTTGTCGGCCAGCCGAGAAGGCCGCCGAACCCTTCAGGCGCTGCGGAATGCTTCTAGAGAATGGGACGGTCGCGGTCGACCGAGGGGACTGCTTTGGCGAGGCGAGGTCCTCGATGAGTACCGGGTGTGGCGCCGCCGGTCGGGGGCGCGGCTGACCGAACTCGAGCAGCGCTTTGCTCAAAGCAGCTTGGTCGAAGAAGCCCGCAGCCAACGGGTCCGTCGCATGAGCATTGGCGGGGCCCTGTTGGCGTTGGCAGTCTTTGGCGTCTTTATGTTTGTTCAATATCGAGAGGCTGAACTTCAGCGCGTCGAGGCGGTCGCCGCCATGGATTTGGCCCAGAAAAAAGAGGCACAGGCGCTCTCAGGGCAAATTCAGGCGATCGCCGGTGTTCTGGAAAACGAAGGGAGGGTTCAGAAGGCTGCAGCACTATGGAGGGCTGCAACAACTGTGGAGGCATCCGAACATTTCGAACCGGGGGTGATGATGGCGTCGCGTTTTGGTTTGGTCCGACGCACCCCGGGAGGTTTTGCGCGGGTTTTGGATGGGCACCAAGATTCAGTACTCACCCTTCAATTCAGCCCAGACGGCAGCAGCATTGCCACCGGTTCCGCGGACAACACGGTGCGGATCTGGAATCTGTCCACGGGGGGAATGACCGCAGCGTTGAGAGTCTCCGGACGCGATATTGGAAGGCGTGGCTTCGATATCGACCCCGAGGTCTTGCAGTATGCTCCGAACGGAGCGTCGCTCATCGTGACTGCGCCTTGGGCCCATGTGGTCCATGTCTGGGATGTCGCTTCAGCCGTGGTGACGAAAACGATCCGGCAAACGGGAAAATACCCATTTTCTGTGTTTTCAGCGTCGTACAGTCCGAGCGGAAACGTCCTTGCAGTCGGAGAATCTGATGGGACCACGCAGCTCGTTGATCCCGTCTCTGGCCGGCTCAAGCACATACTGACGGGTCAGAGAGGCTGGATCAGAGATGTGGTTTTCAGTCCAGACGGGGAAATGCTCGCATCGGTATCCGAAGACCGGACGGTTTGGCTTTGGGATGTTGCGTCTGGGGACCCAATCTCCGAACTGACAACCGCCATTGGATCGGCGTCGGATATCGTATTTAACAACGATGGAAGTTGGTTTGCGACTGTTCACGAAGACGGACCAATCGACCAAACCTCGCGGATTGTACGACTGTGGGAAACCAAGACAGGCCGTACCAAGGACCTGGTATTGGACCAAAGTTCACCGGTCACCGTTTTCGCCTTCAGCCCCAATGGGAAGTTTCTTGCCGTCGGGTCCTTTGAGCAAACCCTTCAGTTGTGGGAGGTTGCTTCCGGCCGTCTGGTTCACTCGCTTACGACGGACCAGAACCACGTAGCTGCATTTGCATTTAGTGCGGACTCTAAGTGGCTTGCGACTGCGTCTCGAAACGATGATTTCGATGAGTGGAACGAAAAAGACGGTCACGCGGTTCTGGTATGGTCCCTCGAGTCGGGACAGCTGTCGCACACCTTTAAAGGCCATAGCGACCATGTCACCGCCCTCGCATTCAGTCCAGACGGTCACACGCTCGCCTCGGGTTCAAACGATCACTCAGTACGCCTTTGGGACATGAACGCCGCGCAGCCCACCCACAGTTTGCAAGGCAGTCCACGTTTAGTGACCTTTAGTCCAGATGCTCGATGGCTTGCCACAGCAGCGGATGATGAGCCCATACGACTTATACAGGTTGACACTGGTCGTGTCGCACACGTCTTCAGCGGGTACGAAGGAGACATTCATTCGCTGGTCTTTAGTGCCGACGGCGCCTTTCTCGCCGCGGGTTTGGACGATGCATATGTTCGGGTTTGGGATGTTGAATCCGGGCAACTCAAACACTCGCTCAATGGAGTCCAAGGAGATGTACGTGCGCTGGCGTTCAGTCCAAATGGGGTTTGGCTCGCGGCGTCACAGGACAAACACATCACAGGCCTCTGGCAGTTGCGTTCAGGGCAACTCGTACACTCGTTGGATGAAGTGCAAAGCGCTGGGGGATTGGATGCGGTGTACGACCCGAGAGTATCCAGCGGACTAAATACCTATGCATTCAGTCCAGATAGTACCGTCCTCGCCACGGGATTTGGCGATTCAGTCCGGCTTTGGGATGTGAAGTCTGGAGCCCTAAAGCATGTGTTGGATGGGCATATATCGTTGGTGGCTTCGGTGGTGTTTAGCCCAGACGGCAAGCATGTCGCTACAGTCTCAAGAGATGATACCGCAAGACTTTGGGATGTAGAATCGGGCGATACATTGCACACTCTTGAGGGCCATGAGGCCTCGGTCACCAATGTGGAGTTCACTTCAGACGGGAAGCGGGTTGCAACAGCAGGGTACGACGGAGTGGTACGTTTTTGGAGTCCGGAGTCGGGCCAAACCATTCAAATGCTGACCGAGCACCAAGGCGAAATCACGACGTTTGGGTTTAGTTCGGATGGTCAATCCTTTGCCACGGGATCCGCGGATGGTACCGTCCGGATTTGGGATACCGCGACAGGCCAATCTGTTCATGTGTTTTCGTCGCCAAGGAACACACCTGTAAAAACCCTTTCGTTTGAGCCCGACTCGGAACGGATTGCGTTTGCGAACCGGTACAGTCTCACGCGGCGACCGGTTGGTTACCATCAAATCTCGGAGAGGGACATCGTCTCAGTCACCGGCGAACTCACCAACCTTCGCGTCTGCCGTGAGACGCTCAAGGTCATCGCCATCAACCCCTTCCCGCCGGCCGAAACAGTGTGGGCCGAAGAGGTCCTCAACGAGGATGAAGTCGCCGAGCGCTGCGCTTTGTGAGCGTCACGCCTCTGCATTACAGGGGCGCAACCCAACGAACCTTGGCGTAGAAGACCTCGGACGAGCCACGGTTTTGCCGCCCGGCAGGCCGGCCCGCCCGAGGCCTCGCTTTCGCGCGTCCGACGCCGCACACGGGGTGCATTGGTCTGGTCAGTGGGCCCTCTTGTCGGCCCAACGACGGCGTATGGGTTTGAGCGCCGTCCGCTGGATCGCCGTCCGACGGTCCGCATTTGCCGAGCACCCGCTCAACCATAGGGAGGTGCTGAAGCTCGGTGGCGCGGCGTGAGCCTCGGGTAAACCCGGACACACTTCGGGTATGCTTGGCCCTCATGCGAACGGAGAGCGCATCCCAATGAGCGATGGTTTCAGTATCCAGTCGAGTAGCGCCGCGGTGCTCCGTTGTCAGAACTGCGGCGCATCGAACCATGCCAAGCACTTCGACACCCTCCGAGTGGCCTGCAACCACTGCGAC
>DEBL01000404.1 GCA_002348535.1 Deltaproteobacteria bacterium UBA2957 | reverse complement strand
TCAACTCGGCGAGCCGAAAGCCGAAGCCCTCTCCCCCCAAGAAAACGAAGAGGAGAATTGGCCACATGTTCCGCACGGTTGCCCAAGCCCGCGGCAGCAGGTTCACCGCCAAGCTCACGGGGTGAAGGCTCCGCCACGGCGTATCGGGTGTGAGGAGCGTATCGGCTTCCATCATGCCGCTGGCGACCAGGGTGTCGAGCGGCTCGGGAAGTTCGATGGAGGGATCGGTCATCAGTGGATTTCCGTTGCCGCTGGGTTGCGGGACAGCCTCGAGGTGCATTCCTACCGAGTCCAAATCGTGAACCGATGGGCCGATCTCAGCCGGATCGATTCCGGCCTCAGTCACCGATGGCGAGGACATCCCCGGGCGCTGGAAGGGCCGTGTGGGGCTCTCATCGGGCACATGCGGCTCGGGTCGGTCGGCTTCCTCTGTGGGCTTGTCGTCTCCATCGAGTTCGTCGATTGCTATCTCATCGGTGTGTTCAGGCTTGTCATCGTCCTCAGACACCATCGTCGCCTCCCCGGCGCGACAGGAGGTCTCGGAGCCGTTCGGCTTCGGCGGTGCGCAGGCCCGGGATCGAGCCGTCCGCACTCATCCCTGCCGCAGTGAACACGAGCAGACGACTCAGGCCAAAAATCCGCTCCATCGGTCCTTGCCGGGTGTCTACATGCTGAATTCGATTGTGAGGGATCGAAGACCATCGCTTGAACAGAACCCCGCTTTGGACCAACAGGTCGTCATCGCGCACCGCGTAGCGAAAAGCCCCGTATTCCAGAGCAGGCCACGAAATTGCGAGCACGCCGTTGACTGCGATGAGCGTAATGACCAGCACAATCACCAGTTCCGATCGGACAACACTCGCTGCGGCAACGCCAACCGCGATGAGCATGGGAATGGTCACCACCAGCAAGCGAATGAGGCGTTGCATGCGCCACAGCATGACGGCCTTGGGGTCGAGGCTTTTGGCGTCGGTGGAGTCGTGCATGGTCCTCATTCTACTGCGAGAAGGTGAGCGGTGGTTCTAAGACCTTGCTACCATCCTTTCATGCATTTCCGAAGAACTCTTTGTTGTTTCCTTGTGTCCCTGATTGCCGCGTGTGGAAAAGGCGCCGATTCTGAGACGGCCGACTCCGGTTCGGGCGACAAAGCGCCCCTCTGTTCGACCGTGGTCACATCGACGGACCCGGGGAACGGGTCTATGGATCACTACTATCGGGACCCGATTCGGTTTTACCTGTCGGAGCCGGATCCGACTGCGCAAGTCATCACGGACATGGTCGGTGAGACGAGGCGCGAGGATGGCGGGTCGACGATTGTATTCGAACCGCGAGGTAACCTGAGCCCATCGACCGAGTATTCGGCGGGGTTGGACTACTGCTACGGAGAGCCCGAGATCACGTTCACCACGTCGCACTACGGGGTTCCGCTCGAAGCTTCTGCAGACCTGAGCGGACGGGCGTATTCGATTGCGTTCAACTCTGGAGAGTACACAGTCGGTGAGAACGCGGGCGAGCTTCTCAATGCTGTATTTACTCGGCCCGTCTTGGTTCAATTTGAGGAGGTCAATGGTGGGTTTGTGGACATCACGGCAGCCATCGGAATGCCCGGTGTTCAACCCCCACAGCAGGACATGTGTGCCCGCACCATCACCCTTCGGCAGGTGTCGATCAATGAACTTCCATTCTTGAGTGGTGGTGTTGCTGACTTCGAATTTGGTGCGCAAGGTGGCATCCTGCGCTTTGCTTCGCTTACCTTCGAAGGCACCGTTTCTTCGGACGCGTCAACGCTTGGCGGTATTGCTTACGACGCCGTGATGGGTGCAGAAGAAATCGTCAGTTTGTTGCCGGAGTTCGGAAACCTCGACAGCGTTTGTGACCTCGCGGAAAACTTGGGCATTCCATGCTCACCCTGTCCCAATGACTCTGCTCGTCAGTGCATTCCCATGGCGGCCAAGGGCATTTACGCCTCCCAGATTGATGAGACGCTGGTGTCGATAGCGGAAGCCGGTACGCACGAAGAGTGCGGCGCTGCGGAATAGGCCGTTGAACACCGATCAACTCCTCGATGCAATCGCCGCTGGTGGAGCCAATGGCGCCGTGCTTGCAGAACGATTCGGCGTGAGCCGAACCGCTGTGTGGAAAGCCATGGAACAACTGAGGCGTGAGGGAGTCGTGATTCAGGGCACTGCCGGTGCGGGCTACGCGCTGATTGATCCTGCCGGGTTCGGTCCGCACACCCTTGCATGGCGCCTAGGGCGACCCGTCCAGTATTTTGAGGAGTGTGACTCCACGAATGTGGAGGCCCGGCTTCTTGCGGATGGCTGTTCTGCGCCTCATGGAACGGTGGTTGTGGCCAATCAGCAGCGAAAGGGCAAGGGTCGGCTCGGCCGGAGTTGGGACACGGAACCGGGGCAGAATCTGATGTTTAGCCTTGTGCTTGTGCCGCCGGTGTTACCTCAGTTCGCGCCCGTGTGTGTGTTGGCTTGGGCGGCTGCGATGGCTGAGGAACTGGATTGTTTGGTGAAGTGGCCCAATGACCTCGTGACGCCTGCGGGGAACAAGCTCGGTGGAATTCTGGCCGAGTTGTCCGCCGAGGCAGAGTCTGTGCGGTACGTGATTTTGGGGGTCGGTATCAACGTGAATCAGCGGGTGTTTGAGGGACTGCCGCAGGCCACCTCGATGGCCGTTGAGCGGGGCGAGAGAACGGACCGTGCGGCCCTGTTGGCCCGCCTCGTGAATGCGGTTGAGTCGGTCACCATCGACGGCATACCGGATTTGGGTCCGTGGAGACGTCGCAGTCATACGCTGGGGCAGGTCGTCCGGGTAAATGGGATCGAGGGTGTCGCATCTGAAGTGCGGGACGACGGATCCTTAGTCGTGGGTGGCGAAGTGGTATTGGCGGGCGATGTGGAGATGGTGGGGGAGTGAGTTCGCGCTACAACCTCCGCGTTTGGACCCGGTACCTTGAGACCCAGCAGGACGTCTGGACGGCCAAGACGGACCCCGATCGTTTAGCCGATGAGTTTCGGCCGTGGATACCGTATTCCTTTCCTGACTCCGCTCGCAGTGCCCTGCGTCGCGCATTTCGAGATGAAGGCGAACCCGTCCATGTCGAGCTTCGGATTGGACCCGCGGGGTTTCGTTGGCCCATGTCGATTTGTTTGGATGAAGCCGGCGTGGTGTTCCACGACACGAGCACAAATGCCTTGTTTCGGGATTGGCGTCACGAGCATCGCATCCACCCGGCCACCGATGGATGCCTGTATGTCGATGAGATTCAGTTCACGCCCGCGTTGCCGCGCGCGCGCATGTGGGCAAAGCTAACCGAGCGCATGATGCAGCACCGTCATCAGCGCGCCGCCACATGGCTTCGGGCGGAACAGGGTTGCATCGGCGTCGCAGCGCTCCGAGCGATGTGAGGGAGGCGCGTGCTGCGATCGATTCCGGATGTGCCCTCGCTGTGGCGAAGCGATAGGAGGCGTCCATGCTTCTCGGAATAGATGTCGGAAACACCAACACTGTCATCGGTGCCTTAGATGGCCTCGAGGTGGTTCACCTCTGGCGTGTGAGCACCGTCGATCGGACTACCGATGAGTTCGGTCTTGCCTTGTTGCAGCTTCTAAACCATCACTCGATCGACATCGATGAAGTCGAGGGCGTTGCTGTGTGCTGTGTGGTGCCCAGCGTTCTGTATGCCATTGAGAAAGCCGCTCGCCGCTACCTGAAGTGCGGTGTGTTGGTGGTGGGCAAGGGCATCAAGACCGGAATGCGGGTCCGGACAGACAATCCCCGAGAAGTTGGCGCCGACCGAATTGTGAATGCAGTCGCAGCGTTTGAGGCTCATGGGGGCCCCCTCGTGGTGGTCGATTTTGGAACGGCCACCACCTTTGACTGCGTAAACCATCAGGGCGACTACATCGGTGGAGCCATCGCACCCGGCTACCAGATATCGGCGGATGCCCTGTTTATGCGGACCGCCAAGCTCCCCCGAGTACCGCTGCAGCGGCCCGAGCGGGCCATTGGCACCAACACGGTAGCCAGCATGCAGAGCGGCTTGTTTTGGGGGTATGTCGGGCTCGTGAATGAACTGGCGCGCCGCTGCAAAGAAGAATTCGACGAGCGACCGGAGTGTGTTGCTACGGGGGGACTCGCGCGGTTGATTGGAGGTGCGTGCGACGAGATCGACGCACACGATGAGCACCTCACCTTGCGCGGGCTTCGAATCCTCTGGGATCGCAACCACGAGTAAGTCTTCGCTGTACGTTTGCCGTAGATCGGCGGTACAGTCTGGGTATGGGCATACCTTTTCAGCGACTCGGCATCCCCACTCCGTTTCGAAAGTCAGTGGCGCCGTCTGCGCCAAGGACGGCGAAAATTGCGGTGGCCAAGGGGCTGATCCCGTGCACGGCCGATGTGCAGTTGGCGCTGCTGTACGTTCTCGCGGTTGACAAGGACCGCGTGGTTGCCAAGGCTGCACGAGCGACGATGAAAGCCATGCCGGTGCCACAGGTTCTCAGTGGAATTACCCAGTCAACTTTTCCGAAAGTTCTGGAGTTCATCGCCCAGTTCCGACCCGATGCAGAACTTGATGCGCGGCTGCTCCAGCTGCGCAGCACGCCGGATCGTGCCGCCGAGTTGGTCGCCGCTCGGGCCGACAAAGAACTCTGT
The DNA here is from genome assembly GCA_002348535.1 of Deltaproteobacteria bacterium UBA2957. GTDB lineage: Bacteria > Myxococcota_A > UBA796 > UBA796 > UBA796 > UBA796. Next base: position 7,729 of record DEBL01000404.1, on the reverse strand, counting down.
GAGGCGCTCGTGCGCAATCAAGAGCGCCTATTGATGACGCCCAGCGTGTACGTGCACTTGCACGGCAACGAGAATTGTACAGACGATGCGCTTCAGGATGCGGAGTCGTTTCTTCGGATGCACGACTCCCTTCCCGCGGTGGAGGGCAGGCGACCCGGTGCTGAGGCCAAAGAAGTCGCTGCAGCGGAACCGCAGAAGAATAAGCCCGCGGGGAATCCTTTGGACGACCTGTTCGACGATGAATCGACTGAGCCTGCAGAGGAAGTGGCGGCCGAAGTGGCACCGGAACCCCCGGCCCCTGTGGTCCCCGATCCGGTCCCGGAGACCGTACCGGAGGCCGCGAATGAGCCTGACCTCGACATGTTTAACCTCGACAAAGTGGCGTCCGACGCCAATGACCTCGGGGCATTTCGGTTCAACTTTGATGACGACATGGAAGACTTCTCGTGGGACCTGACTCGGGAACCGGAGCCCGTTGATGGCCCGGTGGACGTCCAAGAAGAAGAAGAAAAGAAGGTTTCCCTCGAGCAAAAGCTTCGAGACATGTCGGTTGGAAAGAAAATCAAGCTCGCCTACATGGGCAATCAAGAAGCGCGAAAGATTTTGATTCGCGATCCCAACAAGATTGTCGCTGCAGCAGTGGTGAAGTCGGGTCGCCTCACACCGAATGAGGTGTCGTCCTTCGCGGGCAACAAGAACCTCCACGACGAGGTGGTTCGATTGATTGCGAGCAACAAAGAATTTGTTCGGAAGTACCCGGTCCAAGTGGCACTGGTCAACAACCCAAAGTGCCCGTTACCGGTCGCCCTGAAGCTGATGCAGAACCTGCAGAAACGCGATCTTCAGCAGTTGGCCAACAATAAGAATGTTCCCAGCGCCATCTTTGGAACGGCGATGAAGATGTTCAAGTCGAAGTACCGGAAGTAGTGCCGCGATTGTGGGTCAGTCGAGCGGTACGAAGGGAAGGTTGTGTGCGGCTGCGACGGCCTCGTAGGTCACCTTGCCGCCCACTACGTTGACGCCGGGCCGGAGGGTCGGGTCTTCGGCGATGGCAGCCCTCCAGCCCTTGTTTGCGATGGCCACACCTTGGCGCATGGTCGCGTTGTTCAGAGCGAAGGTTGAGGTTCGCGCCACTGCGCCGGGCATGTTGGCCACCGCGTAGTGCACAATGCCATCCACCTCGTAGATGGGGTCTGCATGTGTGGTTGCATGGGTGGTCTCGACGCACCCGCCTTGGTCGACGGCAACATCAACAATGGCGGCCCCCGGCTGCATCAGTGACAGGTGATCGCGGGTCACAAGGTGGGGCGCCTTGGCGCCGGCCACCAACACGGCTCCGATGACCAAATCCGCGGTCCCGAGTGACTGCTCGAGGTTGTGGGTCGAACTGTAGAGCGTCTTCACGCGACCCTGAAAGGTGTTGTCAAACCAGCGAAGTCGGTGAAGATTGATGTCCAGCACGGTGATGTCGGCACCCATTCCCATTGCCATTCTGATTGCATTCAGGCCGACAATGCCGCCACCGATTACGACGACGTTCCCCGGAGCAACGCCCGGAACGCCACCCAACAACACACCGCGGCCGCCGCACACCCGCTCGAGGCACCGAGCCCCAGCTTGGACGCTGAGACGGCCGGCGACCTCCGACATGGGGGTCAGCAACGGAAGCGAGCCATCGGGGTCTTGGACGGTTTCGTACGCGATCCCGACGACGCCGGCATTGAGCAAGGCGTCGGTCTGCGGCCGGTCGGGAGCCAAGTGCAGGTACGTGTATAGAATCTGGCCATCGCGGAGTCGGGTGTATTCGGGAGCAATGGGCTCTTTAACTTTCCAGATCATTTCAGATCGTGCCCAGACCTCCTCGGCCGTGCTCACGATTTCGGCGCCCGCGGCGATGAATTCTCCATCGGGGATACCCGATCCTGAACCGGCGTTTTGCTCGACGATCACCGTGTGGCCATTCTTCACCAACTGGCGGACACCAGCAGGGATTAGGCCAACCCGATTCTCTTGGGGTTTGATTTCCTTTGGAACACCTACAAGCATGGGACCCTCCAATGTTGAGCCTCCGCATTATCCTGTATGGAAAGCGGTGGGAATAGCCGATCCCATTATTGGGGTTTGGATGGCTGTACGGGGTGCTCACTCCGGAATAAGGTCCCTACTTGGGGTACAATGGTGCCAGACGAGGAGAAAATCATCGAGGTTCAGAAGAACAGTGGTTCGGCCACTACGAGCGTCAAAACCAGTAAATTGGTCGCGACGGGTGACTCCAACCGACCCTTCAGTTGTACGCTTCGCTTCTCGAATGCGGATGCCCTTCGTGAGGTGGTGGGAGAGTTAGGGAACCACCTCAAGGCCATCGGCAACGTACTCAACGTGGCAATAGCTCAGCGCGGCGGCGAGGTCACCGTGCTGGGAGAGGAAGAGGCGGTGAAGCGGTCTGCAGCATTGCTGAGTCAGTTCGAGTCGATCGCATCCACCGGGTACAACCTAACCGCTCGAGACGTTGAGCAGTCCGCACGACTGCTGCTTCACGAATCGGATGCAAACCTTGTCGAGTTGTTCGGAGACACCATTCACATCGGAGTGGGAAATCGGCGCATACACCCCCGAACACTCAACCAACGGGTGTATCTCAATGCGATTCGGAAACACGATCTCGTGTTTGGCGTTGGGCCGGCAGGGACGGGCAAAACGTACTTGGCTGTCGCGATGGCCCTTGGTGCGCTGTTTCGAAATGAAGTGAAGCGCATCATCATCAGCCGACCCGCAGTCGAGGCGGGTGAGAAGCTCGGGTTCCTGCCCGGGGACATGGTGGATAAAGTCGACCCGTACCTGCGCCCCATGTACGACGCGCTGTATGACCTTGTCGATGGAGACCGAGTCAACCGTCTGCTGGACAAAGGCACCATTGAAGTGGCGCCGATCGCGTTCATGCGCGGCCGAACACTCGCCGATGCCTTCGTGATCTTGGATGAGGCACAGAACACGACCCGTGAACAAATGAAGATGTTCTTGACTCGCCTCGGCATGTCATCGCGGGCCGTTGTGACGGGTGATCCCTCACAAATCGATCTTCCTCGTGGGCAACACAGTGGCCTCGTCGATGCGGTTAATGTGCTGTCCGGCGTCGAAGGCGTCGAAATGACTCACTTTACGGCTGTCGATGTTGTCCGCCATCCGCTTGTGGCTCGAATCATTCGAGCATATGCGCAGGCTGAGAAGGGACCCAATGAACGATAATCAGACCAACAATCGGTGGCTCAGTGGAATCCGCAGCGCGGTGGTACGCCGCCTGTTTGCACTCGTGGTGCTGTCGCTGGGAGCCGGAGCCTTCGTGGCCGAGTACACGCGGGTGCCCGACTCTGATTTATCAGTCGGCAGCGTAGCGTCACGAACCATCCGCGCGACGTCCAGCTTTCCTTTCGTCGATTGGGAGGCAACGCTTGAACGGCAGCGGGCGGCCGAAGATCGGGTCCAGCCCGTGTTCGACTTTGACTCCACTCAGTCCGGCAAAATTCGCGGGCGCGTCGCAGAGGCCTTCGAGATGGCTCGGAACCGACTCGAGTCGATGGAAACGGATGATGCGGCCGCCCAGTCGCTCCTGTTCAACGACTTCCTTGCGGTGCTTGACCTGAGCCTCGATCCGACCACCCTCGACCGGGTGCTTGCCCAACGGTTCTCACGAGACGTGGAGGGCCTTGTGGTGTCCCTTGTGGGTGGCGAACTCGGGCGATTCATTATTGCGGATCGGACGCTGCTGCCCACGGAAGAACAAGCCATTTCCGTGGTTCGAATCCTGCAAGACAGCCGCGATGAGGTCACACTCGATGGGTTCTCGAAAGTGGCGGTTCCCGATGAAGTTCGGCGCAACATTAAGATGTCGGCCTTCGACTCGGATGACGGTGAAGTACCGGCCGAGGCGCGCATCGCCGCCGTGGCCATCGCCCAAGCCGCCGTTCGGCCCAACTTCTCGACCAACCAGCTGCTCACCGAGGAGCGGCGCAGGACCGCACGCGACCAAGTGCGGGACGTGGTCATTCAGGTCCAGAGAGGTACGACCATTGTGCGTGAAGGTGAAGTCGTCACCGCCAGCCAAGTCGATACGCTCAACTCAATGCGCGCGGCCCGCGGAGGCGGCGGTGCGGGCGGGTTGTTCGTCGCCATTAGCTTCTTCGCGGCATTGGTCTTTTCCAGCCTGTATGTGTTCGCCTCCGGGTTCATTAAAAAGTTTTCGGTTCGGCCTCGGGACATCGAGGCGTCAGCCTTCCTGGGACTCGTTGTTCTGGGTCTGTCGCGTCTAATCCTTGAAGTCGCAGAGCCATTGGCCACTGCACTTGGAAGCGGAATGCCAGCGTCGAGTCTCTGGTATCTCGCACCCATCGCGGGCGGCGCCATGCTGGTCCGCATTTTGGTCAACAGCGAAACCGCGCTGGTTTGGGTCACTGCGATGAGCCTGATGGGTGGCTTGATGATGGACCACAAGGCCATCTACACGGTATTTTTCCTGTGCTCCGGCTTGGTGGCTGCAGGAGGGATTTCCCACACCAAGGAGCGGGTCAACGTCCTTCGCGCCGGATTGCTCACTGGACTCGTCAACGCCGCGCTTGCCCTGTTGATCAGCCTGTTGCAGGTGCAATTGGGTGAGGTTGGCTTCACCAGTCCGGTGCAGCCCCTCTGGGACATGGGCTTCGCGTTTTTGGCGGGCAACCTCTCGGCCATCATGGTGCTTGGCATGGTGCCAATGTTTGAGTTGTTTGGGTTCGTCACGGACTACAAGCTCCTCGAGTTGGCCAACTTGAATCACCCCCTGTTGCGGCAGCTCATGCTGCGTGCGCCCGGCACCTACCATCACTCGGTGATTGTGGGGTCCTTGTCCGAGGCCGCAGCCGAGGCCGTTGGCTGCAATGCCTTGGAGACCCGAGTCAGCTGCTACTTCCACGACATTGGAAAGGCGGTCAAGCCCAGCTACTTCATTGAGAACCTTCGGGATGCCCCCAATCCGCATGACCGGATTCAGCCGCACCAGTCGGCGCGTATCATTATCAACCATGTCATCGATGGGGAGGCCATGGCGCGGCAGTACAAATTGCCGAAGCCCATCATCGATGCCATCCGTACACACCACGGCACGGGCATCATTCAGTATTTTTACGCCAAAGCGGTGGAGGCAGCCGAAGACGGTACGACGGTGGACCCGGAAGACTTTCGGTACCCAGGAGAGCTGCCGACCACCAAAGAGACCGGAATTATTTTGCTTGCCGACCGGGTCGAGGCAGCCTGCCGCACCCTGCCGGACCCGAGCCGAGAGGCCATCAGCGGTATGATCCAGAAACTGGTCAACCTTGCGGTAACAGACGGCCAGTTGGTGGAGTGCCCCCTCACCATTAGCGAGCTGTATACGATTATCGACACCTTCACCGAGACTCTGTTGGGGATCTACCACCATCGCATTGAGTACCCGGGCATGCCCGTCATGCCGCCCAAGGCGGCGCAAGTGACCAAGGAGTCCCTCATCACCCTCGATGTGGCTGGGCAAGCCAGCGAGGACAACGTGGCGCTCAATCCAACTCCCGAGGCTTGAGGTGCCTGTCGAGGTCATCACCGATGACGGAATGCCGTCGTGGGCCGACCACCGCCGCGAGGTGGAACGCTTGGCCGCGCAGTGCTTGAAGGCGCTCGACAAGGCGGACCATGAACTCTCCATCATGTTGACCGATGATGAGCACATTCGGGTGCTGAATAGGGAATACCGTGAAAAGGATGAATCCACCGATGTGTTGTCTTTTTGCCAGTTGGAGGGAGACCCCTTTGTGACGCCGGTCCCCATGCTGGGTGACCTCGTCATCAGCATGGAAACGGCAGAACGCCAAGCGGTTGACATGGGCCATCCCTTGGCTGCCGAGTTGCGCATTCTGCTTGTCCACGGCGTGTTGCACTTGGTCGGATTTGACCACAACGAGTCGCGCGATCGTGTGTCGATGGCCAAGGCCGAAGATGAACTGCTTGAGCGGTTGCCGGCTGTACCCGAGTGGCCTACTACAACCGGGTTGATTGCACGCGCGGGTGGAACATGAACCACGATACACACGAACTGTTTAAGAACCTGAGCGGTCGCATTGCGACGCTCCGGGGGCATCTTTGACGTCGATGGCCTGAACCGCAAGATCGCCCAACTGGAAGAGCAGAGTGCGGACCCGGAGTTTTGGAACGACGCCGCCGCTTCTGCTGTTGTGCTGAAGGAAAAGGCGAAGCTCACGCGAATGGTGGAGAGCTTTCAAGGGTTGGTTTCATCGTTTGAAGATGCCGAGACAATGCTCGAACTCGCCAAGGAAATGGACGATGAGGAAAGCATGGCCGAGGGTGAGTTGATGCTCAAAGAGCTTCAGCCGCGGGTCCGGCAGTTTGAGCTTGAGCAGATGCTCTCGGGCGAAGCCGATGACTGCGATGCGATCCTCGAGATCAACTCCGGGGCCGGCGGTACGGATGCGTCGGACTGGGCTGAGATGTTGAAACGCATGTACCTGCAGTGGTCGTCCAGCATGGGATTTAAAGCCAAAGTGGTGGATGAGGCTGCGCACGAGGAGGCGGGCATCAAGAGCTGCACCGTTGAGATTCACGGCCAGTACGCCTACGGGTACTTGAAGGCTGAAATCGGCGTGCACCGATTGGTGCGGATCTCGCCGTTTGATTCGAACGCTCGGCGGCACACGGCGTTTGCATCCATCGCTGCGTACCCTCAAATCGATGACAATATTGAGATCGACATTGTGGAATCCGATCTCCGTATCGACACATACCGCGCGTCCGGCGCCGGTGGTCAGCACGTCAATACGACCGACTCAGCGGTTCGGATCACGCACCTACCCACCAACATTGTGGTGCAGTGCCAAAACGAGCGCAGCCAGCACAAAAACAAAGCCACGGCCATGAAGATGTTGCGAGCAAAGCTGTATCAGCACGAAATGGAGAAGCGCCAAGCCGAGGCTGATGCCGTCAACGCAAACAAGAAAGCCATTGAATGGGGAAGTCAGATCCGGTCGTATGTCATGCACCCGTATCGTCTTGTGAAGGACTTGCGGACGGGTGTAGAGATGGGGAACACCGACAAGGTGCTCGATGGGGATCTGATGGGATTCATGGAAGCATGGCTCGTTCAGCAAAGCACTGCTGAGGTGACGCAGTGACCCGAATTGCGCTGCTGCTGATCTTCACCGGTTGTGCAGCGGAGGAACCCAGGTCGTTGATCGAGGGTACGATTGCTTTGACCGGCCACCCCGAGCAGGCTTCAGTGCGCTGGAACAAGGCCTTTGGATATGCAGACGGCACCCGCATGATTGCGTTCATGACGGGTGCAGAGGGTGCGTCTTGTGAGAGCGTTGCCGCCTACCTCGGCCCAAAGAACGATGCCCTCGAGAAAGACACCATCCTCGAGGGCGGATCCTGCACCATGTTTGTGCGAACGAACGATTGGAATGGAGGGTGGACGGCCTCGTATCCCAGTGCTGACCACGCCTATCCACCAAGCATCGACTCGAACATTCGATGTGAGTTTGGCGACGGCGAATGGGTCTACGAAGAACGAGGCGAGGGCTACACCGACTATTACTGGAGCGGTACGGTTTGGCAGGGGATCCCTGACGCCTTCGTCTGGAGTTTTAGCGGGGGACGCTCGGGGTTCGACCTCGATGTGGAAATGACCCATTACGACGGTGGTTTTCTGCAC
>DEBL01000270.1 GCA_002348535.1 Deltaproteobacteria bacterium UBA2957 | reverse complement strand
ATCAAAGCGAAACGGGTCATGATGGGCTCCTGGTGTGTGGAAGTTGGGCCATTTCTGTGGCGCAGGAGGTCAAACGGAACAACCGTCGCAAAGGTTTACCCCCGCTCGTAAAAAAAACTGAAATCGGCGTGCGGCGACCCATTGAACTCAAGGATTGGCGGGTTAGTTGGCGGACTTGGAGGCGGAATGTCGCGCGTTTTAATGGGCCCGTTAAGCCGGGCTGTGGTGGTCGAGAACCCCGATGCGTCTTTGGATGGTTTGCTGGGCGAACAGGGTATCGAGGTGACACGTCTCGATGACACCCCCGATGAGGAAGCCTTGATTGGCGTTCTCAAGGAAACAAAGGCTCAAGTTCTATTCAAGCGGTCGAGAGTGCCGGTCACCCGCGACATGATCGAAGCGTGTCCCCACTTGTTTGCAATCCAACTGTGCTGCATCGGCGATGACTCCGTGGATAAGCAAGCCTGTGCGGACCATGGAGTGTTGGTGTTCAACGATCCGGTTTCAAACGGTCGCAGTGTCGTTGAGCTCGTCATCGCGCACCTTATTGCGCTTTCACGCCGCCTGTTCGAGACGGACTCGGTCTGCCGGCAGGGAGTGTGGGAAAAGAACAATCGGGAGCGGTACGAAGTACGAGGTAAGGTTCTGGGCGTCCTTGGGCTCGGCAATATTGGCCGCCAGGTGGCGCGCGCGGCCGAAGCGCTCGGCATGCGGATTATGTTCTATGACTCGCGCTATGCGGCATCGGAGGTCGGTCAAGAGTTTGGATGGGATTGCGCGAACAGCATCGACGACCTGCTGATGAACAGCGATTATGTGTCTGTGCACTTGTCGGCATCCAATGCGCAGGGTGAATCCAACCAAGACATCCTGAGCCGGTCTCGATTGATGAAGTTGGGCCTCAATCGTCCGGAGAACTCGCCGCGAATTTTCGTCAACCTTGGGCGTGGTTTTCTCCACGACCCCTCCGACTTGTTGGCCGCGATAAAGGCCGGAGTCATTCGGCGGGCTGCGGTGGACGTTTATCCGCATGAGCCACGGGGAGGCGAGGCATGGGCCAACCCGTACGAGGCTGAACCTCGCGTCGCCGTGACCCCTCATATTGGCGCTGCAACCCAGGAAGCTCAGCCTCGAATTGCACGGCGTGTGGCATGGACGATCGGTCAGTTTTCGTCCTGTGGAACCGTGCGAGACATGGTTTTTGGACCCCGGTCTCGGCTTGGTCTTGTCGACCATGAGGCCAAGGATAAGGTGCTACTCGCAGTCGCACACAGCACGGCTCGAGGCACCAAGCGCGCCGTCGATGACGCTATTTTCAAGGCAGGTGCGAGCAACTTGAGTTCGGTTCACAAGGACTTTGAGTCAGTCGGTATCGCGTATGACTTGTCTGTGATTGACCGCCCTCTGTCGGAACAAGAAGTGCGACAGTTGGTTGACGAAGCAGCCCGCGTTTCAGGCGATACGACGGCCATTAGAAGTGTCCGTCAGTTGCGCCTGTGAGTCTCATTCTTCGGTGAGTGCATCTGCTGAGGTCTCATCCTTTTCGAACTGAGCCACTGCGGCGAGTCCAGACTCTATTGCGGCTGCATGACCATCATCAGCGTACAGCAGCCACGAAAGACTGGTGGTGTCGTCGAGTGTCACACCGGTCTCGCGAAGGGTCTTCAGGTAAAAGGTCACCAGAACATCGAGGAGTTCTTCGGGATCTTTGCTCACCGTGAAGGGGGCGGACTGGCTGCGGACGGGGTCACCGTCTGCATGAAGCAGAACACCTGCCTGCATTAAGGCGTTTATCACGTGCCGAACGTGGCGGGTTGGAACCGGTGGATCGGTTTTTCTGCACCGACGTGCGGTGTCCCCAACGGTGTACCGGAGCGTATTTTTGCGTTTACGCTGCGCGCGTTCGGTGATGTGGTCGACAAACTCATGGACGACTGTGTGCCGGATCACCTGGGTGAGTGGATTGACTCCCATCTTATCGAGCAGACTGCGCATTTCCGCCGCAGCGCCCTCAAGAGCGGGCAGTCCATCGCCGGATTCTTCGTCGGATGCGTCTTCATCGGGTGCCGCGCTTCGCGGATCAAAGACCTTGTATCCACCCGCGCGCTCCGCCCGCGCAAGGCCCACGATGCCCTTGTCGCGCGCCGCCTCCAAAAACCGGGCAAAGCCACTGTAGCCATAGTCCGACTCGTTGAACGTCGGATCTTTGCGTTGCATTGACTGCTTGATGACGCCTGCCAGTACAGGTTGAGGGTCGTCTTTCTGGATGCCCTCAAGGGTCTCGACCAAGAATTCAAATGCATCGTCTTTCGACATGGTCAGTTCAGTGGTTTCAGGCGCACTGGCGGTGTCGCTCTCCGCCGGTTTTTCAGCCTGTTTGGAGCGTCGCCTCTTCAGAGACTCGTAAAAAATAAATTCGTCGCATGCAGCGATCAACAGGCGGCTGGTGCTGGAACGTGTGCCGATTCCGACCACTCTTTTGTTCAGCGAGCGGAGCCTCATGACGAGCGGTGTAAAGTCGGAATCACCGCTCAGAATTACATAGGTATCTATAAAGTCTCGGGTGTATACGAGGTCCATTGCGTCCACCACAAGGGCGATGTCCGCACGGTTTTTGTCGTGCCCGCCATACGATGGCAACTCCTGCATCTGAACGCCCGCCTCGAGCAGTTGTCCTTTGTGACGGGCATAGCGACCCCAGTCTCCGTAGGCGCGTGCCTCGAGGATTCGACCTTTGTCCTTCAGGCGATTCATGACGGCTTGGATGTCAAATCGGCCCAAACGCTCTTTCTCGCACCCGGCTGATATATTTTCGAAGTCAATGAGAACGCATAAGTTCTGTTCCACAGGGGTGTCCTTTGAGCCCCCAGTCGTGGGGAACGTTGGCCCGGTGCCCGGCGCCAGCTTGGTTATAGCGGTTCGACTGGCCCTGTTCAAACGGGTAGGGGCACGGAGGGGGACGGTCATGGCATCATTTGAGCGATTTTCGGGAACAAGCAGATACATTGCGGACGACGCGCTGTTGTCGAGTGTCAACGCCGCCATCGCCTTGCAGCGTCCACTTTTGGTGCGTGGAGAGCCGGGCACAGGAAAGACCATGCTTGCCCGGTCGGTGGCGGAGAGCCTCGGCAAGCCGCTTTTCAACTGGCACATCAAGTCGACCACACTGGCGAAAGAGGGCCTATACACCTACGACGTGGTTCAACGCCTAAACGATAGCCGCTTTCCCGATGACTCCGGTCGTGACGTCAGCGACATCCGTTCGTACATAAAAATGGGCGTTCTCGGTCAGGCTTTTCAGGCCGACGAGCGTGTAGTGGTGCTGATTGATGAAATCGACAAGGCTGACATCGAGTTCCCGAATGACCTGTTGCGGGAGTTGGATGAGATGGCATTTGCCATTCCAGAACTCGATGAAACGGTAAAGGCAAAGCACCGCCCCATCACGATCATCACATCGAATGCTGAAAAAGAACTGCCTACGGCATTTCTGAGACGGTGTGTCTTTCACTACATCGAGTTTCCATCGCGTGATCGGTTACGTCAGATCGTGGATGCCCACATGCCCGACTTAGAACAAGACTTGGTCGAGCAGGCGATTCTTCGATTTTATGGCCTACGAAAGCTGAACGCTCTGAAGAAGAAGCCGAGTACGAGCGAGTTGCTTGACTGGCTCGTGGTGTTGGCGGCTGCCGGAGCCGACCCCAACGAGATTGCAAATCGAATGCCATTCCTTGGAACCCTGATCAAGCAAGAGCAGGACTTGGAGACCATCGCGGCGGCGATGAGACGAGGACAGGTCACTCGGTAGCCATGTTTGACCTACTCCTGTTTAATCTCCGTGCTCAGAATGTCTCTGTTGGGATGGGTGAGTGGTTGGTCTTCTTGAAGGGTATCGAAGACGGGCTGGTGGTCGACCTTCAAGGGCTCTACGAATTTGGTCGCGCGGTTCTGGTGCAATCAGAGGCACAGTTTGATGCTTGGGACGTCGCATTCGAGTCCACCTTTTCCGGCGTCGAACTTCAGCCCGACATCTCCGAGGAACTCCTCGCCTGGCTGGAACATGCGGCGCCAAACACGGGCGATGTGGTCGAGCATGACATGTCACTCGATGAGCTTCGCCGCAAGTTCTACGAGCGATTGAAGGAGCAGACCGAGCGGCACGACGGAGGAGACCACTGGATTGGCACCGGCGGGACCTCGCCTTTTGGAAGCCAAGGGCGGTCAAGAAACGGCATCCGAGTTGGACAGGGTGGGGGACGCAGCGCAGTGGCGGTCGCTGGCGAACGACGGTGGCTGAACTATCGAAGTG
>DEBL01000303.1:666-4849 GCA_002348535.1 Deltaproteobacteria bacterium UBA2957 | reverse complement strand
CACGAAAAAGGGTCCTTCACCGGTGCATCTGGGCGCCGTCGCGGCGTGTTCGAGATGGCCGACGGCGGGACCCTGTTCCTCGACGAGCTGGGCGAAACCTCGCTTAATGTACAAGTGAACCTGCTGCGCGTTCTTGAAGAGATGTGCTTCCGACGCATCGGCGGACAGGAAACTGTGGCCGTGGATACCCGGATTGTAGCGGCGACCAACGCGAATCTTGAATCGAAGACCCGAGATGGAACCTTCCGCGAGGATTTGTTTTACCGGCTCAATGTGTTTCCAGTCCAACTGCCTCCTCTTCGAGAGCGGCCCGAGGACATTGGACTCTTGACCCGACATTTCCTAAATGACGCCGCTCAAGATTACGGCATGGACGCCCCAACTATTGCACCAGACGCACTGGCTGCGATCACCGGGTTTCATTGGCCAGGTAATGTTCGCCAGTTGCGTGCACTGTGTGAGCGCTGGGTGATCGTTGCGAACGGACGGGCGATCGGGATGGACATGCTGCCGCCGCAGATGCAGCCAGGCGCCAATCATCGCGTTGATCAATATGGCACCACACCGCTGCTCACAATCGACGAGAGCTTACCCATGAAGATGGCCGTTGATCGGGCGGCTGTTCAGGTTGAACGGACCTATTTGCATCGACTCCTAAAGCGAAACAATGGCCATCTCATCAATACGGCAAAGGCCGCAGGCATCACGCGGCGGACGCTCTACACAAAAATGAAGCTCTACGGATTGGACGCAGCGGATTATCGTAACGGATGACTCCATTCCGCATCATGCTTCCGCTCCTGTTGCTTGCCGCCTGTGGCGACAAGACCGAACCCGAACGGGATCCAGTCTACCTCACCGCTGGTGCACCGCTGGCGGGTGTATCTGAGGTCGATATCGACTTTCCAATCGGTGCTCCAATGGGAGGCTACAGCAACCGATGCGAGTATCTCGGCCGAAGCGGGACTGTGGACAATCGCCGAAACCCGTACACCCAAGCATGGTCATCGAGTGCAGGAATCCAGAGCAGAGCTCGGGCGCAGGCGCTCTGGCTTAACAACGGAGACCAAGACTTTGTGCTGCTAAAAGCCGACGTAATCTACGCCTTCGATGCGTTGGTTCGCGAGGTTGAAGACCGCTTGGAGCGCGCCACGGGTCGTCCCATGTCCGGAAGAGTGGTTCTCACGTCGAGCCACACTCACAACGCACCGGCAAACTATTCGGATTCCTACCACTTTTATTTGGGAGGCGACCGCTACAACGAAGAAATCTTCCAGCGATTCACCGACTCGCTGGTTGGCGTTGCACTCGATGCGTTTGAGTCCATGGAGCCCGCGGCCATCGGAATCGGAATCGAGGACGACTGGGACCCTGATGACCTCGTATATGCGGATCGGCGCGGTGAAAACGACACGCTGCAGGTTTGGGATGACAGGCCTGCAGGCAAGCACAAGGACCCTCGTCTCTGGGTTCTCCGAGTCGACACGGCTGCCGGTAAACCGATGGGAGTGTTCTTTAATTTCGCCATTCATGGAACCGTTCTTGGGTCAGACAATGCCATGGTTTCAACCGACGCAAGCGGCCATATCGAGTATGCTGTCGCGGAACGCTTCGACTCACCCATCGTGATTTCTCATCTTCAGAGCAGTTCGGGAGATGCCACACCCAGAGGGGTAGACGAGGACTATGCCCGTCTCGAGTCTCTCGGCGAGCTGGCCGCAGATTCGATTGTCTCACTCTGGTCTGAAACGCCAACCAACTCTCAGCCCATCGTCATGGAGTCGGTCACCCACAGCGTCCCAGAAGGTCTCGAGGAAATTCGAGTCACCCGCGACGGAGCCGTCGATTGGTACTACCCGCCGTACCAAATGGGCAAAGAAATCGACGGCATCATTTACAACGATGATGGGAGTATCCGCAGCCCCCTCGATGAGTTCAACGCTGAATTTGGCGGCGCCTTCTGCGGATACGATGACCCTCTGGTCGCTGCTGGCACCATCGGAGTGAATGTGTATCCGTACGATGGTTGCATGCAGGTCGAGCTGGTGTCCTGGGTGATTGCCGGCGTGTTCGGACTGCCAGCAGACTCCATTCCTCTTCCGCTGCCATCATCCACCGCTGCAATGACAACAGCAGCACGAATTGGGCCGATGGATATTCGCCAAGCCGACGGTTCGGTGGTTACCGACGATGCTTTCTTTGGGTTCTTCCCGGGCGAAGTAACCGAGATGTACACAGAACAATACCGGCGACGCGCGGCCGCTGAACTCGGGGCCGACCATGTATTTACCGTCGGGTACGCCCAAGACCATGAGGGGTATCTACTGATCCCCGAGGATTGGCTTGTCGGCGGATACGAGCCGAACATCAACATCTGGGGACCGCTGCAGGGCGAGCACATTATGGAGGGCAACCTCGACATGATGAGAACGCACCTCCTCACAAACCTGCTGGAACCGCAGGACGCAAAGGGCGAGTTTCCGGATGTGCCGTATGAACGCAGAGAGGTCCCCGTCCATGTGCCGGATGGAACTGCCGAAGCTGGAACCCCGGTTTCGGAGCTGCCCGAAGACCTCTGGATTCCGCTCGATGTGGAGGCGACGACCCAACCACAAGCCGTCTTGATGCGGGCCCAAGGAATTGCCCAATTTGCATGGTACGGAGGAGACCCTGCCGTCGACCTTCCCCGAGTGGTTCTGGAGCGACTGGAAGACGATTCTTGGGAGGCAGTCACCACGGCGTCCGGCCGAGAGATTACCGATACTCTCCCCGATATCATCACAGCCCACACGCCCGACCCGCTCTATCCATGGGAAGCCGCGCAGTCCCATGTATGGTGGGCGGCTTGGCAGCCGGTGCCCCATAGTGGCGAACGAGCAGGTCTGCCGACGGGAACCTATCGACTGCACGTCTACGGCGAGGTCTACAGTGGCTCCGAAGACACTTGGCCGTTCAGCACCACCGAGTACGACATCGCCAGCGAACCCTTCGAGGTCGTCGCAGCCACCCTATCCATCGTCCAATCGGAGGGTGAAATCTGGGCAACCCTAAACGCACCTCCGTACGGCTATCGGTTGATTGACCTAGACGGGTCATCCAAAGGGGGAAACCCCGTCCGGGATGCAACACTGAGTTGGTTGATGACCGATGGTTCCACCTCCCCCTCTGATGCAATCGGAGAGATCATCGATGGCCGAACCCGGTTTGTCGCGGATGCTCCGGCCGAAGCCGTCGGACTTACAATCACCGACCCTCACGGCAACGCAGGAACGGTGACCTTCGACGTCACTGAGACCGAGGAGGACACATGAAAAAGTTCATCGCCGTAGCTGGCAATATGGGTGTTGGAAAAAGCTCTATGGTTGAGTTTCTGAGCCAACAATATGGCTTTGCGCCGATTTATGAGCCGTTCATGAACAACCCTTACTTGGATGACTTCTACAAAGACATGAAGTCGTGGGGGTTTCACAGCCAACTCTACTTCCTCACCCACAAGTTCAAACTGCACATGGCCCTGAACACACGTGCTTCGACCATTGTTCAAGACCGTACCATTTACGAAGATGCCGAAATCTTCGCGACCAATCTTTACAAAGGTCGGTTCATGAAGAAGCGGGACTATGAGACCTACATGGAGCTGTACAGCACCATGAAGCAGGCCCTCGAGCCCCCAGACCTCATGATTTACCTTCGGTGTTCAGTGGGAACGATTCGCAAGCGAATCAAGCAGCGCGGTCGTAAATCCGAACAAGACATCCCGACCAGCTACCTCCGGCGGCTCAATGGGCTCTACGAGGACTGGATTGGACGGTACAGCCAGTCCCCCGTTTTGGTTTGGGAATCCGACCGCATGGATTACCTCACAGATTTGGTCGACCGCATCGAATTCAAACGTCAGCTGGACCGTTACTTGGAATGACCCATATTGCCCCCTGACGACCATCCATCGTCACGAGCTGTCCGTCCTGCAGCGTCTTCATTAGACCCGGCACATTTACAACTGCTGGCAGATTGTATTCGCGCGCTACGACTGCACCGTGGGAGAGCATACCCCCAATTTCCATGATCACACCGCTGGCCTTTAAGAACAACGGCGTCCACCCCGGGTCAGTGGCTCGAGCGACGAGAATTTCCCCATGCCTCAAGCGGTCGGCCTCATCGGGGCTCCGCAAGACGCGGACCC
>DEBL01000303.1:0-472 GCA_002348535.1 Deltaproteobacteria bacterium UBA2957 | reverse complement strand
CCCGCCAATTTCCATGATCACGCCACTGGCCTTCAGGAACAACGGCGTCCATCCTGGGTCAGTGGCTCGAGCAACGAGAATTTCACCGTGCCTCAATCGATCGGCCTCATCTGGACTCCGCAAGACACGGACCCGAGCCGTCACCACGCCAGGGGAGGCGCCAACCCCCTGCATTCGAATCCCCTGCACGTTTTCGACCAAAGCCTCTGCGCCGATGAGAAAGTTCGGTGGTTCGTCTCCCTTCAAGCGTCGCTTCACCTCAGCAGTCCATCGCTCCTTTCGTTCGCTCACGAGACGCTGCGCCTCTGAATCGGTCAACGCACCCGACGCGAACCGCCGAAGTTCCGATTCCTCCAGAAAGCGAATTTCCAAATTGGTGATTGCTTCAATGGTTTTCAAATGTTTACTCCACGTGTACAGCAACCGGTCAAAGTGAAACCGCTGGTCCTCCCGCAACGCAAGGTAGACTTGG
>DEBL01000015.1 GCA_002348535.1 Deltaproteobacteria bacterium UBA2957 | reverse complement strand
CCCGCCATCTAAGACAACCCCGCAATTTGCTTACGCCTATGACTTCATGGGTGGCGATTACGGCAACATTTGTGGAAGTGAAGACGTATTAGCCGAACTCGGCCTGTCGACCGAGCACCGAAACGCTGGCAATGGACATTGGTTCCGCCGATAAGCCTACTCGGGGTACTCGCCGGTGCGCTCTGCGTCTTCGGGGCTGGGGAAGGTGCAGACCTCAAGCCGGAAAATCTTGTCGTCTTGCACTTCGACCAAGGCCATGGCCGTGAGCGTGTCTTTGTTGCCTTCTGCCAAGACCACGCACGGCCCCTCGGGCAGCCGCCCCATCTCGGCAAACACCGTCACTCCCGATTTTCGAAGTCGCTCTAGCCGAGGGGTGATGTAGGCGATGTAGTCCTCTTTGGTCGCCACCTCACGAGGGCACCACACCTCTGCGTACTCATGGTAGTTCCACTGGGCTTCGTAATGGATCTTGTCGTGCAACAATTCAACGATTGGGCCCACCGACTTCTGGTGCATCATTCGGGCGAATGCGCGCAGTGCGTCTTCTTGGGTGAGCGTCGTCGAGGCCATTGGGTACCGTGGGGTGAGGGCTGCAGGTTCTTCAGGCCTATTAGGTCTACCACGATGGCACACCGGTCTACCAGACAAAAATGAAGCGCCTGCCTTCCCGCAAGTCACGGTACAATCGAGCCCGAGGTACCCATGAGAACACTTTCACTTGCTTTGATCGGCCTGTCTTCACCGGCTCTCGCCGTTCCCGCCCAGTTCACCCACCAAGGCCGATTGCTGAGCTCCGACGGCACTCCGGTCGGGGGCGAAGTCACGATCATCTTCCGCATCATGGACGCCGACACGGGCGGCATCGCGCTGTGGGAAGACTCCATTCCCGTACTCTTGGACCGCGGATACTATTCGGCCATTTTGGGGGTCGATGAAGACACAAACCCGCTCGACACGGCGGTATTTAGCCAGCACCCCCTGTGGCTCGAGATTCAGCTTGAAGGTGGGGGCGCCATGGTGCCCAGAAGCCCCATTCAGTCGGTGCCCTACGCCACCATGGCTACCGTGGCCGAAGAAGTAGCGGGCGGACCGGTAGACGCATCTCAAGTCGCCATCGACGGCACCGTCGTCATCAGTGAGACGGGTGAATGGATCGGGCCCACCGCAGCGGTGAACTGGTCCGACATCGACGGCATGCCGTCTGACTTCGCGGATGGCATCGACAACGACTCCGACACCGACACCCTCGCCGACTTGGCGCTCTCCTGCGCCGATGGCGACATCCCCGTATGGGACGCAGTCGTCGCGAATTGGTCGTGCGACATCGACCGCGACACCTTGTCGCTCATCGGCTGCGAAGACGGACAACTCATTCAGTGGAGCGCCGACGCGGTCGGATGGATCTGCGCCGATGATGCCGACACCCGCCTCACCGAAGACGAGGTGGACGCCATGGTCGCCGACAATGGATTTGCATCCACCGATGACCTGTTCAGCGGCCGATTTGCCGACCTCGCCGACATTCCCGATGGACTGCTGGATGGAGACGACAACACCCAACTGTCGGAGCCCGAGGTCGATGCCATGGTCGCCGACAATGGTTTCGCCCTGCTCAGCGAACTGTTCAGCGGGAGCTTTCTCGATCTGACCGATGTTCCGCCCGGGCTTGCAGACGGCGACGACGACACCGTGTTGAGCGAAGACGAGGTGGATGCCATGGTGGCCGACAATGGCTACCTGACGGCCGCTGACATTCCCGCTTCCGGCAGTAGCGGCACGGTCATCTACACCCGGTGTGCGTGGACGGGCGAGATCATGCCCACGATTGGCAGCTGCACCCCACCGGAGTGCCCCTCTCCATTTGAGGATTTGGGCATCACGGGCAACGTCAAGACCGCACTCGCAGCCCACGCTTCAACCGACTATTCCCCAACTTATTCGGAGTCGAGCGGATACCAAGAACGGGCATGCTACCTTGCCAATCCGGTCACGGTGCTCGTTACGAGATGTTCTTGGACGGGCGAGACTGCGCCCGACATTGACACATGCATTCCCCCGGAATGCCCAACCGACTGGAGCGACCTCGGAATCACAGGGAACATCAAGTCGGCGCTCGGAATGTACGGTTCAACCGACTACTCGCCACCGTACTCCGAATCCAGTGGCTACCAAGAACGAACCTGCACCCTTGGCAGCGTTGCTGCAACGGCTCCATAGCCACATGAAAAGGTTGCATTGATTCGCTTGAAGGTGCATAATCTGCCGCAGTCCTGCACCGAAGTCCCGCGGCAGGCGCACAGGAGGCCCCCATGGATATCATCAATGCACTCTCTGGAATCATCGCAGTGGTCTATTTCGGCGTCCTGCTGCTTACGTTTGTCAGCCTCTGGCGAGTTCACACCAAGGCAGGCCGGCCCGGCTGGGCGTGCTTGATCCCCATCTACAACTTGGTGGTCTTGGTGCAAATTGCCAGCCGACCACTGTGGTGGGTCATTCTTTTCTTCATCCCATGCATCGGAATCCCGTTCTACGTGATCACCATGGTCGACATCGCCAAAGCCTTCGGCAAAGGCACTGGATTTGGCATTGGGCTCTTAATTCTCGCACCCATCTTCTTGCCCATCCTTGCCTTCGGTAGCGCTGAATATAAAGGCCTGACACGCTAACCTCTAGCGCTTCCGCTCGAACGGAACGCGCCGTTTCAAGCATTTATGGGGTTTGGCGTGCCTACTTCACGTTTACGAAGGGCACACTCTCGCCGGTGACCTTGGGAAGCACACCGTCCCACTTCTCAAGCGCACGAAGCTCGAGAACTTGGGGACTCTGGCGCAGTGCCTCGGCCTCAATCCGGATGGCTTCTGCCTTTCCTTTCGCCTCTTCGACCCGCTGTTGTGCTTCGAACTTCACCTGTTCCAGCTTGTTCTGAGCCGCAAAGGCTTCTTGCTCTGCCGTCACCTTCTTCTCGATGGCCACGTTGAAGGACTTCGAGAAACTGAAGTCCACAATGTTGAGTTCATCCAAGATGATCCCGTTGGGCTCGATTTTCTCTTTGACGTTGGCTTTGATGTCGTCCCGCACAGCCGCGCGCTTGGTGATGAGCTCCTCGGCCGTGTACCGGGCGATGGCCGACTTGACCGCCTCTTGAATGCTGGGCTCAATGATTCGCCCACGGTAGTCGTTGCGGAATTCTTGGTACACGGAATTCACTTTCTCCGGGTCGAGGTGGTAGTTCACCGCCACGGTGGTGGAGACACTCTGGAGATCTTTGGATGCGGCATCGGCGGACGCTTCATCCTTCTCGATCTGCACGCTCATCGTGACAACCCGCTCAACAAACGGGATTTGAAAATACAGCCCTTCGTCGAGAATCGATCCGGTCACAGCAGAGAAGCGGAGGCGAACCCCTCGCTCTCCGGCACCCACGGTTCCAAAGGAAGACTTCAGGGGAATCAGAACCACAATCCCGATGAGCAGGAATCGGATGATGCCTTGGATGGCGGAAGGGTCGGGTTCAAATTGGTTGTTCACGGTCGTTTCTCCTACCGGTGGGGCGATGGTCCGAACGATTACTCGCTCGCGATCGGGAGTGCAAACCCGCCAGCACCATCCTCTATGTCATCAAGGACGAAACAACATGCGGTATAGTTGCACTCCAAGGAGACCACCATGCGCAGATACATCGCCATCGCCGCAATCCTGACTGGATTCGGCTGCACCATCGCCACAGACAAAGACACCGGCGCCGAGGTGTTTCCCGAAATCGATGCCGATGCCGACGCCGACGCCGATGCCGACGCGGACGCCGACGCAGACGCCGATGC
>DEBL01000257.1 GCA_002348535.1 Deltaproteobacteria bacterium UBA2957 | reverse complement strand
AATGGCCCGGTGTTGACCAGATTGCGGGCTGACTTTTTCGACACCTCTGGAAGCTCTTCGTCTTCAGCGAGTTCCATGCGCAGCAACTGAGAGACGACCGCTTCATCGCGCAGCGAAGTCATCAACATGTACATGTTGGTGCCTTCTTTCTTGTACTCCAACAATGGATTGCGCTGCCCGTAGCCACGCAGGCCGATGCCTTCGCGAAGGCGGTCCATTGCGAGGAGGTGATCCTTCCAGAATTGGTCAGTGTGCTGCAGAATGAGCATGCGTTCAATCTGCCGGGTCGCTTCCTCACCCAGTTCGGTCTCCTGCTTCTCGTAGGACTGCATGGCTTCATCGTTGAGCATGATGCGGATTTCAGCCTCGGCCATGTCGCGGAAGTCCTCATCAGAGTGGACCTCGAAATCTTGCCCGAATGTGGTCTTGAACCGCTCACGCAGCTTGCCGATGTCCCACATTTCGGGATGAAGGGCTGCGGAGACAGTTTCGGCCATCAAGTCATCAACGAGCCCCTCACAGGCCGTCATCATCATGTCTCTGACGTTGTCGCCCTCGAGAGCCCGTCGGCGCATCGCATACACGGCCTTGCGCTGCAGGTTCATGATGTCGTCATACTCCAACAAATTCTTGCGAATGTTGAAGTTGTGACCTTCCACCTTCTTCTGAGCGTTTTCAATCGACCGCGTAATCCAGCGATGTTCGATAGGCTCGTCGTCTTCTAAGCCCATTCGTTCCATCCACCCCACGATCTTGTCGGAGCCAAAAATCCGCAGGAGGTCATCTTCCAGCGACAAGAAGAAACGCGATGAGCCCGGATCGCCCTGACGACCCGAACGGCCGCGAAGTTGATTGTCTACGCGACGAGACTCGTGACGCTCCGTACCGATGATGCGCAGACCTCCGAGCGCGAGAACCTTTTCTTTTTCTGCCGATGTCTCCGCGAGAGCCGCCTCCATGGCAGATTCGTATGCAGCGTCGCCTTCCGAAGCGCCAGACGCTTGCCGAGCGATGAAGTCGGGGTCCCCCCCAAGCTTGATGTCGGTTCCTCGACCCGCCATGTTGGTGGAGATCGTGACAGCAGACAGCCGACCGGCCTCGGCCACGATATCCGCCTCGCGGGCGTGATTCCGCGCGTTCAGCACCTCGTGTTCAATGCCACGGTGGCGAAGAAGACGCGAGACGATTTCCGATTTCTCTACGCTAACGGTACCCACCAGCACCGGCTGACCCCTCTCGTTGCACTCCGCAATGTCATCGAGCACTGCCATGTATTTCTCAGACTGTGTCTTGAAGACAATGTCATCCACGTCATCGCGGATCACCGGCTGGTTTGTAGGCACAACGGTCACATTAAGGTTGTAAATCTGCTGGAATTCTTCCTCTTCGGTCACTGCGGTTCCGGTCATTCCAGCCAGTTTGTCGTACATCCGGAAGTAGTTCTGGAAGGTGATGGATGCGTAGGTCTGACTCTCGGCCTCGACCTCAAGCTTCTCTTTTGCCTCGATGGCTTGGTGCAGACCATCCGACCACCGCCGACCGGACATCAGGCGGCCAGTGTGTTCATCGACGATAACGACCTTTCCATTCTGGACGACGTAATCGCGATCCCGCTTGAATATGGTGTGAGCCCGCAGGGACTGATTGATGTGGTGCAACGCTTCCATGTTTTGCGCATCGTAGATGTTCGTGATGCCGAGGCGATCCTCAACCCGGTCTACCCCCGAATCGGTAAGGTTGACGCTGCGCGACTTTTCGTCGACGGTGTAGTCGATATCGGCCTGCAAGAGCGGGATCACCCCATCAATGATGTAGTACCGCTCCACATTGGTGTTTGCGGGACCGGAAATAATCAATGGCGTCCGCGCTTCGTCAACGAGAATCGAATCGACTTCGTCGACAATCGCGTAGTTGTGACCGCGTTGTACGAAGTCCTCGATGCGAAACTTCATATTGTCGCGCAGATAGTCGAAGCCGAACTCGTTGTTGGTGCCATAGGTCACGTCGGACCCGTAGGCGGCTTGTTTGATCGATGCATCCCGTTCACTGGACAAGATCTTCCCGACCGACAACCCAAGGAAGTTGTAGATCTTCCCCATCCAGTCCGCATCGCGTGCGGCCAAGTAGTCATTGACGGTGACCACGTGGGCACCTTTCCCGCTCAGCGCGTTCAGGTAGATGGGTAGCGTCGCAACAAGTGTCTTGCCCTCGCCGGTCTTCATTTCCGCTACATTGCAATGATGCAGAACCATGCCGCCAAGAATCTGCACATCGAAATGCCGCATGTTCAGCACCCGTCGACCCACCTCCCGGACCACCGCAAACGATTCTGGAATGAGGTCCTCAAGCGGCGACCCATTTTCGATCCGCTCGCGAAACTGCGGGGTAAACGCGGCGAGTTGGTCATCGCTGAGCGACTCCATCTTCGACTCGAGCGCATTGACCTGTTGGAGCAGCGGTTGGTAACTCTTGAGTTCTCGCTCAGAACGAGAACCCATAAACTTGGCAACGATAGAATCAAAAGCGTTCATTGGTATAAATCCCGTGGCCCTGTCAGGGTGCAGGAGTGCTGTTAGCCCGTCCCGAGCGAGGACGCCGGGGAAGGTAGGCCATCGGATTGACCTTTCGGTCGTCAACAATGACCTCAAAATGCAAATGGGGTCCCGTGGAATGGCCAGTTGTGCCCACAGTCGCAATGACTTGACCCTGCTGAACCACCTGGGATTCTTTGACGAAAATCTGAGCGTTATGGGCGTAGGCTGACTGCACCCCGTAGCCGTGATCAATGATCACGAGTTTGCCGTAGCCGCCCGTGAAGGCCGCCCGTGAGACTACGCCGCTACTGGCCGCGCGGATTTTGGTGCCGCGTGGAGCTGAAATGTCGATGCCTGAGTGGAACTTCCACACCCGGGTGAAGGGAGATTTCCGGTACCCAAAGCCCGACGTAAACGAACCGTCGACGGGCCAGGCGGATGGATACGCACTTCGGCGTGCCCGAGCGTCTTCTGCAGACTCCACCATCAGACCGACCGCGGGCTCGACCTCGCGCGCCAAGGCCAACAGATGCTGAGCCCGCTCTGCAACGTCGTGGGACCATGCATCGGTGGCGCTCAGGAAGGTGGGAGCCAACTCGACACCCTCCAACTCATGCATCGGGTCGCCAAGCTCACCCGTCACCGGATCAACATCCAGCTCCGCAATACCGTCATCGGAAGCGAGCGTGCCGAGGTCAACCTCATCGGCATCGACCGGCCCGTAGCCAGAAAATCCCTGACGCTGCAATTCCTGCAGTTGCTGGTCGTACATCCGCAGGCGTCGAAGCTGATCCTCAACTTCTCCCAGCGTCCGCTCGATGTCTTGAAGTCGGCCCTTGAGGGTCAGGTTTTCGTTCAACAACGAATCGCAGGCTTGGGTCTTTGGAATTTGTGAACCGACCATAAACAGCGCGGTCGTGCTCAAGCCGACTAAGAACACGGCCGTGACGACAATCCACCGGATCTGGCGCATGGTCAACGTAAGCTGCCGCACGGTTCCGCGGCCTCCCTGTGGCACCCACATCACAGTGTACCGGCGCGATGCCACATCCTTGGTGTCCTTGCGCACTACGAGGCCTCGTCGATCCGCACCACTACGACGGTGATGTTGTCGTCACCGCCGCGCTCACAGGCCGTCTCAATCATGCGGCGAGCCGACTCCTGAGGTCCGAGTTCGAGGACACACTCACCAATCTCATTGGTCTCGATGAAGTTGGAGAGCCCATCCGAACACAGAACAAAAAAGTCGCCGCGGCGTGCAGCCCGCACGCTCAAGTCGATTTCAACATCTTCCATAAAACCCAAGGAGCGCGTGATGATGTTCTTGAGCTTGTGGGTTTTTGCTTCTTCTTCCGTAATGAGGCCCGCTCGGACTCGTTCGTTCACGAGGGAGTGGTCATCGGTGAGTTGTTCAATCTTGCCGTCGCGTATCAGGTACCCGCGTGAGTCGCCGACGTGGGCCATAAACGCATTGCCTCCGTCGACAATTAACGCCAAGCAGGTCGTCCCCATTCCTTGGTACTCAGCGTCAGCCTGCGCACGCTCATGGATTCGCTTCCCCGCCAACCGTATCGCGTACCGAAGCTTCTCCCGCACCAGTTCCACTTGATTGGTCTCATCGGACGGATCGAACCCCTCCGCATCCGGTCTAATCTCAATGGTGGTCAGCACTTCTTCAACGGTGTTGACAGCGATGGCAGAGGCAAACTCCCCCCCAGCATGACCGCCCATACCGTCGCAGACAACAAACAGGTTCAGTTCGTCGTTGATGAGGTAATTGTCTTCGTTGTTCGTCCGTTTGACGCCAACATCAGTCATGCCGCAGGAAGTGATTCTCATCGATTTGAGTCCATCAATCGCACATTGGTTTGACGTGAAGCCGCACACTGGTTCCGGCGCACACGCACGCGAGAGCCCATGCGTTTACCCCCTCATCCGCCGAATGTCCAACGTCGAGCCCGCTTTCAGGCCTCTCGGAGCGCCTCAACAGCACGCGCCAAGCCTTGAACTTCGTCAAGGCGCAGAGTGGCCGGACGCCGACTTGAATCGATGCCCGCATGGCTGCACACGGAGTCGACGGTGGACCGCGGCACACAACCGGCAAGGTTGTTGCGTACGGTCTTGCGGGGCTGTGTGAAGAGCCCTCGAACGACTTCATCGAAAAGTCCAACTGAGGCCTCGCCGGTATCGGGCTGGTTGCGCAGCCTCAGCTCAACCACTGCGGAATGGACTTTTGGTGGGGGGTGAAATGCACCCGGTGGCACGCGAATGCAAATCCGTGCCTCGGCCCGCGACTCTGTAAATACGGAGAGTGAGCCACGCTTCCTGTCACCCGCCTTCGCCACTAAACGCTCTGCAACCTCGCGCTGCACCATCACGATGAGCCGGTCGAACCGATCGGGTCGTTCCAGCATGCGAGTGATCATTTTTGTCCCCGCATTGTAGGGAAGATTGGACACGCACCGATGCCGACCCGCCGGGAGTGCATCGTCAAAGTCAAGCCGGGCCCCATCGGCTTCGACCAAGTTCACCGCAGGGTGTCGCTCACGAATGAACGCCGCCATATCTCGATCGAGTTCGACTGCAGTGACGGCAGCCCCTGTGCCCAAGAGCCCTTCGGTCAGCACACCGAGACCGGGACCGATCTCGAGCACTTTCGATTCGGGGCCCAGCTCAGCAGCCGCAAGAATTTGTCGAATCACAGCGGAAGAAACCAAGAAATGTTGGCCAAACCGCTTTTTCGCACGCTGCTCAAGCGCCTTCAAAATCGAGGATGGATGACTCATGAATCGCCCGGCGTCCATTGCGCGCGCGCTCCTTGGTCGAGGCCGTGGCGCTCGCCCCGCAGCAACCGCAAACGGCCAGCGTGGGCAATCATTGCTGCGTTGTCGGTACAGCGACTCTTTGGCGGCAGGCACACCTCCATATCGAGGGCGGATAGCGCGGCCCTCAGTTGGCTGTTGGCGGCCACTCCGCCCGCCATGGTCACATGCCGTACCCCCGTCTGCCGGGCTGCCCGCTGTACCCGATCAACGAGGACGTCGACAACGGCTTGCTGAAAGCTCGCACAGAGATCCGCATCGGTTGCTCGACTGGGCCCTGAAATGTGGGATCGAACCGCCGTCTTCAGCCCAGAGAAGCTCATATCGAGTGGGCGGGTACCCCGATGCCCGGAGGGGGTTTTGGGCGGCTTTACTTTGGGGCGTGGCCGCGGGAGATCAACCGCGCCGGGGTTGCCATCGCGCGCGAGCCGATCAACTACTGGACCGCCGGGATAGCCGAGTTCGAGCATGCGTGCGACCTTGTCAAAGGCCTCGCCGGCAGCATCGTCAACGGTCTCGCCGAGAACCGTATAGAAACCCACATCTTCGGCCAGATACAAGCTGGTATGACCGCCCGACACAACCAAGGACAAAAACGGGAATACAGGACGATTTGGCTCGAGAAGGGCGGACAACAAATGACCCTCTAAGTGGTTGACCCCGATAAACGGAACGCCCCACCCCGCCGCGGCTGCCTTGCCAAAACAGAGACCGACCAAAACGGCACCGATCAGACCGGGGCCAGAAGTGGCGGCCACTGCATCGGGGCGATCGACTCCGGCCCGATGCAGGGCCGTCGTGACTGTCGAAACGATCTTGTCTGCGTGTGCCCGTCCGGCCAACTCGGGAACCACTCCACCGTATTCTGCATGGATTTCTTGTGTGTATACGACGTCTGAAAGAACGCCCGAAGGCCCTACCACGCTGGCGGCCGTCTCATCGCAGCTCGTCTCGATACCCAGAACGTACATGCGGCGTACTAACCGGTCTTCGTGGCCAACCTGAATCAGAGAAAGACGTCGCTTGCCATTGATGCGCAACCGTCACGGGCCTCCATCCCACCGCCCGCTTGGCCACGGTATCCGGCAACATTAATCGTCAGAGGATGTAGACTCAATGCGCTCCTGCCGAGTCGCCTTCTCCAAATCTTTCTTGAGCTTCCGGGTCGATTCGCGCACAAGGTCTCGCACCACTTCAAG
This sequence comes from Deltaproteobacteria bacterium UBA2957, assembly GCA_002348535.1. Classification (GTDB taxonomy): domain Bacteria; phylum Myxococcota_A; class UBA796; order UBA796; family UBA796; genus UBA796. Next base: position 2,513 of record DEBL01000257.1, on the reverse strand, counting down.
CACACCGGTTCGAACCAAATAAACGGTCTCCTCGCCCTCGATTTGCAAGAAATAGCGGTCGATCGTTTCGCCCTCATCGCCGTAGGCCTTGGGTTCTCCGAGATTCCCGAAGCGAACGACGCGTTCGCGCTCTTCGGCATCTTTCAAGACCACCCGCGCACGCGGATTCGATAAGCCGTATTCGGCATCGCTCTGCCCATCATCAAGGAACTCATCCACCTCAAGCTCGGCCAATCGCTGCGCCACACGCTTGGGCGTGCTCCCCGATACCGGCACACCATCTTTCCACACCCATTGTGACGCGACGTAGCGCACCGACCCCGCACCCTCGAGGTCGTCGTTATCGGCGGATCTGAGCGTTGCATCAATCGAAACCACGTCCTCGTGACCCATCTTGACCACGCGACGGTTGCGCATCGTGGCAGGGTCACGGTTAAATTCTTCGAGGAGCCCGGAGCGCGCGACATAGACGGTATCGTCGTCGTCGAGCAAGACGTAGGCCAGTTCATCGAAACGGGAATCCGTCGGTGCGGCGCCCCCAACCTGAATCCGCATGGCATCCCGCGACGCAAAGCGGACCGTCACATCAAGACGTGGACTGTCGAAGCCGTAGGCAGTGAGGTCAGCCCCTTCTCGACGTTCAAAGCGAATGGCCTTCAAGGCCGAAATCCTACCCAATAAGCGGCGAATTTGGTCATCATTGGCGGCCATCTCGAGCGGCGATTCCATCTGCCAATGACGCTCGCCCGTGCGCGTGACTGCAAGCGCTGTACCGGCCGGCAGCATTGACGCCGCAAACCCGGTGACGTCCTTCGTGTCAAACGTCGCAAATCGGCGCTCACGGAACTGATCGAGGGTCAAGCTGTAGTAGTCCACCGCCGCCTTTTGCACGGTGTAGATGGCATCACTCCCCTCCGGTTGGATGTAGTAGCTGACCGCCGTCGGATTCGGATCGCCGACGGCGAATCCAATCGTCCTTCCACTCCGCAGTGTCAACTCCACCTGAACAGCGCTTGACCCCAAGCCATAGAGCGATGGGGTGTCCGGGTCTGAAACCACGTTCGCACGCGCAGTGAGATCATGAATCTGGTGCTTTACGCGGTTCACCATTGAGCGGCCTGCGGGATGTCCCGTACCCTCGATGACCCACTGCCCATCCACCTCGACCAACACAATCGGATCGGCATCGGGCCGCACAACTTCAACGCGCGACAATTCATGTTTTTCAAATGAAAAAATCGCATCGCCTTCTTGGGTTTCAGGTGCCAGCACAGTCGGTTGAAGCCACCGGACCAAAGCAAACACAACGCCGAACAACACCAAGGCCACCAACGACCCACGAAACGCTTTCATCGGCCCCTACGCCCCCACCGAACCGCTGCACCGAGCAAGCCAACCATCACGGGAAGAACACCCATGCTCACCAGCCTCAGTGTGTCGAGTTGCTCCTTCGAGATTGCCAACTTTCGCGCCTTTCGTTTTCGCGCGCCCACGGAGGCCACACGCAGGTCCGCACCCGCGAGCCAATGAACGGCATCGAGGGCGAAAGTTGAGTTTCCGGGTCCCTCTAAAAACAAGCCATTGCCCATGAAATCACTGTCGCCAATCACCATGACTCGCGCGGGCTTCCGACCAACCCGCACCCACTCGGAACCGGGCCGCAGTTGAGCCGCTACGGCCATCGTCACGGGGCCCTCTCCATCGATACCTTCGTCGTAGGATGGCGCGCCCTGCACCACCTCACCGCCGCGTTCCACCCATCCACGCCGCGACGTCGTCAGAACGGCTGCGATGTTGACACCGTCGACAGCAGACCCCGCCACACCCACGGGAGCGACGTGAGCGAGCACAGGATAAATGTTGGCTTCGGAGAGTCCCTCTGTCACAGGGTGACGCGCCACGACCGGGATCGGTCGGTCCCAGAACGGGTACACAACCTTGGTGTCCATCACGCTCCCCGAGGCCACCGACAACCCCAATCGGCCCAGCAAAGCGGGCACAGGTTGCGCGGGGTCCACCGCCACCATCACGCCTCCCCCACGTCCAATAAACGTCAGCAAGGCGTCCTCTTCGTGATTGGACAGCGCGCGTTCAGGTCCGGACACAACAACAACAGCCGCATCATCGGGTACGCTCGGAACACCGCTCGACGCGTCGGCTCCGATTAAGTTCAAAGCGTCGGTGTCGTACCGCTCAACGCCCAAGGCATCAGCGAAATCGCTCAATCCACTGGGACCGCGATCGGCAAGGCTACGCTCGCCATGGCCCGTCAGCATGTACACCACCCGTCGCTTGGGGGTATGCAGTTGCGAGAATGCACCCGCAAATGCAGTTTCACCGCTGAACACCACCCGACGAGAATCGCCTTTACCCGTCCGACGAAACAGGTCCCGTGACCGGATATCAACCCTTGCTTCGCCGCGCTGAACCACGACATGCGAGTACTCCGTTACTCCCAGTCGTTCTGCAGTCAGCCGTTCGCGGTCAAAGTCGACAACCCGCCAATCAACCAC
>DEBL01000310.1 GCA_002348535.1 Deltaproteobacteria bacterium UBA2957 | reverse complement strand
AAGCCAAGGGCGGTCAAGAAACGGCATCCGAGTTGGACAGGGTGGGGGACGCAGCGCAGTGGCGGTCGCTGGCGAACGACGGTGGCTGAACTATCGAAGTGATTCGCGCTTGGACGTGCGCGATTTTCAGGTGGCGTTGCGTGCATTGCGAAAACTGACCCGAGAAGGTCCGGAAGAGTTGGACGTCGACCGAACAATCCGGAAAACGGTTGATAACGGCGGCGAGATAGATCTCGAGTTCACGAGGGTCAAGCAAAACCGCGTTCATCTGGTCTTGCTGCTCGACACCGGCGGCTCGATGGATCATCACGCGCGACTTGTCTCGCGTTTATTTACAGCAGCAAAAGAAATGAAGGGGTTCAAATCCATCACAACGCTTCACTTCCACAATGTGCCATACGGGTACTTGTACAAAGATTTTGCGACGTACCAGCGGGTCTCGATCGAGGAGGTCCTTTCGGGCATGTCGCCTCACCACCGGCTGGTGTGGGTGGGCGATGCTTCGATGGCTCCATGGGAGTTGTTTGGTCGGTACCACGGCAACCCGTGGGGGGAGTCGCACAGTGACGATGCAGGGATGAACGGGCTGGGGTGGCTAAAGCGCATTCGCGAGGTTTGTCCAGCATCAGTATGGTTGAATCCGGACCCTCAGCGGTTTTGGGACCACCCTACGGTATCCGCAATTGGCGGACTTTATCCCATGTTTCCGCTTACCCTCGATGGTCTTCGGGATGCAGTTTCTCAGCTTCGGGCATCGGTGTAGTCCGCGACCGGTCAGCGGCGACTCGAAGCTGCTCATGTGCGCCACCCGCCAACGCGGTTAGTCCTCGTAATCAAACTCATTGATGGAGGCCTCAATGGACATCAGCGGCAGCAAATTTCTCGTAACCGGTGGCGCAAGCGGCATGGGCCGTAACTTCACCCTCAACCTCGCAAAACTCGGTGGCGATGTTGCATTTTGCGACCTCAATCAGGACGCCATCGCTGAGGTTGAAGCCGAGGGTCAGGCGCTTCCGGGAAAGGTTGTCGGATTCACCGCGAATGTGGCTGTTGAAGATGAGGTGGTTGGATTGATCCGCGATGTGCGGGAAGCCTTGGGCAGGCTCGATGGTGTCATTAACAACGCAGGAATCTTCCGCGACGGTCTGTTGGTCAAGTCCGATCGAGAGACCGGTGAAATCAAAAAAATGAGCCTTAAGAAGTGGCAACAAGTTCTGGATGTGGACTTGACGGGACCGTTTCTCGTGTCGAGGGAGTTCGCTGCCGCGGCGGTGGAGAACGGTCACGGCGGTGTCATCGTGAACATCTCGTCGATTTCAAGGCACGGCAACATGGGGCAGTCCAACTACTCGGCTGCGAAGGCCGGTCTCGTGGCGGATACTAAACTTTGGGGAAACGAGTTGGCCCGCTACGGTATTCGGACCGGCGCGATCGCACCGGGCTTTGTAGACACCCCAATTCTCCAAGGAATGCGCCCCGAGGTTCTTGAAAAGCTGCTGAAGTTGATTCCATTGCGGCGACCCGCCTCGCCCGATGAAATATTTCTTGCAGTGAAGTTTGTGATCGAGTGCGATTTTTTCACGGGTCGTTGCATCGATGTTGATGGCGGCCAGGTACTCTGAGTCAGGGGTTGAAGAAGTCCGCAGCGAGTGTTCCAAGCGCCTCCGGGGCGTCGTAGGGGAGCATGTGGCCACCCGATAGGGTCGCAACACGAACCGATGGAATTGTCATCGCCCGTAGCGTACGGATCTCATCCGGGTACCAACTCTGAGTGCCCCACACCACGAGCGTGGGGCACTGGATTTGGGCAAGGACCTTGAGGTAAGCGCTTTCGCGGAACGGGTAGGGGCCTCGCACCATATGCAGAGGGTCGAACGACCAACGAACGCCGCGCTCGTCTCGCACCGTACCGTGTCTGGCCAGATCCTCAGCAAAACCGGCATCGAGGCCGGGATGGCGCTTGGCGAGTCGGGTGGCCGCATCCGCTACGGAATCGATTCGAATGGGGCCGGGTGGACTCCGCAACTGGTCGAGGTGTTCTCGGATGCGGGTCACCATGTCCGGCTCCCCCCATTCGATTGCGCCGAGGCCCTCTGCCACGACGAGTCGACGGACCGACTCTGGTCGGACGGCGGCAAAGATGCTTGCGACGGTGCCGCCCATGGAGTGACCGAGAAGGTGTATGGGGGTACCCAGCTTTCGCACCAGAGCATCGACATCCGGGATTAAGTCGGCGAAATGATAGTAGCCGCCAGCACCGACGTGATCTGATTGTCCAAATCCACGTTGGTCCAATGCTATCCATCGACCGGGCCGTCCCGCAGCCACCCGGCTGAAGGCTGCTCCGTGGTCGAGCCAGCCATGCAGACACACAACTGGGATACCTTCTTGGTCTTGGGAAAGTTCTCGCACGTGCAAGTTCAAGCCGCGCGTGTGGAGGGTCCAGTCGTTCATCAACAATCCATTAGCTTGCCTAAACTTGGCAGGCATGGGATACCACAGGTAGAGAGGTTCCCTTGATCCAGCCGATGCTCATTATTGACTGCTATGTCGACGGCGACGGAGCGGTCAACTACCGCCGACTGATGCCCAATCGAGAAATCGTGTCGTGGCGTCCCGATGAGGGGCCGGCCACTCAGCCAGCCGATGCGTACTCCGCCATCATGATCACGGGTTCAGCCGCGTGTGTCACCGCTCCAGAGCCGTGGATGGACTACGTCATCGATATGCTCCAAGATGCCAAGGCCGCGAGAATCCCCGTTCTCGGAATCTGCTTTGGGCATCAAATCTTGGCTGCAGCGGTGTTTGGTATGGATGCGGTACGGAAGTCAAAGACGCCTGAGATAGGGTGGTTCAAGGTGCGTGCACTCGACGTTGAACATCCGATGTTTTCGGGCATCGATGAGGAGTTTACGGCGTTTCTCTCACATTTTGACGAGGTTCGCCGGTGTGAAGGTATGACGGTACTCGCACAGACCAAACGGTGCGGTGTGGCCGCATACCACGTCGAGGGATTTCCCATGTGGGGTGTGCAGTTTCACCCCGAGATGGAGCAGACCGAGGCGGAGGAATTGGCAGTACTTCGGATCACCGGCCGGCCGGACCTCGGTTTCAATGTGGACGAAACCCTTGCGGCAAGCATGGACTCCACAGCGCTCGCTACGCAGCTGTTCACCAACTTTTTTGCGGCGTCATGATTGCAACGCTGCTGGTGGCGGCACAGGTCGCTGCGGCAGGATGCGATGTGACGAGAACTGAGTCGTGGGCTGGGGACGAGTATAGGTTGCGCATCGACGGGGCGGTGGGCCTCGGCCCGGTGCCGTGCCGAACCGTCGTCCTTGCCCAAATGAACGAAATTGACGTCAGCAGCATGAAGGCCACAATCAGGCATTGGGACGGTGCAAGAACCGTGTTTCGTGAGGCGCGACTGAGCCGTTCAGCGGGCGAGTGGGTGGCGTCTCTGCCGGAACTTAAGGCGGATGACCGCTTTTCAATTCGAGTCCGAGGCAAACCGGGGCCCGGGTGGAGGCCCAAGCGAGAGCCCGCGCAGGTCATCGAACGAACGCTGCGGTGGGAGGGCTCCCGAAACCCGACATTCGGGCCGGGAGGCACGGTGCGCGTGATTCACAAGCAAGTGATTCGGCTGATTGGACCTTCTGCCGTCGCACATGTCTGGTTTCCTGAGGGGTCCCAAGAGCCCCATTGCGATGGTTCGGGAACGTTTCGGATCCACGCTCTTGGATGCGAACTCAGCGGGAGCGAGCAAGGAGAAGAGTCCCTCTTTACAGTCGGATGGGTGGCCCATTCACCGAGCAGCAGCTTCGCGTTTGAACTGGCTTATGGCGAGCAGTTCACACTTGAAAATGTCGACGTCGAGGCCGTCGGCGGTTCCCTTGAGTCTGTTGAAGGGAACTTGCGTCTCAAGGGGCCGGGATCGGGATCGACTCGGATTACATCCGTTGGGGGCATCGCGGTACCCGACAACGCCCTCGAGGAGGTCAA
>DEBL01000050.1:3931-6075 GCA_002348535.1 Deltaproteobacteria bacterium UBA2957 | reverse complement strand
GGCCACGCTTAATATTGCTGCGCCGAATGTCGCTGTCGTGGACCTCGGAGGCGGTAGCACCGAAATCGTCCGCCAACCCCGAGACCGGTCAGCAGGCCCAGAGCAATACAGCCTCGAAATGGGAACCGTTCGTCTCATGGAGGCGTTCCATATTCGGAATGCGGACACCTACCCCCAAGAACCACTGTCCGCCATGCAATCGCACATCGATGAGTTGGTCGAGACGGTGAACTGGTCTGCGCCTCCCGGCTGCATCATCGCCGTCGCCGGAACCGCCACCACCATCGCGGCGATGGAGGCCGGTCTCACTCGGTGGGACCGCGACAAAATCAACGGCCTGCACCTCAGTGTCGAGCGCATTGAGTGGTGGCACAAGCGGCTCGCTGCAAGCGATCATGTTCAGCGCCTCAACTGGGCCCAGATCAGCCCAAAGCGCGCCGACCTGCTTGTTGCGGGAACCGCTGTTCTGGCGACCATTGCCCGCGCCGCCGGTGTCGACCACCTCGTCATTTCGGATGGTGGTATTCGGCACGGCGTGATCGTCGACCGATGCCTACAAAACCCCCAATGAAAGGTGTGGGGAAATCCACGCCTCATTCCGCTCGCCCATCGGACTGGGGTTGATGCCAAAATCAAATGATGCGGGACCCACTGGCGTCACCAACCGAAGTCCAGCCCCAAAGCTCGCTCGTATCAAGGGATCGCGGCCCTCGAGGATGGAGGTTGTGACCACCGTAGGGTCGAGGAACATTACGTTGCCAAAATCTGAAAATAGGACCACAGAAGCACTGTCGGTATCGATGCCGACCCACGACAACGGCAAGCGAACTTCAACGGTCCCCGATGCCATCGCATCGCCACCGGTGGCAACCCAATGTCCGGGCTCGCGGGGAAGTCCGAGTCCATCCACCAACGGCTCCGTCTGATTCGGGTGGTCGATCTCCGGCCGCTGGGCGAAGTTGGCTGGCCCCACACTATCGGTGGCAAACCCTCTCATCGTTGACCCGCCCCCCAAAAAGAACCTCTCCTCGAGTGGCAGGGTGACCGTCCGACCTTGCGCAAACCCAATCCCCGCACGCCCCACGAAATCGAGAACCATACCGCCGATGGGGATGAGGCGCTCCACGGTCCCCTGCGCCCGCATCGTCACCGTACCGTTGAATGCGCCATCTCCAAATTCGACCTGCGCCGACCACATTCTCCCCTCGGTGGGGTTGAATCGATCGTTCCTCTGATCGTGAACCACTGACAAGCTGCCGCCGCTTACAACTCGCGCCTCGGATTCCAAAATCGGGTCGCCCGATAGGTCTTCATCGATCCCAAGGTAGCCGACCCAAGGGTCACCGTTGACCAAAACACCGGACTCCACGTCCACCAAGCGGCGGACTTGCACCCGATAATCCACCATGGCTTCGGTGCGGGTTGAAAGCCGCATGTTCATTCCAACAGAGCCGCCGGTACGAGCCAAGCGCCACGACGGTTCTTGCACGGTCTCATTGATGAGGGCCTCACCCACAAGACGACCGCCTCGGCCGGGGACATACGGAATCTCATACCGTGCAGCCGAACGCCAAACAGGTGTAGCGGTGTTGAGTTCCCACTCATCTCCATCCCACCCGTAGCCGACGGAACCCAACGCAGTCAGCCGATGACCCCGACCCGCGATGTTGCGATGGGTCGCGCGGCCTGTGGTTCGGACCCCTTGGTCGGTCGACACGCCGCCGCCGGCTTCGAGCAAGAGGTTCGGACGCTCTGAAACCGTAATGACCAGATCGCGCACCCCTGGTTCGTCACCGTGAAGCTCCGGAGAAACAAGACGAAACAGATCAAGGTCGTAGAGGTTCCCACGCGTTGCGCTGATCGAATCCGGGGCAATGGGTTCACCTGGAGACATCATCACTTCACGGTGGATGACATTGCGGCGCGTTCTCCGATTGCCACGAATGACCACACTCCGGAGTTCCATGGGCTCGCCGGGGTTGACGCGTATGTCCACCGATGCTGTACCCGCAGCCCTGTCCCGCACTGCAGTTACAGAGACATCGACATCGATGTATCCTGCATCCTCATAGGCATCGACAAGGGAGGATTCAAGCGACGAAAGCGTGGTTGCCTTCAGTGGATTGCCGACGTGGCGTGCCCGC
>DEBL01000050.1:0-3612 GCA_002348535.1 Deltaproteobacteria bacterium UBA2957 | reverse complement strand
CCCGCCACTGGTCGACCAGCGGTGCCCCGATGCCGGTATCGCCGCGGACTCGCGCCGACTCGACACGAACAACATCGCCGGCTTCAACGCTGAGCGGCAACCGCACAGGAACACCCCACCGCCCGAGCGCGAATAAACCGCCGAATCCGCCGATTTGCTCTTCCGCCTCGACAGACGCATCGAGATACCCATCCGACCGGAGCCTGTCGGCAAGAGCGCGCGCGCCCCGCTGAATGCCTTCGTCCGATACCACGCGCTCGGCGAGGGAGCCGTTGGTCGCTTCATCAATCACGGCTCTGGCCACCCGAGGGGAGAGTGGAAACGAATTCTCAAAGTCGATGCTCTTGAGCCAATGCCGCCGACCCGGCTGGGTCCGAACCGACACTACAGCGGTGTCTGCATCGTGCGAAACCAACTCCACGACCACAGCGGCATCTCTATAGCCTTGCTCGGCGTACCAGCGGGTCAAACGAGACGCCGCATCTTCGAGTGTGTTGGTCGACATTCGATCGCCGGCCTTCAATCCCATCGCTTCGCGCAGCACCCGTTCCGAGGGCAACTGCCGCCCTTCGGCTTCGATGATCAATCGCGGTCCTGCAGCAATCAAGACGCTCAATCGAACCGAAGCTTGGTCGGTCTGGTCCTGTACGAACACACTGACTCTCGGCCGCCCCCACCCTCGCTCGCGGAGTTTATCCAGCACAAGGAGGCGGGCTGATTCGGCCTTCGCCTCATCGTATCGTCTTCCCTCTCGAAGGCCTCCTTGTCGAAGCCATCGGTCGATCAGGCGTTGCGAAACGGGCAACGTCCCTCCAAGCTGAATTGCCCCTACCCGCTGAGCCGCACCCAGCTCGACCTGCACGTTGAGTCGAACGTCATCACCGAGTTGGTCGGCCTCGACATCGACACGAGATTCTGTCCAGCCGGCCTGCTGCAGGCTGCGCTCCACCGATTGGGCGATTTGACCGCGTTCGTCCTCTCCAAACCATGCATCGCCAAGATCGATTCCAAGTCCTCGTTCCGCTGCCTTTCTCGCTGCGCCTCGAACCCCTTTCATTTGCAGTGAGCGCACCTTGGGCGCTGAAATGACGCGATACACAACCTTGACGGCGTCCTCTGGACGCCCAAATTCATCGACGGTGACCCACGGCTCAACCACAGCTTCAACAGACAAAAACCCACCCGCTGAAACGAGCAAGGCCACATCGGAACGAATGGTGCCCACGGATAACGCCTCGCCAGGTTGCGTTCGCAGCAGGGGTTCGAGGTTCTCGTTGGGCAGCGCACCCTGAGTGGCCTCCAGCGAAACCTGAGCGACCGGCTCGCCGACAAACCACGGAGCGCCCGCTGCGGCTGCGATGCTGACAAGTGCACTGATGGTCAGTCCAATTCCCATCGAACCTTCATCTCTAGACCGTATGCACCGCCAACATCGAGGAACCGACCGACCTGCTCGCTACCCCAGTAACCCCGCGCGTACAGCTGTCGCGCGAGACGTTGTTCGAAGCCCACATAGGTATCGCTCGCGCGGCTGATGTTTTGCTCGAGGATCATCATGCTCCCATTGAGACCAAGGTCGCTGAGTTCATTCTCATACAGCAACCTCAATTCGGAATTGACCAGCCCGGACCCGCGTTCGCTCACCCCGCTGACCAAATCAAGCCGCTCAGGCCGGAGCGGATCAACGATACGAAACAATCCACCTCGATCGGCCTCATCCCGCTGTGAAAACAGGAAGGACGAAGCGAGGAGGTCACCCCCCTCGATCGCCAACGCTCCAGCAAGGCCCCCGTAGCGTTCCAACTCCGCCCGAGTCATGCCGAACAGCAGCAACGCGTTCACGTCTGCGGCAGGGAGATCCGGGTCCGACCGAGTTTCGGCTCGCCAATCATCGAGGGTGCCCCCCACCCGGTAGGTCACATCGTAGCTGTCCTCCCTGGAACGAACCTCTGTGTTCAACACGAGGTCCAACTCGGGATCAAATGTGTAGGGGTCCACGTAGAGAATCTCACCCCGTGTCAATTCAAATTCTCGCTCTTTCAAGTGCATTCGGCCACCGGGGACGGCAACGATATTTCCGACTAAACCCGGATTCTCCGTGTCTCCAACGATACGAAGCTCACCCCCAGCGATGAGATCTCCGACATTGTTTTGAACCTCGATGGTGTTGTCGGAGCGAAGAAGAATATCCATGGAAAATGCTGCTTCTTCTTCTTCGATGTTCACTTCGACGCCCTCTTCATCGGTGAACTCGAGCATCCACTCTTCCCACGTGATCCGTTCCGTGAACAGCATCTCAGTTACATCAATCGTGCCGGCCAACAACGCATCATCGGCCGGCCCGCTAAAGGTAAGAGCGGCATTCCCTTTCGCTGGGGGCAGCTCCTCGATAAACTGAATCTCCGACCCCTTCACATCCCCCCGTACATCAAACTGGGTGGGCCGCCACGCCGTTGCGCTGAATCCACCAGAGGCCAAAAACGAACCGTCCCCCAACGTTCCATGAAGCCCATCCTTGTTTCCAAGCTGTGTGAGGTGACGTTGGAGAAGGGGCTCGGCGCTCACCCACTCCGCATCGCGCCCTTGAAAATCGAGTCGGCGAAACTGAGTGGCGCCGGAATTCATCTCGACGACTCCGAAGATCCCATCCACGGCGTGCGGAAACCATTCCCCCTGCACCGTGACGCCGATCAATGCCGCGTTCACCGACCATTCCGGCTGGTGAATCGTCCCACCGACATCGATATCAACTGCAACTGGCCCCTCCGACCGATCCAACCCCGCCACTGCCATCCGCGCAAGGTCGGCATCGACGACGCCTCCACCCTGACCGAGGAGTTGTCCGGTCTTCCCGGATGAAACATTCCACGTCAAATCAGTACCCGAACCCTGCAGGCGGAATCCAGAAAGCCTCATCGATTGCCCAGACGACTCGAACTCCCACGGCCCGATCGAATTCAGTCGGTGTCGATCCCACTCCACAGACAAGGATTGGCCCGTTCCCCGAAGGCCCAGATCCAATCCCGAGGCAGACCGATCCCCCGAAAGCTGCAGCGTACCCGTGAGCCGAGAACGGACATCGGTTCCGTCTGCCGCAACGGGAAACAACGAGTGCAAGGGAAAATCATTGAGCGTAGCGGTCACGTCGAACGCGCGGGCCCCTTCGGCATTCACATCACCCACGAATGTCACGCTGTCTCCGACCAATGACCCATTGACCGCAATAGTGTCGCCCTGCTGCTCGAATGAGAGGGTTGAGTTCGGAACAGCATGTCCGGCAAACGAGGTATCCCGAATCGCCATTCGACCTCGAGGATGGGGAGCAAACAGGGTTCCACTTAGCACTGCATCGACACTCACTGTGCCCTCGGCCGAGACATCGAGATCCTCGACCACCGAGAGGCGATTTAGGTCAAACCCCGTCGCCGACACCGCCAAGTTGGTATCCCAGTCAGGCTTCACGGAGCCTTGGATTAAGACACTCTCGGCACCGTTCCAGCGGGACAACGTGAGTTGATCGAGGTGCACGGTGCCCATGTTCCACCACCCTGTCGCGGCACCGGCCGGAAACGCTTCTCCGAGAAGGTCAACATCTCGGAAGTCCAATGCGAA
>DEBL01000244.1 GCA_002348535.1 Deltaproteobacteria bacterium UBA2957 | reverse complement strand
CCTGCATGACCCGGGCCCCTTGGCGACCGAGCAGTTCGAGCATTCAGGCGGTGTTTGGTACACCCAGAGGGTGTATTACCCTACCGATATTGAGTCGATGGAACCGGCCCCCTTGGTCGTGATCAGCCACGGGAACGGTCACAACTACACGTGGTACGACTACCTTGGGCATCACCTTGCGAGCTACGGCTACGTCGTCATGGCGCATACGAACCTGACGCAGCCTGGGATCGAGACGGCATCCACCACGACGCTGGTGAACACGGACTACTTTTTGGAAGTGGCCGATACACTGGTGGGCGGGGCACTTGCCGGGCGTATCGACGGGAATCGAATCGTCTGGATTGGTCACAGTCGCGGCGGCGAAGGCGTAGTGCGCGCCTACGACCGTATGGTGGACGAGGGCTACACCAACGACAACTACTCGCCCGAAGACATCGTGCTCATCAGTTCAATCGCGCCAACGACCTTCTATACCGTTGAATACTCGAATCCCCACGACGCGCCGTACCATCTCTTCGCCGGGGCAGCCGACGGGGACGTACACGGAGCTCCATGGTCGACCAACGTACAATATTTCCGACTCACCTCCGCCGCAGAATCAGCAGTCCAGACCACGTACCTCCACGGCGTGGGCCACAACGAGTTCAACTGCTGCGGCTTCGATGACGCCACTGGCCCTGACCTGATCGGGAGAGATGCGACTCAAGATATTGCGAAGGCATACTATCTAGCGCTTGTGCGCTATTACGCATCGGGCCATGAACCGTCACTTGACTACCTGAAACGCAACGCAGATTCATTCCGGCCGCGCGAACTTGCAAGCGACGCCGTGATTGCCAACGAGTACCGACCCGACCCATCCGAGACGGTTCCGGTGGACACCTTCCAATCCAATCCGGAAGTCGACGTTGCAAGCAGTGGGGCGGCCGTCACGTATACCGTAGACGCGGTCACTGAGGACTGGCTTGCCGACGGCAACGGTTCACTGGCCTCGGCCAGTTTTGAGCCCATGAATGGGATGACGCAGGCCTGTTGCGCGGGTGACACCAATCGAGGGCTCGTGTTCGAATGGTATGAAGAAACGGCCAACATCCGATGGGACCTCGCGGATGGGCCTCAAGACTTGCGTGAGTATACGTGGTTGAGCGTCCGTGCGGCACAGATCACACGCCACGACATCACCTACGAACTAAACCGCGCCTTGTTTTTCTCCATTAGCCTAATCGATGGAGCCGGCACCACGGCAACGATTGCCACCAATGCACACGGTCACATCACGCATCCCTACCGTCGAACGGGATTCGGCGATGGGTACGGCTGGTCCAATGAGTTCAGCACGATCCGGCTTCGGTTGTTGGATTTTTACGACGCTGAACCGGCCCTCGACCTTACCGCCATCGACAGCATTCAATTCAACTTCGGCGAGCCCTACCCGCTTGGGACGCCAATCGGACGCATTGGGATCGACGATGTGTTGTTGGAGTACTGATGTTTATTGTTTCTTTCATCGCCGCCGCAGCCGCCATGACGCCCGGAGTTCTGGGCGTTGAGCACGTGCAACCCTTTTCACTCGAAGAACCCATCACGTACCATTGGCGGCATGATGCACCCTCCATGACGGACGGAACCATCTTGGTGGTTCGTGTTGATTCAACAGTCGCGAGGCCTCAACAAGCCGATGGACCCACCCTATTTGTGGGCAACACTCCCGCAGCAGTCACCCACCCAGGCTACCTCGATGGCCACCTCGTGGTGTTCGTCCCGGGCCGCCCAAACCTAGACCTGACTCCAATCTTTTGGGCGCAAAGCGGGCTGCCCGAACAAACCACGGCTGCGGACGGGGCGGCTTTTGCATCGCAACATTCTGCATCCCCACAAGCGGCTTCGGCGGCACAACCACCACTAGCGCTGCGCGATGAGCGGCGCCTCTATGGTGTGATTGCCGACCTCATCCTTCGCTATGCACCCAGTGACACTGATTTCGCGCGCGGGTATCAACGTTCGGCGGGACAATGAGTCTGAACCGTCATGCGAAGACCATGACTGGCATCATGTCGATCGGTCTGTTTTCACTCATCGCTGCTGGAGCATGGCCAGCCCAGGCGTGGCTCACCTATGTTGCTGGAGGGCTCGCAGTGCTTCGACTTATTGTCCTGATCCGACAGCTGCGATGACGAGGGGCCGGAAGGTTGTGCGTCCGATACCCGCACCGGATCCGCTTCCGCCCCGTCGGGTATCGAAGACCTTACCTCCCTACCGCTATGTGCCGGGACTCAACCCCCACCCTTTTCGGCACCGAGGAGGACACATGTACACGGATGGCACGGCGCCCGCTCACGCCGCGTGGATACCGACCACCGATTGGGCGTCCGACCCAGCACTTCGCTACGCAGCCGATTTGTTCGACTACCGATTTTTCTGGGAAGCCCACGAAGAGTGGGAGTCGATGTGGCATTGCTGCCACCCCGAGAGCCGGGATCGCCCCGTCTTGCAATCGTTGATTCAAGTCGCAGCAGCGATTCTGCAGCATCACATGGGCCAGATTCGCAGCCAGACTCTTCTGCTTGAACGAGCCAAAAAGAGAATGGCTGAACAGAAGATCGAGCGACACAAGGGTGTTGAAATCAGCGGACTGATCTCCGCTACTGAGGCATTCTTCGTCAACGGCGTATACCCAACACTGATGCTCGGAACTGACTCATGAAGACCGTTACTTTCATGCCCAGTGGCCGCTCGGTCAGCGTGGAGCCTGGGACCAGCATCCTCGAGGCGGTTCAGATGGCCGACCTACCCGTGGCGAACAGCTGTGGCGCGGAGGGTGTGTGTGGCAAGTGCGGCTTACGCATCATTAGTGGGTCGGTGTCGCAAGCCACCGACCAAGAGAAAGCCACCCGAAACCGCAACCGCGTCGGAGACGGGTTGCGACTCGGATGCCTAACTGAAGTGCAAACGGACCTCATTATTACTGCGGACTACTGGTAGCGGCGACGCCAGAGGAGGCCAACGACCGGCAGTAGCCACAGATACCGCCCCGGTGTCCCGCTGGTCGCACAGCCGCACTCACCCTTGATCTTGCTACCGGCATCGATCTCACTCGGACCATCGTCAGCGCCCCACTCTCCGGACGGGTCTTCACCACCCACTCCGGTGTCGTCACCCGACGAATCGCCTGTGTCTGGGCCTTCATCCGCGTCAGCGTCGGCGTCGGCGTCGGCGTCGGCGTCGGCGTCGGCGTCGGCATCCGCGTCGGCGTCGGCATCCGCGTCAGCGTCGGCGTCAGCGTC
>DEBL01000195.1 GCA_002348535.1 Deltaproteobacteria bacterium UBA2957 | reverse complement strand
ATCCTCACTGAAATTCTTGGGCAACAGGACTGCAAGCCAAGCAGCTACCGCTACAAAGGCATTGCGAACGTATTCGACTCACTACCCAACGAATTTTTGTTCACGACACCCAGCGATGAAATCGCTGAGATGATCGACCGTGTTCTGGAAGCTGAACAAGAACGTCGTGCACGAGCGCACATTATGCAGAACGAATCGACTGGAAACACCTTTGTCCTCGCTGCGATGCCGAGGGGACGGTGGTCAGATCGAGTTCGTCAGGCAATGGAACGTCAAATTATCGACACTACAGGCGCCTCATACTGCGATCATGGCGTATTCGTCGGGCGCTACAGCACCATACTTGTTCACTTTTTCCTTACCGGCTGCAACGCCCTCACCTCGCAGGACTTCGACGACCTGTCGAACGACATCGTGGAGCTGGCAACCGGTTGGCCCGAGCGGCTCAACGCAGCACTCGGAAACGAACACGACGCCGAACAGGCTGAGCGTCTAAGCCTCCGGTTCGCCCATGCATTCGAAGACATGTACATGCGCAAAACCGACCCCGAGCAGGCTGCGAGGGACATCAGCCTGTTGCAACAGGTTCGCGATGACAAACCGGTCGTGGCCGACCTCTACCAAGACGACCGGGGGCGGACAAACCTGCGGCTATACCAACTGCACAACATCATGTTGAGCGAAATGTTGCCGAGGTTGGACAACTTTGGTCTCGTGGTCATCGACCAATTCGCCGATTCTGTCGCCGACGCCGAAGGCTCCACCTTCACCATCGACACATTCCGACTGGAGGGCGTTCGGTCCGGTGAAACTGCCGCTTTGGTTGGAGCCTCCGACACCCTTGTCGATGCCATTGAAGCCGTATTTACCCGACGGGTGACCGATGATGGACTGAACCAGCTCATCCTCGCTGCGGAGGTCACATGGCAGGCGGTCGACATGGTGCGAGGCTACCTCGGCTACGCTCGCCAGTTGGGACTCCGCTACACGCAATCGCGGCTGATTGAAATCCTCTTGGCCCAACCGGCCATGGTTGGCTCACTCTGGAACTATTTCCATGCCCGCTTCGACCCTGCGCTCACCGGTGACCGCAAAAAAGCCCTGGCTGAGTCAAAGGACCTGTTCGAAGAGCAACGTCGAAAACTTCGCAACCACGATCAAGACGTCACGTTCAAGACTCTGTTCAACCTCATCGATTCAACACTCAGGACCAATTTCTACCGCACAGACCGCATCGAGCACTACCTCAGTTTCAAGTTTGACTGCTCCGCAATCATTCAGATGCCTGAGCCGCGCATGAAGTACGAGGTGTATGTTCACCACCCCGAGATGGAGGGCGTGCATCTTCGCGGAGGCGATATCGCCCGCGGGGGCATCCGCTGGTCGGATCGCGAGGATTACCGTCGAGAAATCCATGGTCTCGCGACCACCCAAATGGTCAAGAACGTTGTCATCGTTCCGGAGGGAGCAAAGGGCGGTTTCTATCTGAAGCGCAGCTACACCGACCGAGCCGTCCGCCGAGCGGAGGCCGACCGGCTCTACACATTCCTGATTCGGGGTCTGCTTGACCTGACGGACAACATTACCAATGGCCAGACTGTGTACCCGCCCAACGTTGTCCGACACGATGGCGACGACAGCTATCTCGTCGTCGCCGCCGACAAAGGTACGGCGCACCTGTCCGACACCGCCAACGGAGTGTCCCGTGAGTATGGCTTCTGGCTTGACGACGCCTTCGCATCTGGTGGTTCGAACGGCTACGACCACAAAAAGGTCGGAATCACTGCGCGCGGCGCATGGATGACCACAAAACGGCATTTTGCCGAGCTGGGTACAAATCCCTACGAGGAATCCTTCACCACCATTGCCATCGGTGATCCGGGGGGCGATGTGTTTGGAAACGGTGTGATTGAATCACCGCACATGCGTCTGCTGGCGGCCTTTAATCACCTCCACATCTTCATCGATCCCGATCCCGACCCAAAGACATCGTATGAGGAACGGCTGCGGATGTTCAAGGCAGTACAGGGATGGGACAAATACAACACCGATCTGATCAGCAAGGGCGGCGGCATCTTCAGTCGGCAGGCCAAGTCGATCAAATTGACCGCAGAGATGAAAGACCTGTTGGGCGTCATGAGCGATGAACTCGATGTTGATGCCGTGATTCGGCTCATTCTTCGCATTCCGGCCGACCTGCTCTGGAACGGTGGCATCGGTACGTATGTGAAGGCATCCCATGAGACCCATCACGATGCCGGTGACTCCACCAATGACAGCTTGCGTATCAATGCGGACGAACTCCGATGCAAAATCATCGGCGAGGGTGGAAACCTCGGACTGACTCAAGCCGCCCGTGTCGAATTTGCCCAACATGGCGGCCGAATCAACACAGACGCCATCGACAACAGTGGCGGCGTGGATATGTCCGACCATGAGGTGAACCTCAAAATCCTCCTCAGTGCAGTGGTCGCCGACAATGAACTGGATACCGACGAACGCAATCGGCTTCTTGAAGAACTCACGGAAGTCGTCGCGGACCTTGTTCTTGAGAACTCTGATACCCACGCGAATCAACTGAGTCTCGACCAAATCCGCTCCCAGCGAGACCCGATGTTCTTCAGTCGAACGATCGACTGGGTATGCAAGCAATCCAACACGACGCGCTCTGCATTGGTGCTGCCGTCCGATGACGACTTGCTGCGCCGTGCACAGAGCCGAATGGGGCTGACCCGACCCGAACTTGCAGTTCTGCAAGCGCATGTGAAAACACACATTTTCAAGGAACTCATCGCATCGGATAAAACGCAGATTCCGGGCTTCGATGCACGCGTCGACCGTTACTTTCCCGAGACCATTCGAAGCCGTTTTGGAGATTACATCCCCAAACACATGCTTCACAGCTCGATTGGTATGACGGTCCTCATCACCGAAGTTGTGGGCAGTTCTGGAACGCTCTTTTACCCGATGCTCAAAGAATGGACCGGAGCCACCGCACTCGAGATATCGAGGGCGTGGTTGCTTGCCATGGATGCGATCAATGGAAACGCAATTCGAAAAGAGATCGATGCCTGCGATGCGAGTTTGGACGCGAAGTACCGTGCATG
>DEBL01000295.1 GCA_002348535.1 Deltaproteobacteria bacterium UBA2957 | reverse complement strand
TTACAGTCGACCATCCGCCGGATGCTGTGCCGAACTGACCCCCGAGCAACACCGCAGCCGTACTCGAAACCTCGTGCCCGAGTCCGCCTACGATGGCCGCTCCAGCCGCCGAGGCAAGGTGATCCGAGCCGCCAATGATTGCGGCATTCGCTGCCGTCAACTGG
The DNA here is from genome assembly GCA_002348535.1 of Deltaproteobacteria bacterium UBA2957. Taxonomy (GTDB): domain Bacteria; phylum Myxococcota_A; class UBA796; order UBA796; family UBA796; genus UBA796. The sequence goes on along the minus strand of DEBL01000295.1, from coordinate 4,934 downwards.
CTGCCCGTTCCGCTGACAATGCCCCCGGTCGAGGTGTATGCGTGCTGGTCGCCGACCACGATGTTGTGGGAGCCCGTTCGGTCTTCAGTGAATGTCTCGCTGCCGTTGTATCCGATGATGAGGTTTCCGCTGCCATTGGGAGTGTCTGTGTCACCCGATCCATTTCGCAGGTGGAGATTGGCCGATGTGATGAAGATGGTGTCATCTTCGACCGTAACGAGGTCGAAGAATGGTGCGGTTGCGCCATCGTATTCTTGAAGGCCGGCAATTTCGGTACTGTTCGTGGTGACCGTCGCATCGAGTTCCGCGATGGCGAGACCGTTTTCGTCGAGGGTTGACTCCACGGAATCGAGACGTCCGTCGATGGCTGCAGTGCTGGAGGATACGGATTCGACTGTCACGCCGAGTTCGTCAATGGCATCGGATGTGGTTTCCAACGAGTCGTCGAACGCATCATCGGCAGCAATGCGCTCGGATCGGTCGGCGGATACTGTGCCGGTCAGCGCGTCGAGTTCAGTTTGAACCTCACCGATCTGAACCAACGCAGACTCGTCAGCGCTTTCGAGCAAGGTGACCGCACCCGCAAGGTCGGCTTCTGCGGCGTCGGAAGCATCGAGACGACCTTCGTGATCATCGGTGATCGATGCCACGTACTCAAGGCTTTCAATCGTGTCGTCGAGGCGGGTCCGTTCGGATTCAACCAATGCCGTCAGAGTGGTCACAGCACCGGAGTCAAACGCTTCTTCAGCTTCGAGGGCGTAGCCTCCGAATACCGCACTGGTGTCGCCAGTCGCAAGATTCAGGCCACCGCCCATGGCTGCAGAGTGGTCGCCCTCAGCAGCATTCGACCGGCCAGGTCCGGCCGCGGAATGACTGCCCGTTGCAGTGTTTTCAAACCCACCGATTGCAACGGCGTAGTTTCCGCTGACCGTGTTGTTCGAGCCACCGAAGTTCGCGGCCATCAGGCCTGAAACTTCGTTGCTCACTCCACCGACAATTGCAGCGTGTGTACCCGTGATCAGATTCGCTTCACCTCCCAAAATTGCTGACCCGTGACCCGCCGCACGGTGCGCTTCACCCACGATCAGTGTGCTGGTCCCCGAATAGACGTGATTGTCGCCCATTACGATGTTGTGGGAGCCTGACCTGTCGGCGGTGACGCCGTCGTTGTAGCCCAAAATAAGGTTTCCAGATCCGGTGGCCTCGGCGGTGAGACCACTGCCGTTTCGAATGATGAGGTTGGTGTCTTCGAAGACTACGTCGCCGCGCTCATCAATGGATACAAGGGTCATCAGTTGGTCAGATAGTGTGACCCTCGCCTCGAGGTCTTCAAGGTGAGCTTCGTGGGTGTCGATCGTCGACCCGATTCCCGTGATGGTTGCCGATGTTTCCTCGACGGAGCCCGAGAGGGCGGCAACAGCGAGCGCAACCCCTTCGAACGCCGTTCGATTGAGGGCAATCGATTCATCTTGCATCGTATCGTGGGTCTCCAGCAGGTCTATGCGGTCGGTCGCTTCGCGATCGCCATCAATGACTGCATCCTCGAGGGCGTCGAGGGTTTCCACGACGGCGGTGACGGATGCGTCGAGTTCTGCCAGCATGGCTGCGCTGGCTGCGCCCTCTTCAATCAAAATTACGCCACCCGCGACCGTCAGCGCGTCGGTGACTACGGTGGTCATTTCGCCACCTGAAATCGATGCATAGTCTCCCGAGACGACGTTGAGCCGGCCACCGGTGACTGCAGAGAAGGGGGCCGTCGCGGTATTCTCACTTCCACCAAACACGCTGCTGTATGCGCCGGACGCGAGCCCAAACCCCCCGCCAGTCACGGTTCCGTACATGCCATTGGTCACATTGTACTGGCCACCCACGGTAACGCCATAATCGCCTCCCACTTGGTTGCCGTAGCCGCCCAACGCGATGGCATGGTCGGCAGTCAACCGGTGGGAGTGGCCAATGGCGAGCCCAGAGTGCCCTGCATAGCTATGACCATCGCCGACGATCACGTTGTGGGAGCCGTCTCGGTCGGCTTCCCCCTCGGGGGTCGCGTAACCGACAATCAGATTGCCCTTTCCATTGAGCGTGTCGGTGGCTGCAGTGCCATTCTGAATGTAGACGTTGGTGTCCGAGAACACCACATCGCCCGCTGCGTTGACGGATACCTTCTCTGCGAGTGCGGAGGTGCTTGCCATCGCGAGGGTGTTGTCGGCAACCGTGGACTCGAGTTCTTCGATGCGTCCAGCGAGAGTGCCCAGTGGACCGGTTCCGGAGGCGATGCCGGTTTCGATGGATTCCTCCGTGACCCAGTTTTCCGAAAGCCGGTTTTGGTTTTCACCAACGATGGTCCACAAGGCTTGAACATCGTCTTCCCAGTCAGTGATCTCAGCGGAGTTCTGGATGGCTCGTGTTCGGACTTGTTCGAGCTCGGATCGCAGGGCCGTGATTTCGACGGTGAGGGCTCTAATGTCAGTCTCATTTCGGGTTTGAGAGGTCTGCTCTCCGCAGCCGGAGAGAACGAGACTGAGAATCAGGGAATGGGTAAGGTTCATGGCATCCTCGAAACGCCCCTTGGGACCGATTGCAGGGGCTGTGTGTTGCCTAACGAGCTTGAGCACGAATCCCGCGTGCGGGAACTGCACTGTCACTCGGCGTTCACCAATCGGTCGATCGTCCTGAAATTTAAGCTTTCTTTCGTTTTTTCGAATCAGAGTTCGACAACGGTGAAGGCGTCTCCGCCGTCGTCGGGGCCTCCCGATCGCCAACTTCGACCAAAGCGACTTTTGGGGATCCATTGCCGAAGGGCGGTTTTGAGTGCCCCCGTACCGTGACCGTGGAGCAGGTACCCGCATCGGTGTTCGGTGAGGCTTAGACCGTCGAGGAAGGCCTCAACCTCGTCGATGGCTTCGTGGACACGTTTGCCGCGCAGGTCGAGGGTGTTGGAATCAGTGCGCACCCCCAAAGGACCCGACGGCTTCTTTTCGGGGGGTAAGGCAAGGGATGAGACGGCCTGAGGCTTCGCGTGGGAAACAAATTGAACGGCCTCGCGTTTTGTTCGCATTCGTTTGCCTCGAATCTCGACTTCGACTCGGTCTCCTTTCGCGTCAATCACGGTTCCCTTCTCACCCAACAGCAGCAGCCGGACCGTGTCACCGATGCGGAGTGGCGTGGTCTCCGGTTCGGGAAGTTTCGGGACGGCTGGAAGCGCCTCGGACCGGAGATCCTTCACCGTTTGCAGAACCTCCTGTGCCTCACGAATTCCTCCGTTTCCTTGCAGCGCTTTGATGCGTTCCTTGATGGTCTTCTCGTGCGCCTTCAGCCGCTTTCGAAATGCCTCGCGCTCCTCTGCATCTTGGCGGTCGCGCCGCGCATTCAAGCGAGCTTCGCGTTCGTCGAGACGGGCCCGTTCAAAGGTTGCCGCACGCACCCTCTCATCAAGCTCGACTCGGGTCTGATGGATATGCTCTCGGTCGCTCTCAATTTGCGTGAGCAGGTCGTCCATGCGTTTCGACTCGCTATCAAGCAACGCTACGGCGCGATCGACCACTGGGCCGGGGAGGCCCATGGTTCGGGCCACGGCAAGCGCATGGGAGCGACCCACGCGGTCGGGCTCCATCCGGAAGGTTGGTCGGCCATCGGCAAACACGGCGCCCATCAATGCCATGCTCGGATGTTCTGCTGCCAACTCCTTCAGCTCGGCAAAGTGGGTGGTCACCACGGTCCGACACCGAGAACGAACAAGGTGTTCAACGACGGACTGCGCGAGGGCGGCTCCTTGCTTGGGGTCCGTTCCAATTGCAATTTCATCGAGCAGGACCAGCGCACCCTCTTTCGCTTTCTCGATTGCACTGCGGAGCGCAACGAGGTGGGAAGAGAACGTTGATAGGTCGCCGGTGACGTCTTGTTGGTCCCCGACTACTGCCCAGATTGGACTGAACCAATCCACACGGCTCGCCTCGTTAGCTGGAATTGGGATGCCCGCGCGGACCATTAAAGCCATCAAGCCAACCGTCTTTAGTGTGATGGTCTTACCGCCTGCATTGGGACCCGTGAGGATGACACCGCAGCGTTGGTCATCAATGTCGATTTGGTTTGGGATGACGGTTACGCCCCGCAAGGCGAGAACCGGGTGTCGTGCCGCACGAAGACGCAAGATGCCGGCCTCGCCGACCTCGGGAATGCAGCCATCAAGTTTTCTGCCGATTCGAGCTCGCGATAGCGCCATGTCGACTGCGGATGCCGCATCAAGACTGCGTTCGATGTCCGCGCGAGACTCGCCAACCTCACGGGAAAGGTCAGTCAGGATGCGCATGACCGTTCGCCGCAATTCTGCTTCGAGACCCTTGAGTTCATTCTGCTGATCGACCACCGCATGGGGCTCGATAAATGCGGTTTCGCCGGACTGTGATGTGTCATGTACGATTCCGATTCGTTTTCTCGCTGCTGAACGAACCGGGATGACCAAGCGACCGCCGCGGTCTGTAATGTACCGGTCGTGGAATGCGTCGGACATTGCAGGATCACTAAGCATTGCATTGAGTGTGTTCTGAACCGAAGTTCTGAGGTGGTCCATGCGCGAGCGAATGCTTCGCAGCTCGGGATAGAACGAATCGCAGAGCTCGCCAGAGGGCGTGAAGCTGTCTTCCAAATTCCTCAGAATAAACACATCGATGGAGATGGGTTCGACCATCGATCGGAGGACGGGAATGTCGGCTTCCGATCCGTTGACCCATGCTTGCAGCTGTGACATCGCGCCCATGGATTGCCCGGCTTCCACAAGTTCATGGGGTTCGAGAACCTCTCCTTTGGATGCTCGGTACGCGTATGCTGCGATGTCGTGGACCGAACTGAGGGAGGGTCGGTGCCCCATGTCCTCCAACATCCACAGTTCAGCGATGCTGCGGTAACGGAACAGCACTTCTTCGCGGTCGGAAGCG
>DEBL01000226.1 GCA_002348535.1 Deltaproteobacteria bacterium UBA2957 | reverse complement strand
CTTGGTGACATCGCTGAGAAGCTTTCGAGGTCCCGGGAAAGTCGGGACGAAACAGCGATCGTCTCGGATATTATTGAGTTGACGCAAATGGGGCCGCGGACGGGAGAGCCGGTCTTCAATGCCCAGTTTGCAGATCGGCTCCACCGAGAGATTCTGACGCGGTGTCCATCGGGCAGGGTGACCGGTTTGGTCACCATCCGAGAAACTGCCGACTACCCCGGCATCACCGGCGAAATCGTGAAGGCCGTGGGGTACTGTGGAGGTGAACAATGAGATGGATGGTATTGCTGACGGCCTTGGCCTCGGTGGGCTGCACGCACCTGAGGTCGTTTTCGGTCACCACCATCCCCGAGGACCGGAACCGTCCCGTTGAGGCCGCCGGGCAACGAATCGTGGTCTTGGGCATCAATGCGACAAACGACTATGCCGATACACTGGTGGCCGACCTTGCGAAGCAGTGCCCTGATGGGCGCGTGTCGGGCATCATCACTCGCTACGAAGTCGCAATGGTCGTGCCCATTTTCGCCTACGCCCATCGCGTCTACGTCTCGGGCCATTGCGTGACCGCTACGGGTGTCGGCGCACAATGATCGGGCTCTTCGGACTGCTGATGCAGGTGGGGTGCATGCACTCCCATCACCTGACCACCATGAGCGACATTCACGCGCCCGTAGACTTTAGTCAGGGCCGACTGGTTGAGTCAGAGGCCAACCAAGTGGTGGTGCTGGGGTTGGCCAGTGACACCAACTTCGTGGTGGATGCGTACCGAGATCTGGGTCTTCAATGCCCCGACGGTACAGTGACGGGCATTCAGAGCCGGTACAGCACCGCTCTGAACTTTGTGCGTTGGGAGCACACCGTTCGCATGTGGGGATATTGCTTCGACTAAGGCCGCCGTGATGGGTCCCTACCGAACATCCACGATCCAGTGGTCGTAGCTCACCTGAGTTTCTGAACTCGATACATCCACCACTCGAACGCGGTTCACATCGTCCCAGGTGGCATCGGTGACGTGGACCTCGATGCCCGCTCGATCCCAGTCCATTGATGAATCCACGTGGAGATGGCCTGCGAGGTTGGCCCACAGTGCATCTTGATGCGCCGATAGCAGGTTCACAACGGCGTCTGCCTCATCGACGGTGAGGCCGCCGGGCCCCTCGAACAAAGGCATGTGACTCAACAGGATGGTGTTGTTCGACTTTGCGGTCGGCGCGATCGCCAACTGCTGGGTCAGCCATGGCCATGTGCCGCCTTCAAAGTCATGAAGATCTGGGGTTTCCCCCCACAGTGGATGCACCTCTCGGCTGCTCCAGTCGGCCGCAATGAACTGCACATCGCCGTACCGGAAGGCCATGTTCTGCAGCCAACTCTCGCCGCCACGTTCTGGGTTTGCGACCGGAGTGTCGGCCATGGTGAAGCCTTCAACATCGGTGGCGAGCCGATCGATCTGTTCCTGAAAGGTCGAATGAAAGGTCGACTCTCCGCCGGTTTGAATCACGTTGTCGCCCATGACGGGAACCCAGGGCAGGGTCAGTTGATCCAGTGCTGCATGCGCGATGTTGAAGCCATTTCCCCAGCAGATGTCGCCGAGAATCATCACCAACTGCAGGTCGAGTTCGACTGCATTGGCTTCGATCCATTCAACGGCCTTCTTCAGCCGTGCTTCGTGCTCTCCTGCCGCAACGATGTGCGGGTCTGCGATGATCGCGAACGAAAATTGGTGGTTCAATGGTTCGGGTGAAGCGACTGACAAAAGACCAGTATCGGTTATCGCCGATCGCCGCTCCGAGGGTGCAGAGCAGGATGCCAACAGCGTGAACCAGCCGATCCGAATCATGACCATCCTTTGCGGGGGTTGATGTTCAACGGCCAATGGCTCCATCGAGGCATTCCACGATGTCGATGTTCTGCCGCACTGTGGTGCAGGCGACTGCGGTGAACTCAATGAGTTCACTGTCGCATCCGCTGGCTTGGGCCATCAACGTGTACCCGTCTTCGGGTAGGTTTGCTTCGAACTCGCCGTGCTCGTCGGCGAGCAGTGCGATGGGGCCACCGGGTCTGTGTTTGGGGATGGCCAATAGTGTGGCAAACGGCATGACTTCGCCGAACTTGAACCACTCAACTTGGCTGCGTACGGTGCCTCTGACGGTAGAGAACTCAGTCGCGCACTCTATTGGTTGCGTTCCGGTGTCACTTTTGATTGGTTCGTTGCGTGAGCCGCACCCGAACAGCAAACCGGTCACAGCAACAATAGAGAATGGCGCGAAGAAAGGCACAGGGCTGCCTCGGTGGTTGGAAGGCGAAAGGTCCCTCAGAGACATCATAGGCTGAAAGCGAAGTCGAATCCAACTGGGTGCCGAATCGGGGCAACGGGTTGGATTTTAAGACGACGCCCGACGGCCTCGTTGCCGCGCATTTGCGTTGATTTCTTGGAGAATTTCGACGAGCAGTTCGGCAGACATTGAATCGCCGGCGGTGGCATCGCGGTGGAGAAAGAGTCGGGTTCCCTGCCGTGAAAAGACGGCAAGGCCACCCTGTTGCATCGGGTCTCCCGCAGTGATGCCTTGTTTGTGACCGGACCGAACGGCACGCAGGCCGTTGGTGACCATGCCCAAGGACAACAGGCTTCCCACACCCTTGCGCAGGTCGAGTGCTCGATACGTCGCTCGACTGGGATCCGTGAAGGCTTGTCCGGCCTCAGGAAACTGATCCAGAAACGCGGCAAGGTGGTCTGCCGTACCGTTACCGATGAAGGAGAGTTGGAAGCCTTCGGCCTCGATGGCCGTCCGGGCGTCCACAAAGCGAGCAACCTGCTCGCGGCAAAACACTCAGCCGAAGTGTCGAACGAACACAAGGACGGCTGGGCGATCCCGCCAGAGATGAAGCATCGGCACGGCGGCGCCGTCGGCCCGAAGTACTGTGAGGTCGGAAAATGGAGTCGTCATGGTGCTGTCCAAATGGTCGAGGGCACGCCGGCGAGTTCGTGCGTGCGGGCCCACAGTTTGTCGAGTGTGTCGGTGTCCACCCGCGTTCGTGGGAGCAGGTGGGTTGACCGGGGCTCACGGTCAAACCAGAACAATCCGCTTTGGGTTTGAGCGCGGTCGCATCCGGAAAGCCAGACGATCGTGTCGGCTCCGGCTTCGGAGGTGCGCAGAATCGGGCGGGTAACCTTCCAGAATAACGGCAGTGACCGTTGCACCCCGGGGGTTGCGGCCCACCCGGGATGCATGCAGTGAACTGCAATTCCCGCCGCAGCGAGTTCAGTGGAGAGGCGTTCGCTGAGGTGCACCATTGCGCGTTTGGTCTGAGCATAGGCCCGCACACCGTCGAACGGACTCGGTGGATTTTCAAGATGACTGATGTTCAGCCGCTGGGTGTACATGCCCCCGGATGAAACCCAGATGATCCGGCTGTTTTGTCCTCGCCGAAGGTGTCCGATCAGCGCCGCAGTGAGGCGCCAAGGTCCGATGAGGTTTGTAGCGAGTGTCGCCTCGAGCCCTGCTGAGGTGTCCACGCGGGAGTCCAACAGAACCCCAGCATTGTTCACGAGCACATCGACGGACTCGACTGGCAAGGTCCGCACGCAGGCCTCGATGGACTCGGTAGATGTCA
>DEBL01000317.1 GCA_002348535.1 Deltaproteobacteria bacterium UBA2957 | reverse complement strand
TCGTTGGCGCGCGCCCGGATCGTGGTCAACAATTGGGCCGACTGGCTCAACCCGGTCATCGCCGCGGCGTCTGAGCGGGTGGCAGCCATTGCCACCGCCGTGCGGGGTGCGCTCGGCGACGCGGAAATGGACGCCGATGGTCTGGCCCATGAGGCGATGGCTGTGGGGGTGTATCGCGCGCTCACTGCCCGTCATGTGGCCGAACACGTTCATGGCTCAGTCGGACGCGGAAGCGATTCGTCGGAGGCCACAGTGCGCGCAGAACTCGGTTCCGCCCAACAGTCGTTGACGCATCTCCGAGAGACATCAAGCGGCGTGGAACAAGCATCAGACGGTGCGGCAAAGCGACTTGGTGCAATTGAGCAATCTGAGGAACGGATTCAGGCGCAACGCGAGCGACTCCGATCGACCATTGAAGGATTGAAAAATCAGCGGTCGAAGCGCGCAGAGGCGTTGGGGGCAGGCGGCAAAAATACAGACCACGCGATTCGAGCACGGGATGAAGCCGCGTCGAACCTCGGTGTGGCGCAACGCGCGCTGGCATTAGCGCAGGCGGCAGTGTCGCCGGTAGCCGATGCGGTTGACGTTTCGGTGGTTGATGCCCTTTCGGTCGCCCATCGCCAGCAGTTGACCGCGCACCATGCAGTCCAAACGCTGTTGGGCAAAGGCGTAGATTTTCGACGCGCATTGTCCGTCCATGCTGGATGGATGGCCGATGAGATTCACCAGCAATCTGAGGTGAAGTCGGCGCGTATCGCAGCACTGCGCGAGGCGATTGTGGCGATGCGCGCAACGCGCCGGACGGCGGTCCGGCAGCAGGTGTCCCGTGCGGCGAGCACCGGTGCACTGGCCGATCGGGTCGAGGCATCCGGCTCCAATCTTGAGCAGGCGAGAAACAACCTTCGCCATGCACGGGAAGACGTGGAGCCTCGTTCAAAAGCGATTCGCGATCTTCAGTCCAAGCTACGCAAGCGCGACACGCGGTGCCGTGACCTGCGGACCCGCGTGGACGACCATGACGCGGTCGTTCAAGAGGTCAGTTCATCGATCGCAGAACTTCGGGGCGGGATCGAGGCTGTGACCGCGCGGATTCTGGAGCGCATCGCTCTCAGAGACGAACAACAGCGATTGCTTCGAGCAGAGGTGCGTGCCGACCTCGACAGCACCAGACAGCGCCTCGACGCTGCGCAAACGACACTCGCGCCGGCAAAGGGTGCGGCGAAACAAACCGCCGATTCGCTCGCCGCATTGAATCCGCGATGCGTGGCACTTCAAGAGCGCATAGCGTCGATGACGGAGAGCTTGGCGACCCACCATGAAGCGCGCCAATCGATGGCCGATGGCCGAGAGCAGACGGCTCAGTTGGCGGTTGCAGCACGCGATATGCTCCGCACTTGTGCAGGCCGCTTGGATGCATCGCATGCGGTGCTCCGCGAGGCGCAAGCCGCGGCCGATAAGCTGATGAAGGAACATCGATTGCGGGCCGATCGACGCCGAACGTCGGACCGCGCCATTCAGGCGGCGCAAGATCGAGAGCGGAATGACCTGCAGGCGATCGATGAAGCCACAAAGACAACAGCAGATCTTCGGGCTGCCTTGGAACGGAACGCGGATGCGATCGAGGCCGCTGAATTGGCGAGATCCGAGGCTCGTGCTCAGCGCAGATTAGCGATTCGTTCAGAGCAGCAGGCACTTCGCAAGCGCATTGCGTCGCTCCGGGAGTTGATGGAGGAGGCCGCCGATGACCGGCGCGGTTTAGCGGCTGCTGAGGTGACCGTTTCAGAGCAGCGGTCCGATTCAGTTCGGGCGCGCGAAATGGTTCGGGCTCGCGTGCAGACTTTGCAGAGCAATCGCATGGAGCGCGTGGGTGTAATCGAGAAAAAAGCGGCACGCCGTGCCCGAGTGCGTCAGGCATTGTTGGATGCAGATTCCTTGCTGTTGGGGCTTCGCTTGACCGTGGACGGTTCCGTTCGAACGCTTGAGCGTGCTCGGTCCTCGGTAGCCATCTGCCGCGAGCGATACGAGCTAGCGCAGAACGCAGTTCAAGACGCGGAGGCGCGGGAGGCGCGTCGGATCGATGCGGTTGCGGACGCACAATCGTGGGTTGATCGCACCCGGGCTGCGGTCGGCTCGCTGCGACCCTCCGCCGTTGCGCATGTGGAGCCGGCAGAATCCGCCGTCCCTCGCCACGCCCCGCCGATCCCATCAACGGGGTCGAAGCTTGATCACTTGCTCCAAAAAGTCACGGCAAACCCTGGCCACGTGGATGATGTGCCCGACCCCGCTGCGGCCCCGAATGTGGATGGAGTGCGAACGGTTGTGCGCCGGGTCTTCGACGCTCCGAGTGATTCGGAAGACGCCACCCAAGTGGTGCCCCGATCGGCACCGCCTCCCGATTCAGAGGCTGCAACAGAAATGTTCCGGCCGGAAGACCTTCTCGCACGCCTCGAGGCTGAGGATGCCACAATCGTGGTGCCCAAGAGGGGTCGCCCCGCACCGCGGCATCGCGACGATGATTCGGATTGATGCAGGGCGTTCAGCACCCTCTCTGAACGAGGGTGGCCACGATGCAGTCCGTCGTGGAGTGCGCCGTGTCTGATTGGTTTGTAAGGCAGCAGGGTCCTGACGCGCATGAGACCCGAGGTAAGACCGCCCAGCAGCGGCTCCGACGGCTCGACCAGTTCTTGCAGGCCTTTGATCCTCGACTCCTGGCTCGAGCGGACAGCTGCGTCGTGGACTTGGGCTACGGGCGGGTTCCTCTCACCACAATCGAGTGGTTTCAGCGGCTCCAGACAAACTACCCAACTGTTCGCATGATTGGCATCGAGCGAGAGACTGAACGTGTATCCGCTGCGCAAGCCATGCTGACGCCTGATTTGGCTGCTTGTGGCTTGACGTTCCGGAAGGGTGGTTTTCGCCTCCCGCTGACCCCCGATGAGCCCGTCATGCTGTGCCGCGCGATGAATGTTCTGCGGCAATACGAGGAGGATGCGGCCGTCAAGGCTCACGCACAGATTGTGGCGCAACTGGCCGAGGGTGGCTTGTTGGCCGAGGGAACGTGTGATCCCTTGGGGCGCGTGATGGCCGTGGTCTTGCTGCGCAACCGGGATGGGAGACCGGTGATGGAGGGGCTGCTCTTCGCGGGTTCATTGAAAGACCCGGTGCTGCCCCGCGCATTCAAGGCCGTGCTTCCCAAGCACCTGATTCACCGAGTGGTGCAAGGAAACCCCATTCATGGGTTCTTTGAGGCATGGGACACGGCAGTCCGGGCCACCAGAGGGCAGGCTGAATTTGGCCACCGTCAGCATTTTGTGGCGGCGGCGGAACGCCTCGCGGGAACAGTTGTTGGCATCGACACCCGGCGTGCTTGGCTGCGCAATGGCTGGATGCTATGGCGCGGCGCACCCTACCCCTGAGCAATCCCTGCTTACAACCCGAGGCCTTTGGCGGCCTTGAGGAGATCAGGATGCAGGTTGTCTGCGGTCTTGATGAGGTGGCTCAGGACGGAGTCAAAGGTCTGAAATCCCATTCCGTCATCGATCTGGATCTCTGCGCTCAACGTAATGGCTCCGCTCGATGGGTTGAGTTGGAACTTCCCAACCAGCATCTCATAGTTCATCGCCACCAACTGTGTGAGCAGCAGGACCATGTTGGAGGACGAAGTGGCGGCTTCCAGTTGCAGGTAGCCGGCGGCGACCATGAACAAGACCTGCTCTCTCTCGAACAGTTGGAGATTGATGCGGAAGTCTGTGTTGGCGCCGTCCACGGGAATCGACACGATGGTGTCGGAAATGGGTTGGACTTCGGTGTGGCCTGACGCCATCAGGAACTTCACTACGCCGGGCATGGTGACGTCGTGAAGGTAGTCGGACTCATGCGTCTGCACGGAGCATTGGTCGAGTTGATTCCGCAACTCTGTGACCTGCGCGGTGAGGAGTTGGTTCTCAAGCCGCACGACCTTTGAAGACGTGCAGCCCATCATTAATGCAAGCCAGAACCATCGCATGGTGTCAGCCTACATGGCGCAGCGACCGAAGTCCAAGGCCCCTCCTTAGAGTTCGGTGATGTCGCGGGTAAGCCGGGTCACTTCGAGGATGCCATCGATCTGAAAAGTTTCGCCGAAGCCGCCTTCCCATACGGTGGTGATGGTTTCATCATCGAGCGTGCCTTCTGAGGAGAACGGGAGTTCGCCGAGGAACGGGATGGCCACCAGTGCAGATCCTTCCAGTTCGTCGTCCGCCAAGTCGTACTCGAAGCCATGAGCCACGTCGAACGAGGCATAGCCGAGCAAGTCAAGGGTGCACTCCGAGCTTCCGTCGACGGTTTCACCGTAGGTGTCGATCACCACGACGGCCGCGCCCACACACGAAGCGCCCACAGGGGTTTCACCGAAACTCGCATCGAGGCTCAGCACCATGTCGCCGATGTAGGTCCCTGCCGCCTCATGTTGGACCAAGACCCCGCCAATGGTGTGGGCAACTCGAGCGCCGTCAGGCATCACGACTTCGGCAGTGATGTTGTGGGTGCCCACATCAATAGAATCATCTTCGACGGTCAGTCCCGTCACCGTCCACGCCTCATCTTCGTCGGATTTCCATTCAATCCCGTCTACGTCGAGCTCTTCGCCATCGGGGTTCGTGATCACCGCTTCGAATTCATACGGTTCGCCGTAGGCGACAAAATCACCGGATGCGGGGCGAACGATTCGAATGATGGCGTCTTCGTACATCGTGAAGTCTTCGGGGCTCTCTTCTTCGCTCTCGTCGTCCGGCGAGACCACGGCGCTGTCGGCCAACGTTTCTCCTTTCAACGCGACGCCATACTGAGGGCTGCAAGCGGGTAAAATCAGGGCAACAAAGGGCATCAAGGCAACTGACACAGCAACTCCGGGATGACCCTAAGATGACATCGACCGCCGCTACCCGCAATCTTGAGGCGTCAATGGATTGCAAGAGCGTCTACATTGGTTAGCGGTGAAGACCAAATCTGGAGGGCTCGATGCTCCTGTCTCTGTTTATTTCTGGCCTAGCGATGGCCCAAGATTGTGATGTTCGAACGCTAAGCAAAGACCTGCTGGCTGCGGGGCCCCATGAGGCGGCACCGATGTTTGTCCAGTTGGCGTCTTGCGATGCCAAGGCTGCATCCAAGGTCGCCGACCGGGTGATCCCGACGCTGATTGGTGAATCGGATGGCTTCGCGGCCGCCAACGCCGCAATCGAAGCGGGGGCGGGTTCCAGCGTCATGACTTGGGTGGGCGCGTTGCAGCAAGATGAACGGTCTCGTGCGATCCGGGCATTCGGTAAATCCTGCCAAGACTCGGAAAAGGTGCAGTCGTTTCTTGTTGAGGCCCACGGATCGCTCGGTGACGGATTCTGGACGGACCGGTGGTACCGTGCCTTGACCGAGTGCCGTTCGGAGGCCATCACAGGCCTGCTCACCGCAAAGGTAGACGGTGGGCCCGGTGAGGACCGCGGAGCCTTCTTCGGTGTTGTTGAAGCCTACGCGACCAACGTGGGTCCGGATGCAGTCGCCAAGCTTGCGCAACTGGCTGCTTCGGAAGAAGACCAAGAGATGCAGGCCAACCTGATCGGTGCATTTGCCGATGCCGCACAGGCTGGAACGGTTGCCGGTTTGAATGCAGAGACCGCGTCCAAAGCCGCTGCTGCGCTGGTGGAGTTGGGGCCAAGCTTACCGCCCAAGTCGGTGGAGCAGGCTCGGATTACCCTCGCCGTGCTGCAAGATGAGCAAGGCGCCGACAGCCTCGTCGTTCATCGGTTCAAGGACATGGTGCGGGACGA
>DEBL01000106.1:4380-23813 GCA_002348535.1 Deltaproteobacteria bacterium UBA2957 | reverse complement strand
CACCCTCTCCCGTCAAGGCGTTCAGGAAGGCCCAAGCCTACGTGGTTAGGGCTCCGTGATGCAAGCGAAAAGCACCCTTTTTTTGACGGATTGTGATGCCCGTTCGGTTCACGGTACACCGGTGGAATGATGCCGTCGGCAGGTCGACCCACCGCACTCCGGATCTGTACCGCAGACCGGCAACTCGACATTCGCACCGGACTCTGGGGGGTGTATGCTTGGGGCAGTTCCGCTGGAGTCCCTGTGAAGTCCCAACTGACCGCCATTCGTTTCGTGACCATCTTGTTGATCGCTGCCTCCTTCGGATGCAGTGCTGCACCAAAAGCGCCGCTTGCGGGCGAGCCCCTCAACAAAGCACCTTCAGTGGCCATGCACGAACGTGTTCGTGCGCTAGGTCCCGGACTGCAGTTCCGCAATCACGCCGTCAGCGAATCGGCCGTCACGCCCACCGACGGCGCTCAATACGTGTATGACAGAAGCTTCAGCGCCAACTCGCGCATGTCGGCTGTCGGAATTGAACTCTGGTTGTTCGATGCGAGCGGCGCCCCGGTGCATACCGAACACAGCGACTCGCTCACGAGCATTTACCGCGACATTTACGGATGGAACGCCTCAGAATGGCGCGACCAACTTGGCAAACATGCTGAAACAACAACTATTCTTGAAACCAAATCAGACATGTTCTGGGAATCTCTGGCCCAGCAATTTGCTGAGCGGGTCTTTGGTCTGGAACTCACACCGGCACTCTACCGATACGGCCCTGAGTGCGCCCACCCGGAGGGTGCGTCCTGCGACACGCCGAGCATCGATGATGCGACGACCGTAGTGGTGCGCACCTTTCTCGATGCGCGTCGAGACCCCATGAACCCTGTCACCCGAAGCATCACGTACACCGCACACCGGGACCGGATGAACCATCCAGAATTGATGTTGGAGTTGCACGTCCCCAACGGGATTCGGGTCGCAGGACCCGAACAGGAATTCCTTGACTTCAGACCCTCCATCATCGATAGACAAGAACCAATCGAACAGATCCAACTCTGGGCTCACCTGCCCCCGGATCGGAGGTCACGCACCGTCAACGCCGACTACCCCGACTACAACTTGCTCTTCGTCCCGTTGCGACACCTGGCACTTCAAGGTTCTGTTGACAACCCAAAGGACCGCGGTTCATCAATTCGCTATTCGACCACAGAAGACTTGATTCAGTACGTCGGCTCACTTCTCGGCGAACTGCGTACGGCCGAAGGTGGGCGTGCTGTCGCCGAACGGCTGCGCTCATTTCTAACCGTGAAGTACTACTACATGTTTGATGCGGGGGGCCAAGGAATGGACGGGTATCGAACGTACATTTTGGGTTCCCGTTCCGGCATTGGCCGCGGCCTAAATCCCGACTTTGGTCGCATCGAACTGCTCATCGATGGATCCCTAGTTGCCACCTACGAATAGTCGTCAACCGTTCATGGCTGAATCGCCAAGGACTTCCAGCTTGAAGAACACAGTGCTACGGTAAGGCTCCAATCACGGAGTCAATCGAATGGGTTTATCCACCTCCCTCTCCCGCAAACTCGGTCTAAAGTACCCAATTGTCGCTGCACCGATGTTCATCTTGTCGAACAAGGAAATGCTTGTTGCGTGTGCGGAGGCCGGAATCCTCGGCGCGATGCCATCGCTCAATGCGCGGACCCCGGAGGCAATGCGATCCGACCTCGAATGGATTCGGTCCAAGACCGACAAACCGTTCGCAATCAACATGACGATCGGACTCACAGACCCCGACCGACTGCAGATCGATGCGGCGCTGTGCGAGGAATTCGAGGTGCCCGTATGGATCACCAGCTACGGCAATCCAACCGAATTCGTTCGGCGCGCCAAAGGAGTCGGCTCCACCGTCTTCCACGACGTGGTCAACTTGAAGCATGCAATGAAGGCTCAATCGGCAGGCGTCGATGCGATCATCGGCGTCGCGGCGGGCGCGGGTGGCCACGCTGGACGCATCAGCCCTTATGCCCTGTTTCCGTACCTCAACGCAAACCTCGATGTTCCGGTCATCGCAGCCGGATGCATCAGCACCGGCCGGCAAGTTGCCGCGTCTCTCGCGCTGGGCGCGGAGCTTGTGTACATGGGCACTCGCTTCATTGCGAGCACGGAGTGCGGAGCGGAGGAAGCCTACAAACAGAAAGTCATCGATTGCGGCCCCGAAGACATTGTGTACACCAACAAGGTGAGCGGCGTACACGGGAACTTCATCGCGGACACGGTTCCAAACCCCGAGACTGGCGAAGGCGCAAAGCGGTGGAAAGACATCTGGTCAGCGGGTCAAGGGGTTGTCGATGTCCACGACGTGCAACCCATCGAGACGATTGTTGAAGGGCTGGTCCGGGAATACCACGACACGGTGGCCGCACTCGGTTCGTGATCTCCTCAACCGCTGTGCCTGCGGCTCGCGAGCCCGACCCGATCGAACCGCGACGGGTTACCCTCGCAGCATGAGCATCAATCTCCGGGCCTTCTCGCTGACCCTCAGTTCGTTCGTATTGCTGGCGGCCAACTCACCGCAGTTCGACACCGCGCAGGATGCCATCAAGGCCCAAGAAGGCTGCTTTCGCGTCACCTTTCAGTACGAAGAGATCGAAGGACATCAACCTCAGTATGTCCTCGCCCCACCCAAGCGCTCGGAAGTCATTGAACTCGTCACCGTGGACGAGGATACAGCCGACCGAATTGTATTGCAGCACGTTCTGGTCACCCCTCCCCGAATCAAGCACTGGAAGCAAATCTGGGATTTTGAGCGCAGGACCTTTGATACATACTCCGCTCTGAACCAATGGACAGAAACCACACTCAGCGATGATGATGTGGCCGGTCAATGGACTCAGGAGGTTCGCGGTGTCGCCGACAACCCCAGGTACGCGTGCTCGGCCGAGTGGACGCTGGCCGATGCCGAGTGGTCCTGTGAGACATGGGCGGCCAAACCTCGACGCGACAAAGACCGCTTGGATTACAACATACTCAAACGCGGAAACACTCACCGCATTCACGCAGACGGCTGGGTCCACCGGCAGCGCAATACCAAGTTGATGGTGTCCGACGGCACCGCGGTGCCCATCGTCACTGAGGTTGGAAACAATACGTATGACAAAGTGGCTCCTGCAGAATGCAGCGCTGCCTTGGCGTGGTGGAAAAAACGCAAAACCACTTGGGATCCGATTCAAGAAGCCTGGGACGATGTCTCCGGACGATACTCGACCTACACGGTTCACCCAAAGGTCGGTGTGGCTCCATTGTGGATCCGGCTTTTCTGGCTTGCTCGAAGACCCCTGCCTGAGCACCGTCATCCCAAGGTCAAAGACCGGGCGACACGAATACTCGAGCGACACATCGTCGAATCGAGTCCAAAAACAAGTACCTTAGAGTGACTGACTCACTAAAAGCTGGCTGCTTTGGTGCCCTTGCCGGCTAACTCTCGTTAAGCGCACACGTATCGAAGGAGAAGTGATGTCTGTTTTTAAGCAATGGTCTACAGGAATCGATAATCGCGATGCGGATGCCCTCATCGCCTGCTTGCATGATGAATACATTTTCGTGCGCCATCAAACCGGTACGCAGATGAACAAAGCTGAAATGAGCGAGATGCTCCGCGGCTTCATGGCGAGCGAAAACGTGGTCGTTCACACACAGCGGTGCCTCTACGAGAATGACAGCGTCCTCGTTGAACACTCAACGATGGATTTTGCCGATGGTTCGAGCGAAGCCATCATCGGCTTCCACGAACTCCGTGATGGCCAGATTGTTCGCACGGAGACCGGCGCGACGCCCATCGCAAAGTAGTTGCGTCAGGTCGTCTCTTGCGGCTTGAACACCGCAACCGGCTCCCGAACCCCTTTGAGTGGGTACAGTCCAACCGACTGCGCAGCAACGTGGTCGGCAACCTCGCTTGAAAACAGGATGGCTTCGCCGAGGGACCCGTTCAGGCCTTGAATCCGAGCGACCAAGTTCACGGAGTGCCCCATCACAGTGAAATCAAGGCGGCTCTTCGCCCCAATGTTTCCGTACACAACGGATCCAAGATGAACCGATACGCCTGCTGCCAATGGAAGTTCACCCGCAGCAACTCGTTGGTCTGACACTGCCGCCAGTGATGCAATCGCTGCTTGTGCCGCACGGACTGCGGCGCGGGCCGCTTGGGCTTTGGCGCGGTCACCGTCAATGCGAAACACGGCCAAGATGGCATCGCCCATGAACTTCAATATCTCTCCGCCCTCGGCCCAAATGGCCTCTGCCATGCAGTCAAAGTAATCATTCATGACATCGATCATGGCGAAGGAACCCAGTTCTGATGTCATCGCAGTGTAGTTGCGGAGGTCACAGAACCAGACCGCAGCTTCGATGCGCTCGCCCCCGCCACGCACAATGTCTCCGGTCAACACGCGCTCACCGGTGTCTTTGCCAAGATAGGTTCGAAGAATCGTGCGAGCCAGCCGGCGTGTTTCGACCACGTTGATCAGCAGACTGAGTACCGGAAAAACAGTTTCGATGCCCGCTAAATGCTCAGGATAGAAGCCCGATTCTCTCCGTGTACACATCGTTAGAATCGCAATTCCGTCTTCCCCATACGGAATCGGGAAGCCCACATAATGAGTGAACCCCTTGGCCCGAAATTCATTCAGAACCGGGAAACCGCTTACATTTTCTGGATCGGTCAAATCGAAGGCCACGGATCGCCGCTGTTCAACCACAAACCGTATCGGGCTCAATCGGTAGGTTGGCTTCTGTAAATCCTCATGCCGAACTGGAACCTCGATACATTGTTTCATACCGGGTTCCCACATCACCGCATAGCCAGCCATTTCCGGGTGCACCGCCATGACGCCGAGATTCAGGCGTTCGATTTGCATGGACGATGCATTGAGGCGCGACACGAACTGTTCCGTCAGCACACGCAGATCACTGTGGCTCGATGCGTTGCCCACCAACCAATCTGCAATGCCGATAAAATCCGAACTCATACCCACCTGCGTTCACAGTATCAGAGACCTCACAATCTGCTTTTGCGCCGCGCTAAAAAAAAATCCACCCATGCAGCCTGAATGCCTCAATGGGTCGAGAGGGACACCACCAAGGACGCAGCGGTCCCCGATGGCCAGCCATGTGAAACCCCCAGTTGCATAAAAAAATGAAAGTTGAGGTAGCCCAATCGGGCGCAAAACCCGTTACTGTCCCGGCAAGATTCGCTCTGCTGCGGATCGGATACCGAGTAGGAAAGATTAAATGAGTTCGAAATTGTTTGTTGGCGGTTTGGCCTGGGCCACCCGTGATGAGACCCTTAAAGCCCACTTTGAACAGTGCGGTGAAGTGACCGATGCAAAAGTCATTATGGAACGCGATACGGGGCGCTCCCGCGGCTTTGGCTTTGTGACCTTCGCCGATGAGAGCAGCGCCACCAAGGCAAAAAATGAGCTCAACGGAAGCGACCTCGATGGTCGTTCAATCCGTGTTGACAGCGCTACTGAGCGTCCACCACGCGGCGGCGGCGGTGGCGGCGGTCGACGCGGTGGCGGCGGCTACGGCGGTGGCGGTGGCGGCGGCTACGGCGGTGGCGGCGGCGGATACGGAAACGACCGCTACTAAGCGGAACACTCCGAAACAGAATCACGCACCCTTCGAGCCCAATTCCGGCTCGGATGGCGCGTGTTTTTGTTCAGCACATCGTGGAACATCGCACTCTTCGAGAGAGTGGACCCGCCGACCGTTTACTTGCGAGGTAACTTCAGCGTGGGCGCACCATTCTGGCGACGGCGGTAGAGCACTAAGGTGTGACCGATTCGTTGAACGAGCACAGCCCCCGTGGCTGAAGTCAGGTGCTCTGCTGCAGCTACGGCTTCGGCTTTTTCAGCAGCAGTAAGCCGCACCTTTAGCAGTTCATGCTGCTCAAGAGCAGCGTCTATGTGTGCGACCACACCCTCAGTCACCCGGTCTTGACCAATAATCACAACAGGCTTCAGGTGGTGCGCCTTCGCGCGTAACCATCGCAACTGTTTTCCTCGAATCTGTCCCATCGACTTAGCAACTAACGGAACGCGCCCGGTGCGTCGCCAAAAGCCGTATTGTTTCCCTTCAGCGTCCTTCGATTTGTCCGATTCCGAGTGCGGAGTACACGCAACATGAATCGCCCAAACCCACAGCAGCAGGTTCCGAACATCAATCCAGCGGCACTGCTTCCGTCCGATTGGGACCGAGAGAACGACATCCTGCTGATTGTTGGTGAGCAGGCCTCCGCCTTCGCTCAGCCCTTCACCCGCTATGGATGCAAGCGCGTCATCGCGATGTTCCCAAACGAGATACCGCCAGAGCCGACAATAGACGATACCGTCGCTGTTCGGAGCCGGCAAGAGCTTGGCGACGCCATCATGCTGTATCCGGGTAAACACCCTCGAAGATTTGCGATGATTCGGACTCCGCGATGCTCGGTGTCCACGACGGTCACGAATGAAATTAATCAGGTTCTTTCTCATTCCGTTTCGATGCGACGGGCCAACCAAGGGGTGGTTCAAGACCTGGCCCCCCTCTGGGCACAAAATGGGCTGAAAAATCTACCGCATGTGGCCTCAAACCCACTTGTCAACGATGTTGGAGATTCACTTGCTGGCGTTCCCATGATCGTGGTCGGCGCCGGGCCGTCACTGGAAAGGAACATCGAAGTCTTACGCGAAGCCAAGGGACGCGCAGTGATTGTCTGCGTAAACCGTGCGCTTCGTTCTATGCAAAATGCCGGAGTTGAGCCCGACATCGCCATCAACGTTGAGCCCCAAGACGTCGCATGTCAGTTTGAAGGCATCGACATCCACACGCTGAAAGCGCTCGTGCTCTGCGCAACCTCGCACCCCCCACTCTACACATTGAATACGCCAAACATCCTGAGCTTTGTCGGCAACCAAGAAGCCGACGGATGGATGCTGCCTGAGCCGGTCGAGTTGGTGCCAGCAGCGGGTTCCGTGTCCTGCAGCGCCGTAAGCTTGGGTCTCCTGTGGAAGTGCAACCCCATCGTATTGGTGGGTCAGGACCTCTCGTTTGCAGGCGGGGCCTACTACCATGCCGATGGCGCAGATGGCGATACCCGGGCCGTGTACGACGAAGCCACGGGGCTATGGCAACTCGAAGGTCACAGCGAAGAACTTCGAAATACCGTCAAGGAACGAACGAGAGACGGCATAATTCGATTCCAAGCCGCCAAAGTACCCGGCTTCTATGGAGGCATGGTCGACACATCCTTGGACTTTGCCAACTTTCGGATGTGGTTCCAGCACACTGCAACAGACAACCCCTCCACCACCTTCTTCAACTGTACTGAGGGTGGCGCCCACATCGATGGAATGCAGCACTCGCGCCTGATGGATGTGGTTCGTACACTCGAGCCCATGACAGTTGAACTCGATGAGATTTTCAACAGTCCGCAGGTGCAGGCAAACGTGAGTCGGCGAGAGCGCGCAATGAAAATGCGCGGCCAAGAGATTCGCCGTGGGATTCAACGAGCGATTCGACAAGCTCAGAAGTGTGTGAGCATTATCGACGAGGCGGCCCGGAACCCCTCTGCACTCCACCGGCTGAGCAAAGCGGAATCCGATTTAAAGAAGACCACGCGACGGATGACCGTTCTGGCCCTAATGAATCAGCAAACGATCCTTGAAGTCATGGAGCGCGCGAAATCTGCAAGCACCATGGCGGACTCCTTGGCCGCGTCACGGGCGTTGTACCAGTTTATTGTAGACGATGGAAAACGATTGCTTTCCTGACGAGCAGTACCCCGTTCCGACCCTAAACCACAGTGCATGATGGCGCTGCGCGCCATGAACTGCGCCGTTGCAACCGGTCAAGGCATGCACACGCTCGACACCGACCGCCTCAGACCACAAGTCAAAAAAAGTGCCGAACCTCCATGGTTCGGCACCCGTATTTCTAAGCGCGTCGCGCAACTATTTAGCGGTCAACTCAAGCTGGGCGGGATCTCTACGCAACTTTTTACGAATGGGAATCTCCTCATCGTACACAACCTTCACCCCATCGCCGATGGCCCGCTCGATGGTTCGAATGTCGCGGACAAGGCGCCCGAGACCTCCCGGCTCGACACTCGCAGCCTGATCCGTACCCCACATCGCCCGGTCCAGTGTGATGTGGCGCTCCACCACACACGCACCCAGCGCAACCGCTGCCACAGTGGTCTGGAGGCCAGTCTCGTGTCCAGAGTACCCAATTGGAACTCCCGGGTACTCAGCGGCGAGGGTTTGAACCATTCGCAAGTTTAGCAACTCAGGGGGGCAAGGATACGCACTCGTCGAGTGACACAAGATGAGGTTTTCGGTACCGACAACCTCAACGCCACGACGAATCTCATCCATCGTTGACATGCCCGAAGAAAGGATAATGGGGCGGCCCGTCTCCTTGAGACGCTCAAGAAGGGGGATATCCGTCAGTGATGCACTCGCGACCTTGTGGGCTACGGGTTCAAACTGTTCGATGAAATCCAAGGCTACGGGATCCCAACAAGATGCGAACCAGTGGATTCCCCGTTCCGCGCAATAGCGGTCGATTTCCGCATATTCACGGGCACCGAACTCGATCCGGTGTTTGTAGTCGATGTAGGACATGATGCCCCATGGAGTCTCGCGCTGCACGTCTCGTTGGTGAGCGGGCACGCACAGATCCGGTGTACGCTTCTGAAACTTGACCGCGTCACAACCCGCAACAACCGCAGCATCAATGATGCGTTTCGCGGTTTCTACGCATCCGTTGTGATTGATTCCGATCTCGCCAATGATGTAGGTGGATTGACCGGGGCCAATCGTCTTATCGCCAATGGTAATCATCGTGACGCCTCCTTCTGCTCTCGAGCAGTCTCTGTAATCAAATCAACGAGCTCGCGGATGGCGCCTTGTCCACCCCGAGTTCTGAGCACAATATCTGCAGCATCCAGCACTTCAGGCTGGGCATCCGCTACAGCCACCCCGCATCCGACCGCCTGCATGCAGGGGATATCGGGCATGTCGTTTCCAATGTAAATGGCGTGGGCTGGGTTGAGCTTTCGCTGACGCAACCACTTCAACAATACGGGTCGTTTGTCTTCAATTCCTTGAATGCACTCAATCTTCAGTTTTTGGCAGCGAGCGGCAACAACCGGGTTGACCTCGGCCGACAACACCAGCATCGGCACACCTGCCTTCCGCATCCGACTCAAGCCTGCGCCATCCCCGCGGTTGCACTGCACCGCTTCTGTGCCATCCTGAAAAACAATCACAGTGTTCGGTGTAAACACACCATCAAAATCCAGAACAAGCGCACTCGGCTGGAACCCGATCAGGGTCCGTGTCCGCTCGATCCGTCGGTGCTCAAGGAGCGCCCGAGCCACGACCAAGTCGGACGGGTCGTCAATTTCCCAAACCCGCTCTCGCGGCATCACGTGCATCGCGATCCGTCCAAAAAACCGGTGCCCGGCAAGTCGGAACCCCGCGGTTTTCATCGCGTAGACCGCCCCAGTTTCAACGAATTGTTCATCGCGATCTTGGCGACGCTGTCGGACGCGTTCATCGTGGTTGATGCCCACCCCACTGCCCGCAGCCGTGCGCGACCACATGAACTGGTGACTGGGTGAAACGGCGAGAGCGCAATCGGCGCCTTCGTCGATAAGGGCGGCCACTGTTTCGTCAATATCTTCGCTGGAGGTCAGAGGACTCGTGCACTGCAAAAACACTGTGATCTCGGGATCGACGCCATGCTCAATCAATATCTGGTCGAGAGCATGGGTCAGTGCCGACTCAGATGAAGCGGTGTCACCGGAGATGTCACGAGGCCGCTCTATCACCCACGAACCTGCCTTCTCAGCCACCTGCGCAATCTCCGGGTCATCAGTGGTAACAACCACCGCATCGACCATCTCAGCATCAAGTGCCGCCTCGATTGTGTGGACCACGAGCGGCTTTCCATCCAACAGCGCGACATTCTTGCGTGGGATTCCTCGGGAACCGCCCCGGGCCGGAATGATGGCAACGCTACGCATGAAAGCTCTCCCCGTTGGTGGGCTCCCCTCCGCTACGGACAATGGGGTCGAACCTTGAGCGTTTTCTTCATGCGGTGTAGCCGAACAACTGGAAATCGAGCGCGTAGTAGTCCGTGAGTTGGTCGAGCAATGCCGGCTCTGGGTTTTCCTTGCGTCCCGACGATCGGTTGAGTCCCGGAAGGGTTTGGCCGATGCCCAACACGCCGGCAAGTCGCTGTATGTCCTCCGCTGCATCTTCCATTCTGATCAGGAAATCCGGAGGTGCGTCACTCTGCAAGTGGACGGTGTATTTCCACTGGGGAGCGATTGCGAGCGGCTCATGGATGCGCATTCGTTCGAAGTATTCCGCCATGTCCCACGACTTTAAGTCGGGATATTTAACGGTGTAGCCACCCGCATAGTTTGAGCGGCAATGGAAGTTAAAGCTCGACACGAACCGGTCAACTGGGTGCCGCACCACCACAATCGTAGTGTAGGCTTCCCAGAGCATTCGGTTCACCGTCAATGTTGGAAATCGGTGGTCCGCGTTGTCCACACGAAGCCCGAGCCACTGCTTTAGACTCGTGCCCATGCACTTTGGATTGTGGATAAAAAACAGTCGACGGGCATGATCAACGTTCATCGATTCGTTTAGGACCGCCATCTTTTCTTGGCGTACATGGTCCCGAATGATTTGTATCGCCAACTGCTTGGCTTGCTGGGTGAGGGCCGGCTGCATCGTCTACTCCTGTAGACCCTTCCTTCGGACGCTCACGATCATCCTTTACACCAGTTGAAAATCAGTCGTCTTTAACGCGTCGAACTTCAATCTTACCGCGCTTGGCTTTCCGCTCACTCTTGCGAGACCCTTGCCCAATTGGTGACAAGGCGGGGCCCACCGGTTCAACGAGAACCCATTTTCGACCATCGGCTCGAAAAACGACATCGTTATCGGTGGGCTTCAACCCAAGACCAACGAACGCATGCCCTTTGATGTAGACAAATATCGAATCGAGCGAGGGGTGGGCGGCCTTCATTAGCGCAAGGTAGAGCGTTGCTTTTGAGTCACAGTCTCCCTTGTTTCGGGCCAACACAGACAACGGCAATCGAAATCCACGATCACGGCCATTTCGTCCCTTCTCGTATGGAATGGACTGAACGAAAGATAAGGCGCGCCTCGCAAAGGACCGGCGCTTGAGGCGTTCAGCGCCGAGCGCCGTGGCCAACGGCTCTACGTCATCCGAATACCGATAGGCATGCTGTGCATGATTGGGAATGATCTTCCCCTTCAACTTCGTGAAGCCGTTGGCTTTCATGTATTTGCGGAGTGCTCGACGCTGCACTCCCTTCAGTTCAGACTGCGCCTTCTTCAGCTTCTTACGCGACCGCGATCGACCGGATATCGAAACTTTTTTCCCACGCTGTACAGCTTTGATTTGCACACCCTTCGTGGCGGCCCCGTACGCATTGATGGCATCAACAACTGCGCGATTGGCCTGCTTTATCTGAAACTTGAGCGGAACGGCCAAGTCCGATTCAACGGAGGCGCTCGGCAGTGCGTAGTCCACACGCTGTCGCTTTCCGCCGATATCGGACCAAGCGACATCAAACACCCATTCTTCCGTCCCCTTCTCCACCGCGAAGGACCGTTGCTCCGCGTCCGCGGGCCCAACCACAATGCACAAGGTGGCCAATGCAAACCAAGCAATCACCCATCACCTCCGTGGCTCATCATACGTGGATTCGTCGAGGCGCATTCAACGACCGCCTCGAACCGCCGCCATCGCGGGTCAAACTCGCTCCGCAGTGTCGCCAATAGACACCCCCTCCTGTAGCGTTAAGGCCTACCAACGGTTCGTTCGGACCGCGGCGCCCACCCCTAGGTTCCATGCGACTCTTAGCGATCATCATCGCATTGACGGGACTGATTTACGCTCCGGTAGTAAATCTTGGTTTTGTCTCCGACGACAACGGACTCATCGTCAATGCAACCACCGGTGTCGCCAGCCATACCGTCTTGTCCGTGTTTCATCAGGATCTCTGGCATTTTCAGGACAGTCAGTCGGGGTACTACCGCCCGCTCATGATGCTCAGCCTGCTCTTCGATTCTGCAGTCTTTGGGGACTGGGCCGGCGGTTATCACCTCCACTCCTTGGCTTGGCATTTGCTGGTCGTATTTCTGCTGGGCCGACTGCTCGGATCGGTGTTTGACCCAACAAGAGGAGCCATCGCAGCCGCAGTCTATGCTGTTCATCCCTTGGTGACAGAGTCGGTGTGCTTCATCTCCGCTCGAAACGACTCAATGGCACTGGCATTTGGGTTTCTCGCAGTTCTACTCGCCTCGCCTCGAAACTCGGGGTCCACTCGGCTGGTGGCTGGCACCGTGTGTGCTTGCGCATCACTTCTCGCCAAGGAAAATGGATTAATCGTCCTGCTGTTGCTGCCGTTGATAGATTGGGCAGAAGAGCGAACTGAGCGTGGCTGGCACCGGCATGCTGCACTCGCCATCGGTGCCTTTTGCGCACTCTTCGTCCGGCAAATCGTCGGACCGGGGCTTCATCATGCACCGCCTTTGGATGCCGCACAGCTTGTCAGCGAATCAAAGCTGGCTGTGGTCGGAACCATGATCGCGAAAATCCCTTGGCCCGTGCCGCTGACGGACAGCCTGCACATTGCCTACCTCAACCCAGTCAACTTACCCGCACTCGCTGCTGCCGCTCTGTTTGTCTTCTACACTGCGGTCTTCGGCGGTCGGTGGGGACGAGTGGGGCTGGTATTTTTTTGCGCCGCAATCGTCCCGGGGGTCATCGCAGTCGCGAGCCGCTTCCTGATTGGAGAGCGATACCTTGTAATGCCACTGATTGGTTTGATCATTTCATTTGCGGCGGTCTGTCCAGCCTCAAAACGCCTGCCATGGGCTCTCGTTTTGATGACGCCCTTGGCGGCCGTATCGCACGAGCGCATTCGTGATTGGACCAGTGACCTGACGTTAGCCGAGTCCGCCTACACCCAACATCAAACTCCATACACCGCGGCTTGGTATGGCCATGAACTCGCCGCAACTCAACGAATCTCGGAGGCCCTTCCGCTACTGAACGAGGCCACCGCTGGACACCCTCCAACGTGTGCATTTGCCGCCGAATGGATTCACGCCGAGCGCGTCGTGAACGGTCCCAAAGCAGCAATTGAGGCCGCCCAAACCGTATGGGAGCGTCGATGTGCCCCGGGCCCTGGGGTCCGAGGCGCCTGGGCTCAGGCGCTCTTGGAATCCGGCGATGTGTCGGGAGCAGATGCGCTATTGACACCTCGACCCGCAACATGTGATCGAAGCTTGGCGACCGCGATGGTAACCCTGCACTCATTGCTAAACGACGTCGACGAAGCCCAACGGTGCGCTGAAGAAGCGGGAATTCCCCCCGAACAACTCTGGGCCGAAGTCGAGGCCCTTAGCGACCGCTCCCGGCGGGCTGCGAGCAACTGAGATCCGCATCCAAACACCACTCGAGGGCTAAAATCCGGCGGTCATCGGATGAACTTCGGCCTCGAAAGTTAACCCCAGCTACCCACGTCTTGGTGCGAACCGGTACAATCCGTCTGTGTGTGGAATTGCTGGATACATCTCGCTCGCCGGACCCATAGACCAAGCGCAGACACTGAGGGACATGACGGCACGGATGCGTCATCGTGGCCCTGATGGAGAAGGGTTGTTCATCGACGAGTTGGTGGGCCTCGCCCACGCTCGACTGAGCATTATTGACCGGACCGAAGCTGGACGTCAGCCCATGAGTACGCCGCGCACTCACCTCGTCGTCAATGGCGAAGTCTACAACCATCGTGAGCTTGCAACCCAATTCGAAATTGGTGGATTGCTGCGCAGTCGGTCGGACTCCGAGGTGTTGCTTCACCTGATTGAAACCATCGGGATGGAGAACACGCTTGCATCGATCGACGGGATGTATGCCTTTGCCGCGTACGAGCCCGCCCACCACCGTCTGCACCTCGTACGCGACCCCTTTGGCGTAAAACCGCTCTTCGTGATGCGGCGCCGAGACCACATCTGGTTTGCCTCTGAACTAAAGGCGTTGATGTCTGTGCCGGGCTTCACCCCCAAGGCTTCAATGGAGGCCCTCCATCACTATCTTTCACTCGATTACATCCCGGGAAGCCTGACGGCATTCGAGGGAATTGAAGAGATCCGTCCGGGCACGTGGTGGACAGTCGATACGCGCACCGGCAACGTTACGCAGCGCACCCACTCCCAGACCACATGGGCAACCGACGAATCCATCACACTCGAGGATGCCGTCCATGAAAGCCGTAGCCTGCTGCAGCGTGCAGTCCGACGGCAACTCGTTGCCGATGTGGATGTGGGCATCATGCTTTCGGGCGGTCTGGATTCGAGCAGCATTGCTGCAATGGCCGTCGCCGAAACCGGCTCAAGTGACTTTCATACCTTTTCGATCGGCTTTTCCGATCCGAGCTTCAACGAGGCACACCACGGCGGCGCAGTCGCACAGAAGCTTGGCACCAAACACCACACCATCAATGTTCGCCCGGAAGATGTACCCACCACGCTGCCATTGGTGATCGCTGGAATCGATGAGCCGTACGGCGATGGTTCTGCCCTGCCCACCTACCTTCTCGCAGAATGCGCCAAAGAGCACGTAACGGTCTTGCTATCGGGAGAAGGGGGCGATGAAATGTTTTCGGGGTACGACACGCACGCTGCAGCCGTGGTCCGCAGGCGGTACCGAATGCTCCCGAAATGGATCCGAACATCCCTCGTGCGTCCGCTCGTTAACCGCCTTCGCGTGCGTCACACTAAGCTGAGCTTTGACTTCAAGGCGAAGCGCTTTGCATACGGCGCCGAGTTTGACTCTGCCCGGTCTCACTTTGCGTGGCGTGAAGTCGTTCGTGAGTCTGATAAGTCGGACTTGGTGATCCCATCGAGCGGGCAATCGCCCACCTACGCCTTATTCGAAGCTGCGTATGCGGCCTGTGCAAGTCCCAATGAACTGCAGCGTCTGCTGCACGTCGACCGCACCTTTCACTTGCCCGATGATTTAATGGTGAAAAATGACCGCATGACCATGGCACACTCGATCGAAGCGAGAGTACCGTTTTGCGACCGCGAGCTTGTGGCCTACTTGGCGAAGGTGCCACCCCGATTTTTGATGAATGGGCTGACACCCAAGCAACTGTTGCGCCGAGCCATGGCGGATGTCCTGCCTGAGTCGATTACCAAGCGGAAAAAGATGGGCCTTGAGATGCCATACTCGCGTTGGATGCGTGGCCCCCTTGAAGCATTCACCCGATCGGTTCTGGATCCGGACAGAGTGCAACAGACAGGTGCTCTGAAAGCGGATGGAGTCACGGCCTTACTGGATGAACATTGCGCGATGCATAAGGATCACGGTCGCGCGCTATGGGGCTTGCTCAATTGGGTTCTCTGGCATGAGCACTACATTCAAGGCCACAGCACCAGTTAAAGAGCCTCATGACAACACACGCGCCGGTTCTTGTGGTCGGGTCCGGAATTACCGGCCTCAGCGCCGCATGGTTGCTGACCCGCGCCGGACGTAAGGTTGAAATTCGGGATGCGGGTCCCCAATCGGGTGGACTTCTAGCACCAATTGAGTTCTCAGGGATCCCGTGCGATCGGGGGTCTCATCGAATCCATCCCAGTGCGCACCCGCTTTTGTTGGAACTGACTCAAGATGCGGGCTGGGACAAGCGGCCCCGACGCGGTCGTCTGGTGCTGGCGCAGTCGCACATGCAATACCCACTCCAAATGGGCGACTTTCTGCGCGGCCTCGGCGCCAAAACCACAGCACACATGGGCCTCAACTTTTTGACCCGACCCAAAGCGTTTCGAAGATTCACGTCCTGGGAAGACGACCGACAGGATGCACGCGCGGACATCGGATTTGAGGACTTCGTTACTGAGCGTGTCGGGCGAAGGGCCTACCAGCAATTTTACGCGCCGTACGTCGAGAAGGTATGGGGGCTGCATCCCAGTGAGATTTCTCAGACTGTTGCGAAGGCAAGAGTCTCAACAGCGTCGCCGGTGTCAACGCTGAAGAAAGCCATCTCGCGTCAACGAACGGTCGACCACCATTTTCTGTACCCTCAACAAGGCATGGCCGGGTTGGTGGAGTACTTCCAAACTGGACTGGAACTCGCCGGCGTACCCATCCACTACGACAGTCCAGTAACCGCCACTGACCTCGATGATTGGAACGGGCCTATTCTCTTTTCTGGCCACCTTTCTGACCTTGCGCCCGACGAAGGCTTGGCGCATCGAGGCCTGTACATCATTCATGCTTCACTGCCCAAACACACCGTCGGAGACACCGATACCTTTTATGTTCCCGAGGCCGACTATTGGTTCGGGCGAGTGTCGCAGCCAGCGCAGTTCTCGACCGAAATGTCCAGCGAGGATTGCGATGTTCTCTGTTTGGAAATCCCAGAAGGCCAGTGGGGTCCGAGCCGAGACTTCACACTCGAAGTCGACGAAATTAACCGCCAACTCAGACGGGCCGGTATCATCCCCGCAAGCGCCTCGATCGGCACAGTGAAGCAGACCTTTTTGCCGAGGGTCTATCCACTCTACACTCGTGGATGGCTCTCACGATGGCAAGCTGCGTTGCGCACGGTTGCCGCCATGAACACCGTGTTCCCCATCGGACGCCAAGGATTGTATCTCCACTGCAATATCGACCACTGTGTGCACATCGCCGATGAGTGTGTACGTCACCTGACGGAGGGCGGCACTGCTCAAGCATGGATTGATTCTGTAGACCGCTTTCTTGAACTTCGGGTCAGGGATTGAACGCTGCATCCAGCTTCCAAACCGCGATTTGCTGACCTTGACCGTCCCTCCGAAGCACCTGCAACCACGGCGGGGGCAAGCTCAGCCCGCGGACCCCGCGGACCTTGGTTCGATTCCCCACAATCATGTAGGCGTCGGATTGACCTTCCGGGTCAACGAGCCAATCCGCACACCGCTCCCAATCATGGCCTTCGTGATTTCGGGCGCCACCGTGAAGGCTGCGAGGCAACACGGCCACCTCGACATGGCTCTCCGAGCAGTCGAGCAATACTGCATCGCCCGACACTTCGGTTTCTATCAACTCCACAATTGGCGCCATCATCCGGTAGGTCGACGATCGCTCGAGGGGCTCGACGGCCGCATGCATCGGGCCGCCTTTCCATGTCCAAGCAAGAGCCACAAGCGGGGCGATGGGCGCCAACTGGCGAAACCGACGGTGTCTCAAGAAGGTCCCCCACACTTGGGCTGCGGCCAACGGCACGACGACGGCTGCCGGTGCGGCAATCTGCATCATGTACCGCGGCGTAACGATGATCCAGCGCGACATCGCCACGGTCATCCCGACAAACGGCACGATGGCCAGCAATGCGATCCAGGTTTGCCGGCGCGTACCCCGGCCCGGAAGCATCGCGAGCGGGAGCATCAACAAGGTCAATGCAAGGCCCCAAGGCAATCCTTCGTCCACCCGACCTGAGTTGTCTGCCTGAAGCGCAGAGGCACAGGGCTGCAGGAGACCCTCAATGCTAATCACGGCGCTGGGTTCGTGTTGGCATGCGGTCCGCAAGGACGCATTCGGACTGTTCCGAAGCTTTGACAACTCGATCCCCCTCAGAATTTCTGCGACCTCTGCCGTTTTCTCTCGAGGGACGACGCGAAGCTCATTCTGGAGGATCGGACCCAACGCCAAGCCACCTGTGAACAAGACCAGCATCACGGTCGAACGAAGGCGTCCTCCTGCAACGACAACACCGGTCAGACCGAGCAAGACAAAGCCGGGTAGCAACGTCACAGTACGCCCATCGATTGCCCACGCAAGCCCCGTGCCTACACCCCCGAGCACGGCCCACGGCCACGTTCGCCATCGCGCCATGCCCACGACACCCGCAAGCCCCAGAGCAGTTGTGCCGCTCAACAGAGGGTAGAGGTTCACCCATCGAGACGCCGCAGCCAACTGGGGAGTAAGGGGGATGGATAGCGCTGCCACGGCCCCCACCCATGGTCCCGCCAGCGAACGACCGAGCAGAGCTGCTCCCACGATCACCATCACCAGTGCCACAGAGGAAATCAGCATTCCGGCCCACGACCACCCGAGGTGCGGCCCCAGCGAGCCCAAAAGATACGGGTAAAGCGGTTCCAACCATGTGCTGTTCATCGTGCCCGGATGAAGGTACGCCCACGTTTCTCTAAGGTATCGCTCCCAATCAAAGCCTCCGGGCCAATCCATGGGCACGAAGGCGCGGCCCAAGTACCACAGCCACGCACACGAAACCGCCACACCCACCAGCAGCGGGGATTCACGGCGGAATGCGGACCCCATCAATCCAAGTAGCCGGAAAACGAAGACCAGTCTCCATCTGGGTACCAGAAGAACATCATGCCGCCGCCCGTTAGGGTGTCCATCACATCATCGACGAGTCTGTCATCGACGGCAGGACATCCCCAGCTTGTTCCAGCCACGCCCCACGATGCGACGTTTTCAGCGCGCGCGTATGTGGCTCCATGGACAACGATCCCGCGCATTCGCACGTTGTCGTTGTAGCCGGGCTCAAGCCCATCGAGGCGCAAACCGGGCCCCACGGTCGAACTGGTGTACAGTTCGGCGGCCTTCATCATGCCAAGAGAGGACTGATGACTATCGTTTATATTCGAAAAGCTCGTCGCATACGCCTCTGAACCAGTGCTTGAATTCTCGCCGTGGGTCACATGGAGGTTCCAAAGGAGCGTGCCGTCGATCAGGTCCAAAATCCACATTCGGCGATCGGCGGAATGCATCGAAAAGTCCGTAATTGCGTAGAACAATGTGTCCGGGTCACCGTTTTCAAATGCAACGCCCATGGCGTACAGGGCATCCTCTGCAGGTGCCTCGTCGAGGCCCATCTCCTCAAGGTCGTCAACGGACATGAACCCAAAGTTCATTCGATATTGCCCATCGTATTCAGTCGCTCCACTCGTCCATGTATCGGCCACGACCCAATAGTGACCGGCCTGAACGTACCCGCCGGCCACCCAATGCCCGCGAGCGATGCAGTCACTGCTGGATTCACTGCCAAGGAGGTGAACGTCCACGTCTGCACCGGTTTCCATGTCGGTCAACTCCAGAGACAGTAGACCGTTGGCGGGGATGGTGACTCGGTACAGCACCTCGGCGCCGCTCTCATCTGTGCCCGGGGCGCAGTCGTAGGCATCAAAGTCACGCCGACTCGACGCCGAAGTGTCGCCCACATGCGAGGACGGAAACGTATCGATGCACACCACACCGTCAGGGCATGGAAGGTCCTCTACCTGCTGATCATCGTCTGCATCCGCATCCGCATCCGCATCCGCATCCGCATCCGCATCTGCATCTGCATC
>DEBL01000106.1:1008-4059 GCA_002348535.1 Deltaproteobacteria bacterium UBA2957 | reverse complement strand
ATCTGCATCCGCATCTGCATCTGACTGATCCGCCGCGGTGTCATGGAGTGACACTTCGTCGCCATCGAGTTGCTTGTCCAGACTCGGCGTTGCGCATCCGACCACAAAAACCATCGCACCGACAAAACGCATGTGCACCTCCGATATGGATGTAGCGTCCGAATAGAGCCGTCGCCATGGCAACCCATCGCTCCCCATCGAACCGACACTCAATCGTCGCAACCGCATCGATTCTCCGTCCTTCCGAATGCTGCAAGTCGGGTACTTCCGACTTAAGCGGAAACGCATGCGCCTCATCTTCCCGATTCTACTTGTGTCTTGTGGAGAGCCGACACCGGATTCTGCTCCGGCGGCATCCTCTTTCGATGAGCCCTGCGAGACGGTAACCGCAGAGAGACGGGTTTTGTGGGGCGACCTCCACGCGCACTCCTCTTGGTCGTTCGATGCTGGCGCCTATGGCTCGACCCTGACCACCGCCGATGGGTACGCATACGCAAAGGGTGACACTGTGATGCTCCCGGACGAAACGGGCGCGATGAATCGGCCGGCAACGATCGATCGGCCCCTCGATTTTTTGGCCATGACCGAACACGGTGAGTTTTTAGGCGAGATTCTGATCTGCACTGACCCCGCTTGGGCCGGATACACATCGGACACCTGCGCCACTTGGCGAGATGTGAGTGCCTCCAATGGTGCATTCGACTTTGGTGTACTGATGGCCAGTCGTACGCCCGAGCGGTTCTCCGACATCTGCGGCGATGGATCCGATTGCATTGACGCAGCACGCCTGCGGTGGCGTGAGGTCCAACGAGTAGCGAACAACGCCGATGATCGCACAAGCGCCTGTGCGTTTACATCCTTTGTGGCGTACGAGTACACCAACACTTCGGATGTTTCCAACCTGCATCGAAATGTCGTATTCCGCACCGATGATGTTCCCGAGCTTCCCATTACGCACTTTGAAGCACCGACACCCCTTTCTTTGTGGCGTCAACTCGACGACGAATGCACCGAGGACTGCGATGTCCTTGTGCTTCCGCACAACTCAAACCTATCAAATGGCCAACTGTTCACCATCGACAAGGACGGAGTCGATGCGGCCGAGATCGCAGCGCTCCGGGCGCGAATGGAACCCGTGGCGGAGATTTTTCAACACAAGGGAGACTCGGAGTGCCGGAACGGATTTGAAGGCATCCTCGACGATCCCGAGTGCATCTTTGAAAAACTTCGACCGCCGAACGCATCAGTATGCGGCGACGAAACCGGCAGCGGAGGGATGCGACTCTGGGGCTGCGTCCATCGGCTCGATTTTCTGCGAAATGTGTTGGTCGAGGGGCTCATGACCGAACATCGTTTGGGCATCAACCCATACCGACTCGGCTTTATTGGCAGCACAGACACCCACAACGCGACACCGGGACATGTGACAAGCACAGCCTTCATGGGCCATGTGGGTGTGGCCGATGCGACACCCGAACGAAGACTCGGCGAAGGCACGGTCACCCACGACACGCTGGAAAACAATCCAGGTGGCCTCGCGGCAGTTTGGGCCACAGAGAACAGCAGAGACGCCATCTTCGACGCAATCCGGCGCAGAGAGACCTATGCCACCTCCGGTCCACGGATTGAGCTTCGGTTCTTTGGAGGCACTGATCTTCCAGGCGACCTCTGCAGTTGGCGGGACCGAATCGCCACCCTCGACAGCATCGGAACGGCCATGGGGGGACACACCACCGCTGCGAACACGTATTTCGTAGAGGCTTCTGGAGACCAAATGCCCTTGAGCGAGGTTCAACTCATCAAAGGCTGGATCGATGAATACGGGGTGCCTCATCAGGCCGTGGTGTCTGTCTTAAGCGAAGCCGACTCCGATGAGTCCATCGACCCGGAGACGTGCAGCCCCATCCGCTCCGAGCCAAACCGCATGTGTACGGTCTGGACGGACCCTGCGCCCCTTGTCGATGGGTTTGTCTATGCTCGAGTACTCGAGGCGCCCACTTGCCGTTGGAGTCAAGTTGAGTGCAACCGCCTCGCAGAAGCAGACCGGCCGAGCGGATGTACAGAGAGCCACGTCGAGTCCATCGTGCGCCATCGAGCATGGTCTTCACCCATCTGGGTCCAGCAGTCGCTTCAATAAGCAATGCCCACTTTTTTGTAGACGAAATGCAGCAACCACATGGGTCCCACGAGCAAGAACTGCAGGTCCTTCATAAAACTTGGCTTCTTTCCCTCGATTTTGTGTCCGATAAACTGGCCTATCCACGCCAAGACAAAAATCAGCAGGCTCAGCTGCCATAGCGGCATGGCGACCGAGGCCACTGCCCACTGAGTCAACAGCACCATGGCTACGCTTACGCCCACCATCCCAATGGCGAGGGGAACACTCATCCGCACATACCACAGCACCGTTCCACCCAGCAGGACCGTTGCCCAGTTGAGGTAGGCACCGGCAGGGCCGGCAACGAGGCCTGCCAGTGGCCCCGCCGGGATCGACCATACCAAGCCAACGGTACTGAAAAAAATCAAGGGTACGCACACCCAATGAATCAACTTGTTTTGCGGATTGCGGTGACTCTCACCGTACTCGTTCAGCAGGGCGTCCACTTGGCGCATTGGTCTCTCCACAGAAGCATCGTACCACCGGAAGGGGGGACACAGCGATCCGAAGGTGACGCGCCTACAGCTCGACGAAGCACTCCACACCGCCGTAGAACTCCATCGCGAAGGCTGGGTCGGGACGGTAATCAAACGTGGCCGATGCAAACCACGATCCCCAGACCAACACCTGCCCACTGGCTCCGGCGATGCCCGATTGTCCACCACCCCCCGATCCCCCAACGTCGGCGCCGCCAGACACTCCGTCTTCTCCGGGGCCGGCCGATAGACCCAGCGGCCCAACCAGCGACGCACCCGCTCCACCAGCGCCCCCGATGCCGCCTTCACCACCGCGCGCATGAGCATCGATACTCGAGGATCCCGACGACCATTCGTCCGCCACAATCAAAACGCGTCCACCATGGCCGCCCTCGCCGCCATCACCGCCGCCGCCAC
>DEBL01000106.1:524-699 GCA_002348535.1 Deltaproteobacteria bacterium UBA2957 | reverse complement strand
CCATCACCGCCGCCGCCACCGCCGGCTCCCGACGTCATGGGCGCACTCGCACCCGAACCACCGTCGCCTCCGACGCCACCGTCAGCCGTTATCGTGGCACCCGACGATCCGGTCAAGACATCTGTCAACACAATGACCACACCGCCACCGCTTTGGCCCGGTGTACCATCCGAAC
>DEBL01000106.1:0-192 GCA_002348535.1 Deltaproteobacteria bacterium UBA2957 | reverse complement strand
CCCTCCGCCGAGGGAGTCACCACCCGGGCCTCCGTCTGCACAGCCCCCACTCGCACCGAGTTGACCACCGTTTCCGAACACCAAACGCTCCGCATCCGAGTCATCACACGCGGCAAAACTGGTTGCACTGGCGCCGCCGCCACCACCACCGGCTCGAGCAGCAAACCCCCCGCTGTGGGCACCACCATTGCC
>DEBL01000008.1:3995-4612 GCA_002348535.1 Deltaproteobacteria bacterium UBA2957 | reverse complement strand
GCAGACGCCGATGCAGACGCTGACTTCGTGTGGAATATCGATGTCCTATGGGGCGACGGCGAAGTCTGTGACGCGGAGTTCTACATTGCCGGCAGCGCCTACACAGGCGAGTGCACCGATTGCACGTTCTCGTTCGCTCTTGAGTCAGGCAGCGCCGAACGCGCCGACGTGTCGGCGTGTGGACTGCCAGAATGGATGAGTTTTAGTGACGAAGGGTTCACCGACCGAGTGCTGAGTCACTACTCCACGTTGGAGTACTACGGCTACGGGCTAACCAACGTATTGCTCGTCGACTACACGTATGACTACACCTACTATGCGCCTGGCTATGACTACTCATACACGTACTTCGTACGGAGTTTCCTCTACAAGGAAGCCGGCTCGGCCACGGGTGAGTCCCCATTTGCGGGATACTTCGAATACGTTGGAATGTTCGCTGGAGATGGCGAATCCGCAACGTTGGACGTTCCCGCTGATGGCGGGTTTGATTTCAACGGCGAGTCGACCGCTTGGGGTGATTCGGCTGCGGGTGAGACCTTTACCTTCGAGTCATCGGCATCGTTTTAGTCGAACCCGTGCACGGATGCGCACGTCAGCCTTCGGGCTGGCGTGGTTCG
>DEBL01000008.1:0-3693 GCA_002348535.1 Deltaproteobacteria bacterium UBA2957 | reverse complement strand
CACGCCAGCCTTCGGGCTGGCGTGGTTCGTTTGGGTGCAAGCGCAAGGGTCGCCGTTACGGTGAGTTGCGCGGTCTCCCGAGGCGGTGACCCACCGGGGTTGCTGGCCTGTTCGTCTGCCGATACGAAACGCTCTCTTGACCCCGAGCTGAAGAGTTTATGCATCCTTTGTACACGCTTTCTTGTGCGCTTTTTCTTGCGGCAGCATGCACCGAGTACGACGTCACAGCGAAGACCGATGATGCGGCGGGGGCGGCGGACGCAGCAGTGGATACCGCGGAACCGGTTGAACCGTCCGAACCCCCAGCCGAGGAGCCGGATGAACCGTGTACCGAAGTGGTTACGGCCTTCGACATTGAAGAGTTGTCGGTGCTTCAGGACGCCGCCAGCCCCTATCTCGTGGCCACGCAAAGCCCCCTCCACACAACATCGGGGCCGTGGTACCGCGATGCGTTGGTCCTGACGTATCTGCCCCCGGATGATGGGTTTGATTCGACGTGGCGTGTCGCCGCGGTCGAAGTGTTGGTCATGGTTCCAACCGCCCGGATGGGCACCCTTCCGGACGGGGAACGCCTGACCATCGAAGTCTTTGATGGGGCGAACCCTCGGATGGCGCCCTCATGGACGGAAACACAGCCCATTGTGTACGGGGACTTGTCGTGGTCGGACTACGTGCTCCCTTTCGACGCAGCCATCTCCGGAATATCCGGCGATTTTAATCAGCGGGGCGCGTGGGCTCGGTTCGATTTTCGGTCCACGATTTCAGAATCCGGCATGGTCTCGCCCGAGTTCGTGGTGGGAGTGAAGTGGGAGTCGATGAGCCAAGTGGCGGTGGGCTACAGCAACTTTAATCGAGCCTGCAATCGGAACTGGACCGAGTGGGCCCCCGGAAGCGGGTGGAACATGAACGGTGATTCGAGCACGGGAGACGTGTGCTCATGGCCGATGCTCCGGGTGGAGATTGAGCGAACCTTCACCGACGAGTGCGAGTAACGCTCTGACCGTTCATGTTGGCTTGCCCAGCCTTTTGGTTGTTGGTGGGTTATAAACCGACTAAACAGTAGATTATTGAGTCGGACTCCATGGGGGGGAATGGCCCAAGAAGAATGGAGACGACAATGCGCGCAGTTGTGTGGTTGGTTGCGATGAGTGCCGGATGCAGTTCATCGAACCCAACAGAACCGTCCACGGCCGTGGAACTTGATGAACCGGGTGCAGCGGTGGATGCGGACGAGCCGGCTCCCCAGTGGGAATCGGATGATGACGGATCGTGTCCCGACTCGTGGGTATTGACCTACAGTCTGACGGGGCGGGTCGACATTACCCATACTCCCCTCGATCTCGGCAATGCCGATGCAACGGTCGGTGGACTCG
This sequence comes from Deltaproteobacteria bacterium UBA2957, assembly GCA_002348535.1. Lineage (GTDB taxonomy): Bacteria > Myxococcota_A > UBA796 > UBA796 > UBA796 > UBA796. The sequence continues at coordinate 2,320 of DEBL01000008.1, read as the reverse complement.
CGACGGACGAACTGGTGCTGCGGGTGTCGGATGACAATGGCTCGCCCAAGGCGGGCCGGGTTGTGGTGACCGATTTCGAGTTGACACAGGACTTCGAGGTTGCCGTCAACATGTTCGGCGAGATTGCAATCGTCTCCGACCTGCTTCTGTTTGCCGAAGATGAATGCGGTGTCGCGACCGGTCGACTAAACGGGCAGACGCTGAGTTGGGACGGGTGTGAGTTTGGACCCCAGCACGGGTCCAACGAGTGGGGTCCCGATGATGGGGCCTATGGGCCGGGTTGCCTCAATGATTACCACGTGGAAGGCACCATCGAGTGCATTGATGAATCGCTGCTTGTTTCCTGTTCGGACGGCTGGCTCGATGAGGGTGAGAACACCTTCGACTATGTATACAACCAGCCCATGTTGAACCTTGTGTTTGACGGCCCAGACCTCGGTGGGTTCACGATGTACGGCGACGAATACGGCGCCGAGGTCCCGACCTACAGCAACAATCGAACGTGGCTTGGACTCACAGGGGAACTCAAAGAGATGGCGCTAGAACCCACCCCAGAGTGCCTCTGCGCAGGATAACGCTCAGGCGATCGCGGGGTTGGGCCCTTTGAGTGCCCAGTGGTACGCGGCGCATTCTTGCGCGCAACGCACTTCGTGCTCGAGGAAGGCGGCCAACTCATTGATGCTGCGTGCATCGTTGAGGAGGTGACCGCTGTGGTCGTACACGTGCCAGCCGTCATCCATACGAACAAGGCTCCATCCGGGTGGCATGGCATCAAGCAGATGTGTCATAGATTCCCCATTCCCTACAGAGCGGAATCTGCGGCCCCATTCCGCAGGCAGTGCCCAGTATGGGTTGGGTTTAAAACCGCAGCCATCAGCGTGTCAACTCAAACTGATCTCAATTCTGCGGGATCGGTTTCCCAATGCGGCGGGAATTATTGAGTTTTTCAGGCGTAGAAGCCATACTTATGGGAGTTTTTGCGGAGGGCACACTGCTACGGTTTCGAGTCACACGGCACGATCGCACCCAAATAGAGGTGAAGTTGACCTACCGGCTTCGGGCCGACGTGGCGGCGCACAGCTACCAAGTTGAGACCTTTATGTTCGTGCCGAAGACACTCGGAATCCATCAAAAGTCTTACTCAAGCAAGCGGTTCTATTCGGATATCACCCATCACATCCGAATGATGGCTCCGGTGGTTCCACTCTCGGAGTTATCCAAGAAGTCAGCCGTCAAGCCATGGGCAAGTGACATCAAAGCGCTGGTCGATGGAATCGCTGCGGGGGAGCAAGTAGACCCCGATGCAGCAGTGAAAGGCCTCAAGCTTCTTGCCTGTACATTCAAATTCTCGGTTGGGCAGGAACACTTGAGGATTCGGCAGTTGATCGGAACTGCGATTGATTCCGAGGCATGGAAAAAGGCAGGGAAGCAGCTTCAGCGCTTTGTGGATGACCTCGAGACGGCACTCCGCCGTCTGCACAAGGTGGGCGATCGGAGTACCCGTCCCGAGGTCCCAACCGTCGTCCAAGAGGGCTGGGCCGCCGTCGATGAATACGCGTCACTGCTCGCGGAGGAAGCGCTGACGGACTTGGTGGAACTCGCCGATGTGGGGTCTTCGAGCGGCCGGCTGGGCAGTGCACTGGACTCGGCAAGGGATCTCGCCATTGCCCAGTACGAACACCGACGGGCCATGGGGTGTAAGACCTATGCAGTCGAAGACGACACCAACGAGTACCTCACTCGGCGTTGGCGGATATTGAAGCGATACGTGAGTTCGGTGCTGTACCTCGACATCAAACGGGACCAAGAAGGCGCACTCCTCAGCGATGTGGTGGGAATGACTGCGGCCGCGGCAGCCATGCTGGTGGCCACCGTTTGCATTGTCTTGATTACTTCGGTTTGGGCGGCTTCGCTGAGCGTGGCCTTTCTGTCAGCGATGGTGGTTTCCTACGTGATCAAGGACCGCATCAAAGAACTGGGAAAGCGGCACCTCGGAAAACGCCTCCGCGAAAACCTCTCGGACCACGTGATTCGAATTGTAGGCGGCAACAAGAAGACCTTGGGCACGGTGAAGGAGTGGTTTGATGTCGTAGCGGTGGATGATGTTCCCGATGTGGTGTCCGATCTGCGGTACAACGAGGTCGGCACGCAGGTGGCGATCGAGGGTCGCCCCGAAGTGGTGATGCATCACAGGAAGAGCGTGGAACTCCGGTCGGGCCCGCTCACAGAGCAGTTTGTGGGCGCAGACGGACTAACCGATGTGATTCGGATCAATCTTCACCCGCTGATGGTACGAATGGACGACCCGGACGAACTGTAT
>DEBL01000177.1:6316-6616 GCA_002348535.1 Deltaproteobacteria bacterium UBA2957 | reverse complement strand
CGCGGTTGTGATTCCGACGCGCAGAGGGAAAGGCGTCACTCCCGTGGTTCAGCGCGTGGCGATGGGGGGAGCCGAGGAGGTCCCGGTCATTCGGGAGGGTATCCCGGCAAGCCTAAAAGTCCTTCGGCGGGCCGGCGTCCGCATCGTTGGGGCCGACATGAATGGTCAGCCGTTGTGGGATGTCCCAATGGATGGCCCTCTGGCGATTGTGCTTGGGGGTGAAGACAAAGGGGTGACGCATACGATCCGGGATCGGTGCGATGCCATCGTCAGCGTTCCCCTCGAACACGGCCTCGACTC
>DEBL01000177.1:0-6255 GCA_002348535.1 Deltaproteobacteria bacterium UBA2957 | reverse complement strand
AGGCGTCACTCCCGTGGTTCAGCGTGTGGCGATGGGGGGTGCCGAGGAGGTCCCGGTCATTCGGGAGGGGATCCCGGCAAGCCTAAAAGTCCTCCGGCGAGCCGGCGTCCGCATTGTTGGGGCCGACATGAATGGTCAGCCCTTGTGGGATGTGCCAATGGATGGCCCTCTGGCGATCGTGCTTGGGGGTGAAGACAAAGGGGTGACGCATACGATCCGGGATCGGTGCGATGCCATCGTCAGCGTTCCCCTCGAACACGGCCTCGACTCTTTAAATGTCAGCGTGACGGCGGGGATCATGATGTTTGAAAAAGTCCGACAATCTCGTTGACGGCATGGATGCCGCTGGAGCTTACCGGGGTTAGACGAGAGGATTCGGAGCAGACGTGAATCTTTTCGCAGCAGTCGGTCTGATCGCCATCTTGGTGTTCATCCATGAGTTTGGTCATTTTATTGTAGCGAAGGCCTGCGGAGTGCACGTCAAGGTGTTCTCGATTGGGTTTGGGCGACGCGTGGTCGGATTTGAGCACGGAGGGACCGACTACCGGCTGAGTGTCTTACCCTTCGGCGGCTATGTCCAGATGGCGGGTTCCGATCCGTTTGGCACGGGCGAGGAGGACGATGATTGGTTGGATGATCCGAGCCGAGCATTCCTGCGGCGGCCAGTTTGGCAGCGCCTCTTGGTTGTTGCAGCCGGGCCCGCATTCAACCTCGCGCTCCCCTTAGTGTTGTTTACGGCCCTTCTGATGGCCGGTGAGCCACAGCCCAGCAACGAAATGGGCATTGTGGAACAAGATGGAATTGCCGCTGTCGCAGGCGTCCAAGCGGGCGACCGACTCGTCGCCGTCGATGGGGAACAAACCCCGACATGGAATGCGGTTGCCAAGCGATTGGTGTCCTGGGAGTCGGGCCCACATACCCTCACGATTTCAAGGGATGGCGTGACGCGGGTGATCGATGTGGCATACGACGAGGCTGACGGCCTCGGGCTCGGTATTGATTACAAGCGGCCGGATGCCGTTGCCGGTGTCGATGACCCCACATCGCCGGCGGGCGCTGCCGGGATCAAGACGGGAGACACCATCACAGCCATTGACGGCCAGCCCGTTGAGGACTGGGTGGGCATTAATCGGCTGCTTGCGGAGGCCGGTTCGACTGTCGCCGTGGTGCTCAGTGGTGGCCGTACAGTCACCATGGAGGCGAGCGATTGGCAGCCGGTGTTGCGGCGTATTCAGACGGATTCCGCCTCGCGGTGGGGACTGGTGCCGACGACGCTATTCGTGGGCAGTGTGGGCGAGACAGTGGCCAAGGACAGTACCGATATTCTCGCGGGATGCCGGCCGAGTGCAACAAAGCCCCCCGCCCCCGCATTCGAAGCGGGTCTGCGAAAGGGTGACCGTTTCTTGCGCCTCAACGACAAAGCGGTTCGAAACTGGTCCGACGTTCTGGCGGGGGTGGCCGCCACCATGGACGGCGAAGGGGACAAGGCGACGGCTCGGCCGCTCAGGGTGGAGTTGGTGCGCGCCGGTCGGGTAATCGACCTTGAGTTGACGCCAACGGTAATTCGGGACACCGACTCTTTTGGGCGGTACTACTTTCGACCGGTGCTGGGCGTCATGCGAATGGGGGCGCTGGCTGCTGGGCCGAAGACTCGCGTGTACTACGGCTTTTCAGCGGCGACTCAACGGGCGTGGGATGAAACGACTCGCTTGAGTGGGTACGTTGTTGAGCAGGTAGGAAAGCTGGTCACGGGCGCTGCGGCCGTCCAGAAAAGTTTAGGTGGGCCCGTTGAAATGGTGCGCCAAGCGTCGAGTGCCGCGGAACAGGGGATCTTTGTTTGGGCAAGGCTCATGGGAATGTTGTCCATCAGCTTGGGCATCATCAATCTGCTGCCGGTTCCGGTTCTCGATGGCGGACAACTGTTGTTTTATGCCGTTGAGGGGCTGCGCGGGCGCCCCTTAAGCCTCGCAATCCGAGAGAAAGCGCAGCAAATCGGCGTCCTTCTGTTGGTGATGCTCATGATGAGCGTCTTGTTTTTCGACATCCGACGGCTGTTCGAGTGACATGCGTTCTCGGGATTGACACCGCCGGCCCGGTGGTCGGCGCGTGCGTGGTGGGGCATGGCGAGCCTAGGCAGTGGTCAGCGCGTGTTGTGCGCGGGGCCGATGGTGTCTTGCTCCCTGCTATCGCCGACCTGCTTGTACCCGGCATGGCCCTCGACGCCGTCTCTGTTTCAGTGGGCCCTGGTGCGTTTACCGGGCTCCGAGTTGGTGTGGCCACGGCGCTCGGCATCGCGGTGTCCCGTCGCGTGCCAGTGGTGTGCGTGAGCAGTCTCGAAGCGCGCGCCGAGATGTGCGATGGCGAGCGCATTCTTGCATTGCTGGATGCCCGGAAGTCTCGCGTCTATGCACAGTGGTTTGCTCGGAAGAGTGGAACACTCGAAGCGGTGACGGACCCTGTCGATTTGTCGCTCGGTGAAGTTCTGTCGCCGTCATTGACCGCCGAGCCCTTTTTGGCCGTTGGCGAGGGGGCCGGGCTCGACCCCGAAGCGGTCGCGAGTGCGGGGGGGCGGATTGTTCAGGGTGCCTCGGAATCGCCGGCATGGGCTGTGGCACTCTTGGGGCAACAGCGAATCCATTCCGCGCTGCCAGCGCAAGAGGTGGCACTTCGGTATTTGCGTCCAGCGGATGCCAAAAAGCGGTCTCAGGCGCCCTAAGCACCCCCGGCCCGATGAGTTGACTAAACACCCCTTGATTCGGTACCGTAGGGGGCCGGGAGGGTGCCGCAATGGAACACGCAGACTTGCTGTTGGTTGAACAATACGGGGGCGAGGATGCCGAACTTCGCACATTGATTGAACAGCACCGTGCGTATGAGCGCGACCTTGAGGCGATGATGGGGCGCGACTGGCTAAGCCCAGTTGAACACCAGCAGTTGCGTGTGTTGAAGAAGCGCAAGCTACGGGGACGTGACCGGATTGAAGAGATCCTTCGTGGCTATCGGCGGCGTGTCGCTGAGGGCTGAGTAGCCGGGCCCATTTCGGTCCGATGAGATAGGTACCGCCCGCGGGAGGCTGACCATGAGCAATGCAGATGGTCTGACCGTTGCGGTGGTTGGTGCCACCGGGGCCGTCGGACGCGATTTATTGACCGTACTCGAACGGGCCAACTTGCCGATTGCGGCGTTTAGGCTTTTTGCATCTCCCGCGTCGAATGGAGAGACCATCGAGGTTCGTGAGCGCAGTCACCGGGTTCAAGCGCTTCCGTCTGAAGACGGGGTTCCGGCCGTGTTCGAAGGTGTTGATTTGGTGTTTCTTGCTGCGCCAGCCAATGTGTGCCGCGGCCTAGTTCCGATTCTGCAGGACGAAGACATCCCGGTTGTTGACATTGGCGGCACCCACGCCAACTCGTCACCCATGATGGTTCCGTCAGTCAGTATTGAGCCCATTGCAGATTTTCCCGACACGCGCGTGATGTGCTCGCCGAGTGCTCCGGCTGTGGTGGTTGCTACGGTACTCAGCCAGCTCTCCGTTCGCGGGGCGACGCAGGTCCGCGGCACCCTGATGGTGTCGGCGAGCAGTGCGGGCAAGGCGGGTGCCGAGGAACTCTCCGCTCAGGTTGTTTCCTTGTTCAACGGCAAAACGCCTCCACGGGTTGTGTTTCCACAGGGGCTTGCGTTCGATCTGAATGCGCAGGTGGGCGACGATGTCGAGGGGTGGACGACGGTGGAGCGGCGCGTGGCGCTGGAAGTTGCAGACTTGCTTGCTTGGCAGCCGGAGCAGGCTCTGATGTCTGTGGTCTTGGCGCCGATGTTTGCCGGGGTTGCCGCAAACCTCACAATCGATTTCGATCACGGCGTCGATCTTGACGCGGTCAGGGAGCTGATCGCGGAGACACCCGGTGTGCGACTCGGCGATCCGCTGCCGGGCCCGCGCAGGGTGGCCGGGGACAGCACCATCTATGTCGGCCGGCTTCGGCTCGACCCGGACAATGCCCGGATCCATCTGTGGGTGAGTGCGGATAATCTACGAGTGGGAGCCAGTGCCAATGCGCTGGCGATTGCAACCGCTCTGTGGTCGGAGGGGTATCTGTAATGGTCTTTCCGATCCTCATGGTTAGCGCAGCTTTTGGGTGGCCAAGCAAGCTGGTGAACACCGAGGACCTTGGTGCTGCTGTGGAAGACGTTGTGGCCTCATCAGACGAAGCCTACGTGTCCATTCTCCATGCGGGTGGTCTATCCATCCTATCGCTCGACGACTGGTCACTGCTTGAAGTCGCGCCGTGCCCTTCGGTTGGCGGGGTGGCGCGCGACCCGACAAATCCTTCGGGCTTTGCAGTTGGGTGTGGAGACGGCTCGTTGATGAGGATCGACGGTTCATCCGGTCGGTGGGCCTCAGAATCCATTTCGGGGTCGTTTTCTGAAGAAGCAATCGTGGCGCTCGCTTCCAACTCCTCCACGTTGTTTGGGGTAGTCGAGAACCCGATTGCCGGTGCGAAACCGCTATTGGCGGCCTACAACACGGACACAGGCACGGTCGTTTCCGGTGGATTTCCGGCTTTTGTGTGGCACCAAACCATTCACGACCTCGCCGCCAGCGACCAGTATGTGGTGGTGACGCATGGAGGTCGCAATGTCACCGAGGTGACCGCCGCTACAGGCGCAGCGACCCAGCAACTCATGACACCCGCTGAGACGGATGCATCCGACGTTGTCCGCCTTGGGACGGGTCGATTTTTGGTGGCCGGTGGAGAGGCCGGTTTGCTGGAGTTTCAGACCGATAGCAATGCATTGGTGGAGCAGATTTCTGCAGATGACGGCTTGTCGAGCGCCATGGCCGTGGGGATCAACCCATCGCAAACTCTGCTGGCCGTTGGGGATGAACTTGCCGGTTCTGTGGCTTTTTACGCCCTCGATCCCGCGACTCAGTCGCCGTTGAGGACTCGCGAAGGGCAGACCGGCTTGCCTAGCGATGGACTGAGCGTCCGGGAGTTCGATTGGGTGGACGGCTACCTTATCGCCGGCACCGATGAGGGGTTCGTGCACCTGCTCTCCGATCGCCCATGGGTGGAGGTCACGCGCTCTATTCCGCGCAATGTTGTCAATGGAGATGAGGTTGCCATCACATTTACTTCAGACACGGAAGGCACGTGGACTGTGCGTCGTGGGGCTACTGGCAATGAAGACGGCAGGTTGATCGACCAAGGGCGTATCGATGCCGATGGCGTGGTCACGGCCTCGATCCCAATCGATGATGGATTCATCGAGGGTGCAAACACGCTTCGGATCGTCGTCGAAGATGCAGAAGGGCGAATGGGGCATGATATCACCACGGTGGATGTGGACAATCCGCCATCGATGGTCGCAGTCGGCTCGGGCGACCTTGGTTTTGGTGATGGTCGCTTGATCGTTTCGTTGAACGGCATCCCTGATGCAGACCTGAGCCACTATATGATCTTCGTTTCGTCGACTGAGTTTAGTCGGGATGACTATGACACGGCCGGCCCATCGTTCGAGGGTGTTGAGGGCGATCAAACAGGGCTGCGTTTGGAACTTCCGCGCCGTGTTGCTGCCGAGCCGGGCGAGAATAAAACCGTAACCATTCAACCCCTTACGAATGGTGCGACATACTTTGTGGCGGTTAGAGCGTATGATGCCGCAGGACAGGAGGGACCCATGAGCAATGTGGTCAGTGAAAGCCCCCGTGAAACTTTTGGTGCGTCGGATTTGGCGGGTGAATCGGGCGGACACGCCTGCAGCACATCCACGGGTCTGGCGGGCTGGACCTTGGCTTTCAGTGCTTGCTTGATGGCCGCTGCGCGCCGCCGTTCGGGTACGGCCGCGGTTCTTTTGGTGGCTGGGATGTCCAGCCCTGCGATGGGATCGGATTCCGAGTGGCCACAGAGCGGATCGGGGTGGTCCGACTTTTTAGGAGGCTCGTTTGAAGCTCGTTACTCGAGTCTCGACCTCAGCGATGAAAGCCTTACCGAAGTGTTCGGTGATGAGGGCCACAATGCGCTCTGGATCGAGATCGGGCCGACAGTGTTTGACTTGGTCGAGATCACGGGTGCGCTCGGCTACTATTCCGAGACTGGAAAACGGGTGGACGCTGACGGCAACCGGTCGGCGGAAGACGATACGATGCTGGCGATCCCGCTGACCGTGGATGCGACCTTTCGGTTGGATGTATTGCCCGAACAGTTGATCGTTCCGTTCGTGGGCTTCGGCTACGATTACTGGTTGTGGCAAGAGAGCTGG
>DEBL01000157.1 GCA_002348535.1 Deltaproteobacteria bacterium UBA2957 | reverse complement strand
CCAAGGCGGCGGCCAAGGCGGCGGTTACGGTGGTGGCCAAGGCGGCGGAAACTCGGGCGGATCGGATGGCGGCGGCGGCGGAGACATGCCGTACCGCGATGAAGATATTCCGTTCTAAGCCACTCCTCGTGGTAGCTTGGCGACATGAGTCAGGTACGCATTCATGAAATGCTGAACTTTGCGGTTCAGCACAAGGCTTCCGATATCCATTTGGGTGCTGGGGAAATCCCGAGCGTTCGAATCGACGGTGATGTTCGTCGACTCGACCTCGAATCGCTGAGTCCCGAAGATGCGAGGCGCATGGCGTACTCCATCATGAACGAGAAACAGAAGAGCCGATTCGAGTCGGAATACGAGGTTGATTTTTCGATTGGTCTCCAAGGGCTCGCCCGGTTTCGGGTCAATGTGTTTACGCAATCGCGCGGCGTGGGAATGGTGTTGCGTCAGATTCCGAGTCGGGTCCTGACCCTCGACGAACTCGACGTACCCCCAGTTTTTCACCAAATTGCAGCTCGACGAAAGGGGCTGGTGTTGGTGACGGGGCCCACCGGGTCGGGGAAGAGTACTTCGCTTGCTGCCATTATCGACCACATCAACAAGTCGAGGGCCGAGCACATTCTGACCATCGAGGACCCGATAGAATTTGTGCACACGCCGCACAAGTGCCTGATCAACCAGAGAGAGGTGGGCAGCCACACCAAGTCGTTCTCCGTTGCGTTGCGCTCGGCCCTGCGCGAAGACCCTGATGTGATTCTCGTGGGTGAGATGCGGGACTTGGAGACGGTATCGCTTGCGCTTACCGCGGCGGAAACGGGCCATCTGGTCTTTGGTACGCTGCACACCAACTCGGCGCCCGAGACCATCGACCGGATCATTGATGCCTACCCTCACGATCAGCAGGCACAAGTCAGAACCATGCTCTCCACCTCGCTGGCTGCCGTCATCACCCAGACGCTGATTCGAAAAGAGCGCGGACCGGGTCGCGTCGCGGCCCATGAGATCATGATTTGCACGAGTGCGATCCGAAACCTCATCCGCGAAAATAAGCTGCACCAGATCCCCTCTATTATGCAGGCTTCGAAGAGCGACGGGATGCAGTTGATGGCGAGTTCGGTGCGGGACTTGGTGGAGCGCGGTCTCGTCAGTCGCCAACGCGCCATCTCCATCATGAACAACCCGCGCTTGTTCGATGAGTGAGCGAGGGCGGCCGGTGGACATTGTGGTCAATGGCTCGTCCCATTCGGTTGCACCGGACTGTACGGTCGCTGACCTCCTAGGGGAGCTGCAACTTCCAGACACGGGCATCGCAGTCGCGGTAAATCGTTGCGTGATCCCTCGATCGGCCAGCGAAATGCATACGCTGAGTGATGGAGACTGTGTTGAGATCATTCAAGCTGTGGGGGGAGGATGATTGTCATCCCGGCGCGGAATGAAGCGCCTCGAGTTGGAGCGGTGGTTCGTGCCGCGAAGTCCACGTTTCCGGGTATTCCCGTGATCGTGGTGGTCAATGGGTGCACGGACTCCACCGCTGCGGTGGCGGCTGAAGCGGGCGCTGAAGTTCTGCACTCCGAGCCGGGATACGGCCAAGCCCTATTGACTGCGTACCGCCATGCGGCAGGAATTCGAGGTCTTCCTTGGCTCATTCAGATGGATGCCGACGGTCAGCACCCGGTGTCAGCCATCCCGCGAATGATCGAGGCCTTACAGGATGCGGATGTCGTGGTGGGCAGTCGGCTGGTCGACGGGGGGTCCTCGGTGGGGTGGTCACGTCGACGCCGATGGACGATTCGTCTGATGAGCACCGCAACGCGCTGGATATCCGGGCTGAACATCGAAGATGTAACCAGTGGTTTTCAGGCCTTCCGTCCCGATGTCGTGTCCGTGTTGGCCCAAGAGTTTGATCCCGAACTCACGGATGCGAATGTTCTGGTCCGTCTGGATCGCATGGGGTTTTGCATTCGAGAAATTGGTGTGCCGATGGAGAAACGGGAGGGTGGTGAGAGCATGCACGGTGGGGTTCGTAGCGCGATATTCGCGGGCAAAACTCTGATGGCAGTAAGTCAAGAAATCCGCAGTTAACAATCGTCTCAGCGCGTTAAACGGGTGTCTTGGAGTTTTGTGCCGTGCCCATTTTCGACGCTGTTCGTACTGCTACCCGTGACGACATCTGGTCGCGAGGGGTTCAACTCGCTCGCGAGGATCGGGTGCTCGGTGTTTCGGAGTCCGAGGACGAGTACATCTTGAGTGTTATTCCCAAGGGTCGTGCTCGTCCGGCCACGGTGCATCTGTGGCCGGAAGACTCCGATTGGTCATGTGACTGTCCAGCAACGCTTCGGCCGTGTCTTCACATTGTCGCCGCGGCGATTGTGTTGCGTCAGTCGCACGAGGCCGGCACGAGTTTGCCGACAACGGGTACGAGTGGGCTGGCCACGGTCGGTTATCGGTTTGTGCGGTCGGAGCGCGGCCTCATTGTGCGCCGTGTGGTTGTCGGCGCGGATGAGGAAAGCGCCTTAGAAGGGCCGATCCAAGGGCAGCACAACGGTCCCATTGCCCTTAGTTTTGGCGATGCCGATGTGGCGGCAGAGACGGCGCTGGATCGGAGATTCGGCGCAGTGGTTGGACGAGAGCGCCTTCCGCGATTGTTTCGGGCGCTCTCCGACGTGTCGGATGTGTCCCTCGACGGGGTTCCGGTCGCGGTGAGCGACCAACCCGTTGTCCCGCATGGGTGGATCGAGGATTACGGTCAAGGGTTCCGCCTGCGTCTCGTTCGAGATCCGTCCATTACCGAAGTGTTCAGCAACGGTATTGTCGCGTGCGGCTCCACCTTGCATTTTATTGGGGATGGCCAACTGAGCCGGGAGCAGCGCAAAGTGCTCACACGCGGTGTCATTTTCGGGATCGACGAAGTGGGACAGTTGGTTGGAGACATGATCCCTCGGCTCGAAGAAAAGATTCCTGTTCATGTGCGAACCAAACGGTTGCCTAACGTGGATGCGAGCCCTCCACGGTTGGTGATGGAGACCAAGCGCCAAGGCGACTCCTTGGTTGTGCGGCCGGCCATTGTCTACGGTGACCCTCCCACGGCTCGAATTCTCCGCGGTGAGTTGGAGTTGATGGGTGACACGGTTCCCATTCGTTCCGAGCGGTCCGAGCAGCGTCTCATCCGGCAACTGGGTGAAGAAATGCGGATGGCAGTTGGCATCGAAACCCGACTTCAGGGAATGGCTGCCGTTCGATTTGTCGATCGTTTGGGGCGTTTTTCCGGTGAAATTCTCGGGAATGGTGTCAAACAGTTCCGTCGCGTCGAGGCCTTCGAACCAGAAATTCGCATCGATGGCGACACCGTCTATGCAGAGATGGGTGGAGCGGATCCCGAAGACGTCATCGCAGCATGGGTTGCGGGCGATGACCTCGTCAGCCTCCCGACGGGTGGCTACGCCCCCATTCCCGTGGATTGGCTGGAGCAGTATGGCGATCGGTTGGCTGATCTCTTGGCCGCGCGAGACGCCACCGGTCGGGTGGCCCGTCATGCGCTCTTTGACCTCGCTCGTCTCTGTGAAGAGCTCGATCACCCGCCGCCGCCCGAACTGGAGGGAATCCGCGCGCTGGTGTCCGACTTTGAGGGAATCCCTGATGCACCTTTGCCTTCCGATTTTGATGGCGACCTGCGCGATTACCAGCAGCAGGGCATCAACTGGCTTCACTTCCTGAAAGAGGCCCAGATGGGCGGTGTTCTCGCCGATGACATGGGTCTGGGTAAGACCGTTCAAGCGTTGTGCATGATCGATACAAACACGCTCGTCGTTGCGCCAAGGAGTGTGCTCAGGAACTGGGAAAACGAGGCCAAGAGATTCCGTCCGGACTTAACGGTGTCCATCTACCATGGCCCTGACCGAAAGCTGGACCGAAGCGCAGACCTCATCATCACAACGTATGCACTGCTCCGGGGCGACCAAGAGCGACTCACCAAAGATGAATGGGACATGGTCATCATGGACGAGGCGCAGGCCATCAAGAATCCGCAGAGCCAAGTTGCCCAAGCATCGTTCAAGCTGAATGCCCGGTTCCGACTCACGCTGACGGGAACGCCTGTCGAGAACAGACTCGAAGAGTTGTGGAGTCAAATGCACTTTGTGAACCCGGGTCTCCTCGGAGGCCGGAAAGACTTTGACGAACGCTACGCTCAGCCCATCGCCCGTGCGGATGCGGGCGTTGC
>DEBL01000382.1 GCA_002348535.1 Deltaproteobacteria bacterium UBA2957 | reverse complement strand
GCGCCGGGATCGGATGGAGGCGGCTGGCTCAATCCTTTTATCGCTGGTTGCGGTTCTGATTGCGGTATCGATGCTCGAACCGCCATCGTACGCGGACCCGGGAGTGGAAAGCCTGTACGTCGCTTTGCATCTTGCACTGATATTCCTTGGAATGGTCGGGTACGCCGTGAGCTTTGCGCTGTCAGCGCTGTTCCTATTGCAGCGCCACCGGCTGAAGAAAAAGTTGCTCGACGGAATCCAGGATCTCCCAAGTCTTGAAACATTGGACCAACTCAACATTCGCACGCAGGCTTTCGGGTTCGTCGCGCTCACAGCGGGCATTGCGATGGGCGTTGTTCTCGCCTTTGAGGGCGATCCTGCACAAACCCTGACCGGGCCAACGGTGTGGGGCACCGCAGCCGTTTGGATTTGGTACGCCGTTGGACTTCAGACACGCCTCATTGGGGGCTGGAGAGGTAGGAGTGCAGCCGTCTTTGGCGTTGTGGGCTTCGGCGCATTGGGGATAACGATCGGGCTGACTGTGGCTCTATCAGGGGGTTGGCATGCCGCCTGATCAAAGACTCATCGCAGTCGGTATTAGCCACCACACTGCGTCTGTGGAACAACGGGAGACCCTATCCATCTCCCCCGATGCGGTTCCGGTATTGCTGAAGCGTTTGCGCGAGGACGGGATTAGCAACGAGGCCTTACTTCTCTCGACCTGTAATCGTACAGAGTTGTACACCGTGCCCGGCTCTCTCGGTACGGTGGATAAGCTGGCCCGGTGGCTAATGGAGACCGGCGGAGTCACAGAGCGCAGCATTAGTGAGCTCGTATACCGGAAGTGGGATGAAGCGGCGCTCCACCACATTTTTCGGGTAGCCTCGAGCTTGGACTCGCTTGTACTTGGTGAGCCCCAGATTGTCGGTCAACTCAAAACCGCATTCCGCGTCGCTCAAGACTGTAATGCGGCTGGGCCTGTGCTCCATCGGGTGATGGATCAGGCCATGAACGTGTCGAAGCGGGTGCGGACGGAGACCGAGATATCTCGGGAAGCGACAAGCGTTGGTCGCGCCGGTGTTGAGCTTGCACGTCAGGTGCTTGGGCATCTAAAAGGCCGGTCGGCATTATTGGTTGGCGCGGGTGATCACGGCAAGGTCGTCCTGCGATCTCTGCAAGACTTTGGCCTCACAGAGATTGTGGTCGCTAACCGCACCTTCGGCAATGCCGCTGCGCTCGCATCGGACTTCAATGGTTCCGCCATTCCGCTCCAAGAAGTAGACCGTTTTTTAGGCCGTGTGGACGTAGTGATCGCGAGCACCAACGCGGGCAAGGTGTTGTTGAACCGGGAGGACGTTGCTTCTTCGTTGTCGGCTCGACGAGGTCGATCTCTCGTGATGATTGACCTTTCGGTGCCGCGAAACATCGACCCGAGCGTAAACGACCTGTCGGGAGTGTACCGGTTCGATATCGACGACCTCGCGAAACTCGCGGGCCGAGGCAAGCAGGCTCGTCAGAATGCAGCGGCCATCGCTGAGGAAATCGTTGAAGAAGAAACTTCTCGTCATTGGCGGCGGTTGATGGGCGAGCAAGTGAACCAGCAGATCGGTGGCATTGTGCAAGCCGCTGAGTCCGTCCGACTGAGTGAACTTTCGCGGGCGGGCACGGTGTTGGGCGACCTTACCGAGACGCAACAAGATGCTGTGGATGCGATGACCAAGGCGATCGTTAAAAAGATTCTGCACCAGCCCCTAAGTATGGCGAGAGGCTACGCGGAGGACGGTGACGTGCAGAAGGCTATCGAGTTGTTCAACGCGTTCAACAAGGGCAATGCATCTGATGACTGACCCGCTGGTAATTGGCAGCAGAGGTAGCCGTCTCGCCCTTGCCCAGAGTCACCAAGTCGCGACGGATTTGACGAGGTTGACGGGCGCAGAGGTTACCGTCGAAGTGTTTTCTACGCGCGGTGACCGTATTCAAGACACGCCGCTTCCTGAGATTGGCGGAAAGGGCCTCTTTACCCTTGAACTCGAACAGGCGCTGAACGAAGGGCGCATTGACTTGGCTGTACATTCACTGAAGGATTTGCCGACCGAGGAACCGACTGGGCTTACCCTTGGTGCCATTCCTACACGGGAAGACCCACGGGATGCATTGGTGGGTTTCGCGATCGATGACCTGCCCCCGTCGGCAGTGGTTGCCACCGGTTCACTTCGACGCCGTTGCCAGTTGCTCGCCCTTCGGCCCGATCTCAAAGTGGTCGACATTCGAGGCAACGTTCCCACTCGACTCGCCAAACGAGATTCCGGGCAGTGCGCGGCGACGATACTTGCCGCAGCAGGCCTTAATCGTCTCGGAATTGAGCGCGGCGACTGCACCCCATTCACGGTCGAGCAGATGGTGCCCGCAGTCGGGCAGGGTGCGTTGGCTGTTCAGTGCCGGGCAAACGATACCGAAGTCCTTGGGCTCCTTTCATCCATTGATGACGATCTCACCCGGGCGTGCGTGATGGGCGAGCGTGCGTTCCTCGGTTCGTATGGCGGGGGGTGCAATGTCCCGGCGGGGTGTCACGTCGTTCCGACGGACAATGGTGCGTTTAGTTTGCGAGCTGTCGTGAGCAAAAAGA
>DEBL01000378.1 GCA_002348535.1 Deltaproteobacteria bacterium UBA2957 | reverse complement strand
TTGCACGAGTACGGTTTGTCCAGACTGGATGTTTGCTCGCCCCACGAGCATGTGCCATGCGGTGAGGAGGCTGAGGGGGAGGGAGGCGGCCTCAGCGGGATCGAGGGGACAGGGCAGCAGGTGAGATGTTGGCACCACCAACCGCTCGCGCATCCCCCCGTTGACGGTTTCCCCTCGGATGGCGTAGCGCCGGCACAGATCATGGCGACCGTTGGCGCATGTTGGGCATGCCTCACACCCAAAACCGGGGTGCAGCACCACTCGCTCGCCGGTATCATCTCGGATCCCTGCAATGTCCGATCCCGGAATTAAGGGCAGCGGAAAGTGGTGTGAATCCACGCCTCGTCGGACCCAAACATCGAGGTGATTTAGGCCCACATGGGTGACGTGAACCAGCACCTCGTCGGCTTTCGGTACGGGGTCAGGTACATCCACGATTCGAAGAACTTCAGGGCCACCGTGCTGATCGATTCGGACTGCTTTCATGCGAACGATTTATGATGCAGACCATGGCCGTCAATCGCCCAAGCTCAGAACAGTCAGCATTCTTGCGAATTCTTCGCTGGTTCTTCCGCAATCAGTCCAGCCCAGTTCGGGCCCTCGAGAGTGCCCTTCGGCTCAGACGATCGATGCGAATCATCGTCACGGGCTCGGTCATGATTTTGCTGCCGTCAATGTTGCTCGCCTATTTCGGAATCGTTTCGATTCAGAGTGAGGAACTCTCGGCCATGAACGACATCCAGAAGCAGGCCGACGGGGTCGCAGGTTCCTATGTTGCGCAGGCAGAGCGAGCGTTTGGCTATTTCGAGGCATCGGTGATTGACCGACTTGAAGCCGGTCGAAGCCCGCTTGAAGCGGCCAGTGAGCTGCATCCAAACTTGTTGATATCACTGAAGCTGGACAGGAATCTTGATGTGGTGGCACCGTTTTATCGGGGTCCAACCAGCCGGTTCGAACCAGTCGAGTACCTGTTTGACGCCGATGTTCGCACCGCGATTGCTGCGGAGCGGCGTGGAGAAGAAAGCGGAGTCGTGTCGTCGCTGTATTCTCGGGCAAGCCGTACTGTGAACTCGGATCAAGTCAAGGCCCGGATGCGCTTCGATCGCGGCCGTGTGATGCTGAATTCGGGGCGCCGTGCGGACGCCCGTGCGGTTCTCGATGACATTCAGCAGCTGTACGGAGACATCCGTGACCCGTGGGGCTTCCGGATGGAAGACCTGATCGAGTTGTTGCAGGCCGAGGAGCGGATCGGCAGGGAGCCGCTTCGAGGCGCCGAAGATCTCCGGGCGCTGATCGATCGGCTCATGGACCAGCGATGGGCCATTGGCGAAGGTGGAGAAGGTGCAGTGGCACGGAGGGCTTTGTCACGTTTAGAGCCGTTCGCGGATGCGGAGTGGGCTGCATCGACCCGGGCTCGAATCGATGATCGCATGCGCATGCAGTTCTGGACCGAAGCCCTGTTGCCTGAACTCGACAGCGTTCTGGTTGGACAAGGAACTCTGCGGGTGGACAAAGGCAAGATTCGGTGGGTTCAGGGGGAGCGCGGCTTGTGGGCGCTCACGTGGTGGGACGAGAACTTGTACGCCTTCGCACTCGATCGCATCACTCTTCTTGAGGATGCTCGCGCCCTCGCCGACGACATCGGAGCGCCGGGGTCTGCGGTTCGCGGAATGTTGGTTGGGCCCAATGACCGAATGCCGGACGAAATCTTAGTGCGTCGATCTCTTGTGCCTTGGTTGGTCGGGTGGTCCATGGTGGTTGTGCCGCGGGATGCTGTCGCCCTTGCCGCCGATCTTGAGTCCCAGCGCAGTCGCCGAATCGGCATCATTTTCCTTGCCGTGACCCTCATTGGTGTCGGCGCCCTCTCGACGGCACGGTTTGTGAGCACGGAACTGGAGGGCGCGCGAGTCAAGGCAGACTTCGCCGCGAATGTCTCGCATGAACTTCGGTCGCCCATTACCCAGATTCGCCTAAAAGCCGAGAGCTTGATGCTCGGGTTGAGCGATACGGAAGAAGAACAGCAGCGGGATTACCGAGCGATTGTGCGGGAGTCAGAGCGGCTCAGCCGATTGGTGGACAATGTGCTCGATTTCTCGGCGATAGAGCGTGGAGCGAAGACCTACGCACTGATTCCGGGCGACATCGGTGAGTCTGTCCGATCGGCCATTGACGTTGTTGAGGGTTCTGCTGAATTGGTGGATCGTGATGTCTACCTTTCGATCGAACCGCACCTCCCTCCGGTGGCCCATGACCCCGACGCGATCGCACAGTGCGTGATCAATCTCACCAGCAATGCTGCAAAATACTCGGATCCCGGGACGCCCGTTCGCATCAAGGTGAAACGCCGCAACTCCGGGGTCCAGATCGATGTCGTTGACGAGGGAATCGGCATTCCCGAGTCGGATTTAGAGCAAATTTTTGAGCCATTCTTTCGCGGCGGAGATGCTTCGGTGCGTCGACGAAAAGGCACAGGAATCGGCTTAGCGATTACTTTCTATATCGTATCGGCTCACAATGGCCGGGTGGACGTGGTATCCAAGCCTGACAAAGGAAGTACGTTTTCATTATGGTTCCCTCTGCTGATGAGAGAGCCTTCGAATCGACAAGGAGCATGACATGGCGCGAATTCTGTTCGTGGAAGACGAAGCAGAGGTACTTGGCACCCTCAAAAAGTACTTCGAGCGGCAAGGGCACATCGTTCACGGTGCTCGCACGGGTGAGGATGCCCTTGAGATCGTCGACAAGTTCCAGCCCGACGTGGCTGTGCTCGATGTGATGCTTCAAGAAGGCCCTGCGGGTCCCGATGGGATGAACGGCTTCGAGATCTGCTCGGCCCTTCGTGATCAAGGATTTCATCGGCCAATCCTGTTTCTGACGGCCCGAACCAGCGAAGAAGACAAGATTGTTGGATTCGATGCTGGCGCAGACAACTACGTCACCAAACCCTTCTCGTTGCCGGTCTTGGAAAAGCGAATTGAGGCCATGCTGAAGCGAGTGGGCGGTGCGCGGTACCTGTACCACTACGGAGACATCAAAGTGGAGTTGGGACCCAACGATATGGCCATTCACCATCCCGATGGGGACGAGCCGTTGTCCAAACGGGAGGCAGCACTCCTGAAGTTCTTCATCGAGAACAAGGGGTTGATCCTCAGCCGCGATACCCTGCTTGAGCGTGTGTGGGGATACCGGGCGGGTGTCGCCACGCGAACGGTGGATACCCATGTGCTGACTGTTCGAAAGAAACTTCGCGACAACGCGCAAGAGCCGCAATTTATCCGGACCCTTCACGGTGTCGGGTACCAATTCATCGGTGAGGAGAACTGAGTGCTCGCCGCTTGGCTTACCTTGTTCGTGGCATGGGGCGGTACCCCGCAAGAGTGGTCCAGCGCCTACGATGCACGACTGAGTCAGGCCCTTGGGTCGGAGCCCAGCGAGGCGATCGCCGTTTACGAGGCGTTGATCTCACAGATTCCTGCACAAGAGGAACAGCGTGGTGAAGTGCTCTATTGGCTGGGACTGGCTCGATGGTCAGCTGGCGACCTCGCCGGGGCCCGTAGAAGCCTCGAGTCTGCACTTCCGTACCGCTCCAGCCGTGACCGCGCGCGCGGACTGCTGGGTCGAATCTCACTTCGGGAGCAGGCGATTCAGCGGGTGCCATTTACACAAGACTATCGCCTAAACTCCCTGCCGTGGGTTCGCGGCTGGGAGCGGGGAACGGATACGGACTTGAGTGTCCAAGATGGGCCCGATGGTCGGGCACTGCGATGGAACACCGAGTTGCTCGATGGCCAGACGGACTTCATCGCGTTCGGTTTCAACACCGACGGGTCGCGGATCACCAGCGTGTCCATGAAACTTCGGTCGGACTCTGTTCCGGCCAAGGTCCGTCTGGTTCTTGAGGACGCCGATGGCGATGTCTGGCTGTCGGAAAAGCAGACGATCCGGATGGGGCGGTGGACCGAGGTGTCTCTGCCCATCAAGGCCTTTGTTTCGCCCACCGACGGGTCGCCGGTCGATCCGAGGACCATCGAGTCGCTGACGTTGCAAGACCTCACCGCCTTGCACACGGACTCCCGCGGGATGAATACCGTGTGGCTGGACGACCTTAGCGTTCGATGACTTCGTCGGTTGTCTCGTGGCCAAAGAGGTCATCGAGACTCAAGTCCTGATCGTCGATGAGTTTCACCCGCTTGCGACTGAAGATGGCCTCGACCGGTCCCGATATTACATAGCTGCCCAGCAAGAACACGAAGGCTGTGGACACCCGGTAGCGAACCGCGATCAACAGGAGCATCCCCCAAAACAGCGCAGACAAAATCATGGTCCCGCGTGACAAGCGCAGTGTTTTTGGAGTGCGGTATGGGATCGAGCTGACCATGAGCAGCGAGAGCACGATTGCCAAGGACCAAACGTTCCATGGATGCTCAACACCCACGCGGCCCGAGGCCGCATGGGCCATCACGGCAGCGGCAACCATGCCGCCTGCCATGGTGATGGTCAGGCCCTCGGAGTGATTCGTTGGGGATTCAGTGTCTGCGGCGCAGTTGAATCGCGCCAATCGGAAGGCCCCGCAAAGAATGAAGCCGAATGAACCAATCAAGCCCCACACACCCAGCGAATGGATGCCCCAAGCGTACAACAAGACGGCCGGGGCGATCCCGAAGCTCACCACATCGGCCAGCGAGTCGAGTTGAACACCGAAATCCGATCCGCGGCCTGTGATTCGGGCCACGCGACCGTCGAGCATGTCGAAGACAGACGCAAACAAGACCATCATTGCGGCGTGATAGTGGTTCGGTTCGCCTTCCACGCCGGTTGACAGCACGATGCTGTAAAGCCCACAGAAGATGCCGGCGGACGTGAACCAATTTGGGGGATTAAGGAAATGGCGAATCATGATTTATCTGGATGACAGCGAGCTTTTCACCAAACAGTGTACGGTCAGGTGAACCCGCCGACAAGCCGCTTTAGAGGGTGCTGACAATCAAAGCATTGTGCAAAGCACGCTCCGTATCCGCTGCATGAGAACGATCAACCAAGAACGAGAGGGTTTGACCGTGCGACCACCAGCAGACATCAGGGTCAATCGCAGTCACAGCATGGACCGCTCGCTCAAACACCGCTGGATTCGACACGGCCTCGCGACCAATGGCGCTGACGGTTGCGATGGGTCGAGCGGGGACGGCCCACGTGGCGAGGGGCGGCAAGTTGCGTTCGTCGACGAGGGTCCGGCCGTCGGGAAGCCTCCCGCGGATTGAACCATCGAATTCAGCCAGTGGCGCCTCCGGCGGGACCAAACACAAGCCAATGTCGGCGGCGATTCCAACGATGTTGGATGAAGGAGGCGTCGGAACAACCCGGGTTCCCGATCCGGATGGTTTCGCGGTGGCGCTGGCTGACAGGGTGACGCCATGAGTCTTGGCTTGGTGAAGTGCCTCAGCAAGAAGCACTTTTGATCCCGCCTGCGCCATGTCGATTGCGGAATCCAAGGGCAATTCGTCGATCTTCGACGCCGCCGAAACCGTCCGTGGGTCAGCGGTGTAGACCCCGTCGACGTCAGAGCAAATCTCACAGTATTCAGCGCCCAATGCTGCAGTTAGCACCACCGCGGTGGTGTCGGACCCACCCCGTCCAAGTGTGGTGACCTCGCCGGTACGGCTGACGCCCTGAAAGCCGGCAACGATGGCGATTTGCCCCTCATCGAGGGCACGCTGAATCCGATAGGGTCGAACTTCCTCCACCGCTGCATTGACATGACGGGTATCCGTGATGATGCCCGACTGAGAGCCTGTGAAGGATTGGGCTGGCTCGCCGAGCTCCTGAATTGCCATGGCCAATAGGGTCATCGAGACCCGCTCGCCCACGCTGATCAGAAGGTCCAGTTCCCGCCGTCCGGGACTGGGACTGATTTGCTCCGCGAGGGCAAGCAACTCGTTGGTGGTGTTTCCCATCGCCGAGACGACAACGACCACGTCAAAGCCGCTCCGCCGTGTCGCTACGATGCGCGCTGCGACCGCGCGAATCCGTGTCACATCCGCGACGGATGAACCGCCATATTTTTGTACTACACACGCTCGGCTCACCGAACCCTCCGCGAAAGTGTGCTAACCGGAGGGCATGGATGCACCCACGCGAATGCTCATAATCTCCACGCATTGGGACGGATCGCCGGCCGACCCTGCCGACCAAATCACTGTGGCATGGACTGACCGAGGCGCGGTCATCGAACTGCGGGTGGACGCTCCCTTTTACGGTGAGCCCGCGGCGCCGACCGGTCCAAAAGGTCCGACGGATCGGCTGTGGGAACACGAGGTTGTGGAGGTGTTCATTGGGGGAACCGACGCGCGGTACACTGAAATCGAGCTGGCGCCGAGCGGCCATCACCTTGTGCTCCAACTCGATGGAATTCGGCAACCTGTCGCCACATGCCTCCCCATCGAGTTCAAGGCCTTTGTCGTTGGAGACCGATGGACTGGCGTGGCTCGGGTCTCCCGAACGTTGATGCCACCCGGACCTTGGCGGGTCAATGCGACCGCGATTCACGGTTCCGATGACCATCGGGTGTACCTGTCGATGCATCCGCTCGCGGGCAGTGAGCCTGACTTTCATCAGCCCAGCCGGTTTCAACCCTTGCCCACCTGACCGTTAGTTTTTGTTCTTCGATTCATCCATTTGTTTGGACAATTCCTGCTGGTACGTGGCGTACAAGGCATCGATGTCCGATCGCGGCTCAATAACTTCGTCTGCCATCGCGTTTTCGGCCCGCTCCCGCTCGACGGCTTTTCGCAGGCACATGAGTGCCTGAATGTAGAGATCGAGTTCCGCGTAGCTCTGCGCAAGCGCAATCAAGCCATCGACGCCCACGGTGGCTTCGAAGGGCACGAGCGGTACCTTGCCGACCGACTCATTCAGCATCAGCACGTTTTCGTCGCCGGTCCACGTGTAGAGGTTCAGCGGCGCTGAATACTCCACTCTCATGTTGTCGTCAGTATTGCGCTCGACGCCCTCCGCCAGTTCTTGCAGGCGCGGTTGGTCGAGGCGATAGCGGGCCAAGATGTCGGTTGCGGAGTCGATACCAATCTCGAGCAGGCTGGCCTTCAACTTGGGATTTGAGTCAATCTGGGCCTGAAATTTCGCCAAGTTCATGTCCAGTGGTTCTTCGGAGCCCACCAAGACGAGGTCAGCATCTGAGATGGTCGAGTACAAGTGAACATACGGGTACGTGTCGGAGAAGGTTCCGAGGAGAGATCGCAGATCGGCCGTGTCCATTCCGTATATTTGTATCCACTGCGACCAAATTCCGCCCCGCTTCAGCTTGCGCTTGCCCATCTCGAAGTACTCACGCGTGAAGAGGTTGGACACGCCAGTCAGCCATGGATTTGAGGGTTCGGCGACAATCAGGTCGTAGTGCCCGTCGGGAGTGAGATTGAGGTGGTTTCGCGCGTCGTTTACTTTCATGACGACCCGCGGATCCTCGAGGGGTTGATTGTTCCAGTCGTCGAAGAAGTGGGAGGCTTCAATGATTCGCTCTTCGATCTCAACAAGGTCGATGACCTTTGGACTCGTGTGCAGCGCAGCGGCTCCGGCCGAGTAGCCCGCGGCGAGACCGAGCATCATGACCGTCTCAGATTGCGGCCGGTAGAAGTACGGCATGTGGGAGACCAACACCTGGGTGGGCATGTCGGCCTTGGATGATGCGTCGATCTTTCCGTTGTTTGCCAGCCAGACGTCTCCCGTCTTTTTGTTCTTGGCCACGGTGACAACGCTCGAAAGTCCTTCGGCGTAGTACATCAACTCGTACGGGGCCACGGTCGACTTGTAGACCGCATCCCGTGTTCTGATGTCCATGTTGTAGACGTATTTGTAGGTTCCAGCCGTCATTTGCAGCGGGTTCCACGGTGCCGCACCAAGGTGGACGACGGAGGCAAGAATTAGCCCTCCAGCGAGCGCCTTCGGGATTCGCTGCGCATCGCCTTTGGCCGCACGGAAGTACAGCAGCACCGCCAAGAGTACGTTCATGGAGATCGCCAGCAGAACCGTTCCCTGCACAAAGAGCCACGGCAAAAAGAGCAGTCCGCCAAGGCCCGCACCCAAAATGGCCCCCACGGTGTTCCATCCGTACAAGCGTCCAACCGGCTTGCCAAGCGCCAGTTGTTCGCCTGCGGCAGCGCGCACGAGCAGTGGAAACGCAACCCCCATCAACATCGCAGGCGGCACCATCACGAGCATCGCCAAAAACAGCTTACCGGCCCAAAGCAGCAGGCTGGATGCGCTCATGGTGTCGTAGACGACCACAAACAACCAAGGGAGTTCTTTGTACAGGTACATCGCACTCCACGTCAGGAGTGCGATCCCAGCCTGCAGTCCCGCCAGGGCAAATAGAACACGCTTCACGCCACCTCGGGCGTACAGTCGATCCGCGAGCCCACCGCCCAGCCAGCCACCCGACCCGATGCCCAGCAGGAAGCTGAACAACATCACGGAGAATGCGTACGCGCTGGCGCCGAGGATCAGGGCCATGAGTCGGAACCACGCCACCTCGTACAGCAGACTGGAGAAGCCCGCGAGCATGGCAACAAACCCCAGAGTGCTCAGGGACCAGCCGGTGGCGTCGACTTCGGGTTCCGATGGTTGCGTGCCGAGGCGATCGACCGAGTTCGACAGCGCGAGGGCGGCGAGGCACAAGAGAACATTCGCTGCCGCTGTCACGGCCGTGGTCAGCTGAAGGCCGATGGTCGGCAAGAGATAGAAGCCGGCGAGGCCCGTTCCCATCACTGCACCGATGGTGTTGGCGCCGTAGAGTCGCCCGATGCGAGCTCCGGACTCTTCCGATGTGGTGGTCGCAAAGCGACTCAGGAGCGGCAGGGTCATTCCCATGCAGAACGTGGGCGGAAGCAACATGGCACCCAACAACACAAATTGAAACGTTCCAAAGGCTGCAGGGGTGGGGTCAGCCCAGTGGTAAAACCCCATGTAGACCGGCTTGACGAGATCAACGAGCCAAGGAAAAGCGAGCGCGTACAGCCCGATGAATGCTTCCAGCAGGGCGTAGGCCCGAATGGGCCGGCTGATGCGGTCGGCCCAACGAGCGCCGCCGAACCCACCCAAGGCAAGTCCGGTCATGAATGCGGCCAAGACTGTCGATACAGCCACCTGACTGGTGCCGAAGATGAGGTGCAGTTGGCGCTCCCAGATGGTCTCGTAAACAAGCGATGTGGCGCCTGATGCAAGGAAAAGGGGAACGAGCCATCGGATGGCCCGTTCACGGCGAAATTCTGCGAGTTCCGGATTCATGCCAGGCGTGTATCACCTGCGAGGGTATGGCGGGGATCAGCGGATGGATTAGGCTACCAGCATTCCTTGGAATCCCGCGCCAATGTCCTCATCCATACTCCCCCATACCAAACTCGATTGGACCATCTCGAAACTTGAAGAGAAGGTGTCGAGTCAGCCCGAAGACCTTGATGCTCGCTTGGAGCTCGCTCGGTGCATGCTCAGTCGAGGGTGGATGCATGAAGGTGGCGAGGCCGATTGTGCGGCGGCGTTGCAGGGTGCACGTCGCGTGCTTCAGGAGGACCCCACGTCCGTTCTCGGACTCGTGGTTGCGGGCGCGGCGCTTGTGGGCATGGGTCGTCCGGAGGCGGCCGATAAATACCTTGGCCAGGCCGCCGGCATCGAACCCGATCGGCCCGACCTCAACCTCGCGTTGGGCGCTTTGGCCATGGCCATGGGTGACCATGGCCGAGCAGTCCGGTGGTACGAAGTGGCTTGCCGCGCGGCATCAGAAGCATGGGAGACCCACCTGATGCTCGGGCAGGCATTGATGCGTCTCGCAAAGACTCAAGATCCTCGTCGACCCATTGAGCGCGCTTCGTATCATTTTGTGCGGGCCATGCGGCTGGAACCGACCCCCGATCAGCACCCGCGGCTGCTCAGGGACATGGGCGTATGTTGCATGCTGACGGGGCGAACAAAAGAAGCACAACGCTTTTTCATTCGTCTCCGCGAAAATCCCGATCACGCCGCCATTGCGAAGTTTCATCTTGGCCAAGTGGCGTATGAGTCGGGGAAATACAACAACGCTGTGCAGCACTTTCGAGCGTACCTTCGGGAACGGCCGGATGACTGCAATGTTCTCGCGCGGATGGCGATGGCGTTCTTTCAGATGGGCGACTTCAACAAGGCCCGAGAGGCCTGCAATCAGGCGCTTCTTGTCGAGCCAACCCACCTGCAAGCCCGGTACGCCCTTGGGTGTACCCTGCTCGAAGAGGGCGATACGGCTGAGGCGACCAAGGTGTTTCGCGACGCGTTGTCTGACCACCCAGAACACATGCCCTCGTACGTGGAGATGGTTCGGTCTCGGCGGCACACGCAAGACTCTTCTTGGTTGGTTGGCGCACTCGAGGCGGAGGTGGGCACGTTTGACCGTCTTCCACCCGGCGGTTCGGTCGACGCGCGCGGGGTGACTCGACAGCGCATTGAGACCATTTTGGAGGAACTGCGCGATGTTGGTCCAAGCATGTTGGCGACCATCTTGAGCGCCATCGACCGTACCCAAGATGAAGGACTTCGGTTTCAGTTGTGGGAAGCGGCCTGCACCATGGTTCTCGGTGCGGTTGCCGATGCGGCATCATCGCGACTTCGTGAGCCGTCTCGGCATTACGGACCCGGCCTCGGCCTCGAGGCCCTCTCTGCCGCTGCAGTGCTGCCTGAGCCGGTGCTCACGGCAGGCCTCAAGCTGGATGAGTCAGACCTTAAGAAAGCGGCGGTAGACCGGCACAGCCCAGCCGACGATGTTGCGGCTCACCGGGACAACATCGCGACCGAGCGGAAGCGGGCGCGGGCCTACCAAGCGCTCTTGTTGCTGGCCATTGGTGTTCGGCGAAGCACGTCGGGAAAGTCGCTGTTGGCGCGTTGGGCTGTTGACGCCGATTCTGACCTTGCGGCTGCGGCATGGGCGGGTCTGGCCATGTACGGTGAGCCAATCGCGACCGCTAAGCTCGCGGCAACGGCCAGTGAGTCGGGAGCCAATGCGCAGGTTCAGCGGTTCCTCTCCTACGTCGTTCCGCCAGCAAAGGCGGCCGGTCCTCAAAAAGTTGAACGTGCTGACGCAATACGATGCACAACCTGTGGCCGTTCCAGCACAGAGGCCGACTACTTAATGTCGGGTTCGGATGCTGTGGTTTGCGATCGATGCGTGATTCAGATTGGTCAGCATCGGAGGAGCTTGTTGGCGGATGAACGATCGAACTGCACCCTGTGCTCGCGAACTCATTTCGAAGCACGGGGCGTCTACAGCTACAACGGTGTGGATGTCTGCAGTGAGTGCCTTGACCTGTCCTTGGGCCAACTGGAACGAGAGGAAGTCGACCGCTTTTTAGCGGCGTGGTGATCACTCGTCGGGTGGGCGCGGGATCAACTCGGGCGCACCGCCTTGGCACGATGCGCGCGCCAAGTAGGTGGGGTAGTCAAAATCGGGGCTGTTGGCCTCATCGTGGCAGCCAGTGCAGGTGGCTTCGGTGATGGCAACGGCTTCAACGGACGTGTTGTTTGGGTGACCCCCCAAGGGGCCGTGGCACATTTCGCACTGCACGCTCTTGTACTTGCGAATATTGGTCGTGGACAGCTCGCCAAATCCGCCCGCTTCGCCGTATCCAGTGGTGTGGCACGCGATGCATTCAGGGTTCTCCGTCTCGCGCCGTTCGACCAACACTCGCCAAGCGCGCGCGTGGCCGGTGAGGGTCCATCGTGCAAACTCATCGGAGTGGCAGTTCACGCACGATCCGGAAGACGCGTAATGAGGCCCTTTGTCGGGCACCACGGATGCGGCTTTGGTAGCACGCGCTCGCTGCTCGATTCGGTAATCACTGAGCCGGCTTGCCACCGGCCCCTCGCGGTCGAGATCGCCGCTCAAGGGAATGGTGTTGACCAAGCCGAGGTTGCGGCCTGCCCCTGAATCAGAAAAGGCATCGACACCACCGCGGCGCACCGACGCGAGCCGTGCTCGCCACTCGGGAGGATCTGGGTACAGCAGCAGGGGCTGATGGGCCGCTGTTGCCAGCCGCGCATGCACCACCTGTAGATAGCGACCCCGGTCGGGCGTTTCGATCACCACACGTTCAGAGCGGCCCAACGGTGGGTCGGCATAGGCCTCTCCGCGTGTTGAAAAGACGGCACTCAGACCGTCAATAGCGGCCACGTTGCTCGCGTCTCCGTCCGAGACATTGCCCGCTGCAATGATCCAGTCGAGGTCCTCTGGCAGGAGCGGGAGCGTTTTATGCACCGCCTCTACCGGGTCGCGATACCCGACGGACTTGGTGCCTTGAGGGGGGGCACTCAGTGCAATGACGCCGATTCGCATGCCCCCGCGTTCCAGTACGGCAAAACTGGGAAGAACATTGGCACCAGAGGACGGTTCAATCCATGTCGCACTCGCGACCGGGAGCGTCGACTGAGACGCGATGGCTTCGATGGACATCGCCACGAGGTCACTGGGCCCAGGGATCCACAAATCCACGCCGACCATCTTGCTCATCCGGAGCATCTCGGTCGCTCGTGCCAGAAGCTCGTCGCCGCGGGATGTTGAGATTCCTTTGACGAGCGTGTCGCCGAGGTCGAGATGGAACACCGGAGCAGACGACTCCTTTCGAAGTCGGTCCAGTTGGGTATGCCTTCGCTCAAAACCGCCATACGGCAAGGTGGGGCATCCGCACGGTTCGAGTTCGCCGCGGACCTCTCCCACGATCGCGAGTGTCAGATCGCGGTGAACTTCTTCGGGCCCTCGAGGAACCTCGGTTGCGTTTTTGGGGTCGGGAAGTTTTGGTAAAGTTGAGGTTATAACTGGATAAACGGGATCATAATCCTCATTGCAAGCCACAGCCGTCAGCATTCCGATAAGGAATGCGACTGAAAAGAACGTGTGTTGGCCTACAGTTCTCATTTACATTGGCAGTGTAGTCAACCAACCATGGGGACAGCATCTCCGTTTACAGCCTGCGGGTGGAGTGCGCCGGGAGGGCAATGTGATTGGCATTTGGTGTTTCATTCTTTCAGCGGTTGCCTTTCGGCCGGATCCGTCCATCTACATTGGGACAGAACCCAATCGCATCCATCGTTTCCACCAAGAGCGGCAGGCGAGATTGCGGCAAGGTTCGGCGTGGGCACCATGGGCGGAACAAGGGTGGAGTGCCCGATTCGATGAGCGCACAGGAACCCCACAGTGGGCATGGGGCCCTTCGATTGAGTTGGGCGCATTGCCCAACATTCAGACCGTGGAGCGAAAGGTTCGGGGTGTTTTTGGAGCGAATCCGGATGTTCTTGGTGTTCCACTCGAATCGCTCCGGGTTGGGCGGTCTGGATACGTAGACACCCAAGATGCATGGGTCGTGCATTTTGACCAAGTGATTCCCGGTACCACCATTCCAGTCTGGCGCGGCGGAGTACGCGTTCGCATCAAACACGGCCGGTTGATCGGTTTTGGGGTCGACACGCATACCGATGTCGAGAACATCTCACCGCAACCGTCCATTCCTGCGGCGACAGCGGAGCGCATCGCCATCCAGTCGGGGCCTGCGTCGAATGGCGCTGTGCATTCCGATGTGAAGTCGCGCTTGGTGGTGCTCCCGATGGATGATGGGGTCAATCTCTCCTCCACCTTGGTGTGGGAGGTTCGCTCCAAGACGAAAGCTCCAAAGGGGCACTGGGTGAGCTTCGTCGATGCCCAATCTGGCGATTACCTTCACGTGTACAACGAGGTGCGCTTTTTCAGCGGAACGGCATCCGCAGAACACGATGTTCGCACGGTCAATGGCGACATGACGGTCAGCCCGATTCGGGGCCTCCGTGTGCAGACGGATGGCGCGGCCACGTACAGCGGCGAAGACGGTGATTGGGTGCTCGACGCCGATGATGTTCCCGAAGGAGATTTCGTGGGCGAGTACCTTCGGTTGCGAAATGAGGGTGGTCCCGACGCAGAGTTTGAGATGCTCTCCGGTGACCTGCTCTTCACCGCGGAGGATGCTTCTCAGGCCGAACTCGACACGTGGATTTTTCAGAACCAGATTCGCGATTGGGCGTTGCGATACGCGCCTGGCTTGCCGTTGTCTGGGATCCGCCTCGAGGTCAATGTCAACCTGCCAGAGACCTGCAATGCGTACTTCGACGGGACGATTAACTTCTACCAAGCCGGCAGCGGTTGCAACAACACCGGGCGGATTGCCGATGTGAGCTACCACGAGTGGGGCCACGGCTTCCATTACTACAATCTTGTCAGTGGTTCCTTTGACGGGTCCATTTCCGAGGGAATCGGCGATGCAGTTGCAGCGTTGAACACTGGCGACGCATTGATCTCACCGTACTTCTTCACCTCCGGCGGAGGCATTCGAGAACTTGCCTCTGACCGCGTTTACCCGGACGACTGGGTGAACGAGGTGCATGAAGACGGGTTGATTTTTGGAGGAACGATCTGGGACCTCTGGGAGATCCTCGAAGAAGAAGTCGGGGAAGATGACGCCTATGACACGGTAAGCACCTTGCTGGTCGAGGCCACAAAGGCTGGACCCACGATTCCGCAGAGCTTTGAGGAGTTTCTCGCAGCCGACGACGACAATGGAGACCTCAGTGACGGCACGCCCAACAGCTGCGCCTTAATCGAAGCGTTCAGCCGCCATGGCCTCGGCCCGGCTGGAGGGTCAGGAGCCGTCGTTCAGTTGGTCCACGACCCGAGCGACCGAACAGCCCCATTGACCGACATCGCGATTGCTGCAGAAGGCTTGAACCTCGCACCGGAGTGCGTCGATGCAGAAGTGGACAGTGCGGTCATTTATTACAGCACGGACGGTGGGGATTCGTGGGAGACGACACCGCTGGAGGGTACGCTCGGTGATCTGGCGGGCTTGATTCCGGCCCAAGATGAAGGCACAGTGATCGAATACTATTTGGTGCTGAGTACGGACTCGACCGGTGACACGTCAGCGCCGAGCGGTGCGTACATTAATCCGTACACGCTGTACGTCGGGTATCTCGAAGAGGTCTACTGCGAAGATTTCGAAGCGAATGACGGTGGGTACACCCATGCGCTATTGGCCGGCCAAAACGAAGAGGGCGCAGACGATTGGATGTGGGGATCCCCTGTGGGCTTGGGCGGCGACCCGGGCTTTGCAGCCTCCGGCGAGAAGGTGTGGGGCAACGATCTTGGCGGGGGAAACTACAACGGCGAGTATCAAAACTCCAAACACAACCGGCTGACATCTCCGGCGATCCCGTTGTCAGACTCCTCGGAGTACGTCTTGGTGTATCGTCGATGGCTTCAGGTTGAAGATGGCTATTACGACCAGGCGAATATCCTGGTTGACGGGGCTGAAGTGTGGTCGAATCATGCGACCACTCGATCTGTGGGCGACGAGCACCATCAAGACGCGCAGTGGATGGTCCATACTGTTCCATTTTCTGCGGCGCCCGGCTCCGGTGTGGAGCTTGCGTGGGAAATCGTGTCCGACCAAGGGCTCAGCATGGGCGGGTGGAACATCGATGATGTGTGCATTTACGCAGTCGGTGAGGCGCCAAGCACTGGGAGCGATGACGGGCCGTCCGAGAGCGGTCCAGACGCATCACAGCCTGTGGCGGAAGGCCCCGTTGTGATCGAGGGAACTGCCAAAGGATGCACGTGTTCTGCGTCGCCCACAATGGGCCGATCGGCGTGGTTTGGTCTGCTGTTGACCGGACTCATTGCAGCAGTTCGTCGCCGGCAACGATAGTATCGGCGTGTGTACACTGTCTTTCTCGCCATGATGATGACCGGCTTCGCTCGCGCGGAGCCTGAACTCATGGATTATCGGGCCGAACTCGGCGCTGATTTGGCTCAGCAGGTCGCCAGTTTAAATCGGGTTGGACGCTACCGGGACGCCATCAAACTGGCTGGACGCATTCAGAGAGGAGTCGCTCGCTTGGCTCCTGTGGCCTATGAAGCGGGCTACGCCCATTATCGTTTGGGGGAACTTGGCGCGGCAGTCTTGCAGTACGACGCTGCCATTCGACGGGACCCGACCCTCGCAATGGCGCACTACGACCGCGGTGAAATTCACCTTCGAGAAGGCCGGATCGACTTGGCTGAAACGGATTTCAACACTGTGGTGCAGTTGAATCCGGATCACTGGGCGGGTCACTTTCGATTGGCTCATCTCGCAGGCCTTGCGAGCGATGCCACCTTGTTCGAAGAGCACTTGATGATGGCCATCCGTCACGGCTTTGATCTCGAGGTCGTGATCTCGGATCCGGATTGGACAGGGTTCACGCGCCACGACCAAGTGCGTCCGGTGTTGCGGAGGATCGCCGTCTTGTACGGCTCCGATTCTCTTCGGCAATGGGTCGGAGAGCGACCGTGAGGGCCCTGATGGTTCTTACACTGGCCGCTGCGCCTGGTTTGGAGGCTCATGGGCGGGCAATGGGCCTTGGTGTTGGCTTGGCCTTGGGAGAGCCGGTATCGGCCACGATTGCGTATCGAATCGATGAGGTTCAGACTGTGCAAGCCTTGCAGGGCTGGAGTTTTGGTCAAAAGCGCATGCACATGGGGCTTGATTACGTATACACCGTGTCCGAGATTACATCCGATGAGTCCATGGGCTTGCGGTACCCGGTAAGCATCGGTGTAGGGCTGCGAGGCCGCATGTTTGGGTCGGGCACGGTGGCGGCACAAGAACGAGGAAGCGTTGGTCTTCGTTTCCCATTTTGTGTGGGTGTCGAGCCCGAAAGCTTTCCGCTCGAAGTCTACTTTGAGATGGCGCCGGTCTGGGTGGTGGCTCCGATTTCCCATGGTGGATTTGACGGTGGAATCGGAGGACGCATCTTTTTTTAGTCACACACCCAGATGACGCACCAACTCATCGGGTGTTCCGGTCACCTGTTCGCCGGTGGTCAGGTTCTTTAGTACGGCTGTTCCTGCAGCCGCTTCCTCGGGTCCGCACACGAGTGCGAACGGTATGCCCTTCGACGATGCATCCTTGAGTTGCTTTCCGATTTTTCCCATCCGCGTGGAAACCTGCACGTTTACGCCAGCTGTCCGCAATATAGAAGCGGATTCGAGGGTGGCCGCCATGGTTTCCACCGAGAACACAGTGGCCCACACATGTGTGGCGGTTCGGGTGGCGGGAACCAGACCCATCTCTTCCATCAACATGAAGATTCGCTCGATACCCAACGAAACGCCAACGGCTGGAACATCACCCTTTCCTGAAAACATTCCAACCAGCCCATCGTACCGTCCACCGCCAGAGACGGAGCCGGAGTAATCCCCATTGAGAACGGTCTCGAAGACAGGGCCGGTGTAGTAGTCGAGTCCCCGGGCCAGTGTGCGGTCGACGCGGACTCTGTCCGGATCCACCCCCATGCTCAGCGCCAATTCAACGATGCGTTTTAGTTGCTGCTCAAAGGGTGCGGCATCCGGAATTTCAGCGCCGTCAAGGTAGCGCCAGAGTTGATGGGCTTGGTCTCGGCTGAAGCTCCTCTCGAGCAGCTCCTTTTCCACACCGTTGCGTCCCACTTTGTCCAACTTGTCCAGTGCTTGAAGCATGCTTGTTTCTTGATCCTCTGCCTCGATGGCGACCGCCAACGCTCGCAGCAATTGGCGGTGATTCACTCGAATCGTAAAATCGGTGAACCCGAGTGCTGTGAGGGAGTCATGGACCACCGCGATGCACTCTGCATCGGCGAGTGGAGAATCGGTGCCTACGGTGTCGACATCGCACTGATAGAATTCCCGAAACCGGCCCCGCTGGGGACGGTCTGCACGCCAAACAGGTTGAATCTGTGACCGTTTGAAAGGAAGGGGAATGCCGGGATTCATGGCCATGACCCGTGCGAGTGGAACGGTCAGGTCGTAGCGCAGCGCGAGGTCAACCTCACCTTTGGTGCCGCCTTCCCCCCGCTTCAGAATGCGAAACATCAATTTTTCGCCTTCGTCGCCGTACTTTCCAGTGAGGGTCTCAATGCGCTCGAAGGCAGGCGTCTCGAGGGGGTCAAAGCCGTAGCGAGCAAATACATCGCGGACGGTGTTGATCACCATCAGGCGCCGGTTCATTTGTTCCGGCATCAGGTCACGGGTTCCTTTGGGGAGAAATACTTTGGCCATAAGAGACTCCTCTTGGCGACGCCTATATCAGGTCAGAGGCTGTGTTAGTTCAAGGAATATACGTGAGTGTCGCCGTGCCCCCTGTCGTGCCCTCCATCGGACTGGAAGTCCATTGCCAACTGAAGACGCAGACTAAAATGTTTTGCGGGTGTCCGGTGACCAACTCGCAGTCGCCAAACACCGCGGTTTGTTCGATTTGTCTTGGCGATCCGGGCGTCCTTCCCGTACTCAACGACACTGCGGTTCGACTCGCTGTCCGAGCCGGGGTTGCGCTTGGTTGCACGGTTCACCAAGGAAGCACATTTGCGCGGAAACACTATTGGTATCCCGATACACCAAAGGGCTATCAGATCACCCAGCATGAACGACCCCTTTGCAGTGATGGTGGACTGCACATCGAGACGATGGCTGGCCGAAAACGAATCGCCATTGAACGCATCCATCTTGAGGAGGATGCCGGAAAGCTGATTCATGCTGCCGATCACTCACTGGTGGACTTCAATCGATGCGGTACGCCGCTGATTGAAATTGTTGGTCGACCCGACCTGCACAGCGCGGACGAGGCGGAAGCCTATCTCCGCATGCTGCACCGGGTGCTGGTGCACGCGCAGGTCACGGATGGATCGATGGAGAAGGGCCAGTTCCGGGTGGATGCCAATGTGTCAGTCTCGGGGGATCCCGTTCAGCTTGGGCCACGAGTTGAGTTGAAAAACATCAACAGCTTTCGTTTTGTGAGGAAAGCCATTGATCATGAAGTGGAACGGCAAACACGAATTGTGGAGTCGGGAGGTGCTGTCGTGCAGGCCACGCGCGGATGGAATGGGTCGGGCACCGACAGGCTTCGGACAAAAGACTCTGAGGCGGAGTACCGATACTGCGTTGAGCCCGATCTCGGAGCCATCTTCGGAGTGGATGCAGACATGGTTGAGGCTGAGCGGATTCTGGAAGGGTTTCCGTTGGATGTTTGGTTGCTGCGCGAGGATGCGAACCGACACGCGAGGTTGCGGCAGGATCATGGCCTCAGCGCAAGCGATGCGTCGGCGTTGCTCAGCGATGAAGTGCTCTGCCAGCTGTTTGAGGATGCCGTGGCGATCGGAGTCAATCCAAGCGAGATGGTGAAGTGGGTTCGAGGTCCGATCGCTCGTTGGCGAAACGAATATCCAAGCCAGCGGATGTGCATCACACCAAGCGCAGCCTGCAGCCTCGCGTCGATGGTCGAACAGGGCACCATCACCCGAGAGGTGGGGCGCTCGCTCGTTGCGGAACTGTGCGGGGAGGGTGGTGATCCAGAACGGATGGTTGCGCAGCGAAGTCTGGAGCGAATGGATGACGATACCGCCCTTCGCGCCGCAGTCGACGGGATGCTTCACGATCACCCTACAGAAGTTCAGCGGTACAAACAGGGGCGAACCCGGGTCTTGGGCTTCTTCATTGGACTCATTATGCGTCAGTTTGACGAACGAATGGACGCCCGGAAGGTACGGTTTGTTGTTCTAAACGCGCTCGAAGACGTGGTATCAATTGGCGGGTCGGAGGAATCAGATTGAGTTGGTACTACACTCGGGAAGTCGGCGATGACCAAGTTTTGTACCGCGAGGGGACGCCTCCGGGACGTGCAGTCACCGCGATCCTGCGAGAGGCTCGCATTCCGATGGCTGTGTGCCTCGAAATGGTTGCCTATCTCGCCGATATTTTGACCATCGCGGAAGAGGACCGAACCCTCCACGGTGACATCAATCCGGGGGATGTCTACATCGATGACCATGGGAATGTGAGCCTCGCGGGGTACGGGCTTGCTCGGCGATCCGGTCGAGCGCCGGACTCGCCGCCGCAACTCCCTGCCTCTGATGTCTATGGGCTTGGAATCGTCATGCATGCCCTGTTGAGTACGGAGCCAATGGGTCCGATTCCTCGAGAGCGCGATGCGCACGACGATGCCATTGTCGACCGTCTCCTCGCCATTGACTGGAGTGAAATGGCAGGTGTGCCCGGACGGGACCCAGTCATTCATTTTTTGTGTTCGATGCTCGCCCACAGCCCGGCCGAGCGGCCAGCTCCGCTGGATGTGGCCAACATTGTCTCGGGGGTTGCCGCAAAGATTGGCGGTCAGGCCTTGGAGGTGTGGGTGCATGGAACAGCACCAGCGCCGTCGTTGCCAAGTGATGCACCGACCGATGAGGAAGTGCTTGAAGCACCGCAGCGCACGGGGATGGAGGCTGCGCAGTCACGAGGACGGCAAACGGCGAGTTCCAAGGGCGAGTGCACGGCATTTTGGAGTCGCGACAAGATTGCTGCCATGCTGGATGAAGGGGAAGACCAGGTTTCGGCATCGGCCATGTTTGACCGACGCGACCTTGCCGCTCGCCTGCAGCGCGCTGAACCGTCTTCGCCCAGAACGGCGCCGTACCCTGACGAGCAGCCGTGGTCGCCAGATTCAACATTGACAGGCAACAATGCGCCACCCAAACTCCGCGAGGCGATGACCGAACTCAAGCGCTCTGCCAGCCGAGAGTTGGTGGAGCTTCCTCCGAAAGCACCTCCACCGCCGCCAGCGGAAGCCCGTTCCGTCGTCACGCCGCCGCCCCCGGTTGCGGTGCCCACAAATGCGCCGCCGAAACGGACGTCTCCACCGCCGGTCCGGGGGCCCGCCCCTCAACCGTTTCCGTGGGTGCCCGTGTTGCTTGGGCTGGTTGGAATGGGGATGGTGTTGGCTCTTTTTGCGGTTGCTGGAGTTGCGTACTTGTATCTGCAGTCGCAAAAAGAACAGGCATCCACACCCGCCGCTCAAGCCCAGCCCTCAACCCAACCATCCGTCATTTCGGAGTCCGAGGAGGAGCGTGAACCGACGGCATCGCCTCCAACGCGGAAGCGGACTGCGGCGAAGAAGGCCAAGCGGACATCGCGGCGCCCTCAGGCATCTCGACGATCCAAGTCCACGTCCTCGGGGTCGGCCCAAGCCACGGAAGAATTTGAAATTGCCTTTCGGGCGCTTGATTCAAAGGCCAAACTTCAGTGCGGAGACGGTCAAACGGGAACCTTTGTGGGCATGACACGTCGGACATTCTCCGGTGTCACAACGTGTCGGATCGACATCGGAGACGCAAAGGGTGCGGTTCAGGTGAGTCGCAGCGGCACGGTGACCTGCAGTGCAACTGGCCTTACGGTCAACTGTTCGGGCCCGTAATGGACACCCTCGATGTGGCAGTAGCCGCTGCACATGCGGCCGGCGAGGTGATTCGCGATGCGCGCACCGCTGTCCGACAAGTGCGCCACAAGGGAGCGATCGATCTCGTTACGCAGGTGGATGTGGCTGCCGAAAAGGCCATTGTTGATGTGATCACCAAACACACTCCCGACCTCCCCATTCTCGCAGAGGAAGGAGGCGGTGCTCGGGACCAATCCACCCGCTGGATAGTCGACCCGTTGGATGGCACCACCAACTTCGTGCACGGCTACCCCTCGTATGCGGTGAGCATCGCGCTTCAAGTGGACGGGGTCCTGCAGGTTGGCTGCATTTTTGATGCCGTTCATGGCGATGCATACACCGCAACCAACGGCGGTGGAGCGTGGCTTGGAGGTCAGCGTCTCACCGTATCCTCCACCGACCGACTCGCGGATGCACTGTTGGTGACGGGCTTTCCATACGACCGACGGGAGCGTGTGGACTGGTACCTCTCGTTTATGCGTGAATTCCTCATCCGAGGACGCGGTGTCCGCCGGGCAGGTGCTGCCGCCATGGATTTTGTGGCCCTTGCCTCCGGATCGGTCGATGCCTATTGGGAATTTGGGCTCAGTCCGTGGGATGTAGCAGCCGGCATTTTACTGGTTCAAGAGGCCGGTGGGACGGTGACGGACATGGATGGCGGACCCATCGATGTGGCCCGTCCTCGATTGCTGGCGACGAACGATGAACTACACACGGAGATGCTGGAGGCATTAAGCATCTTGCTTCAGGCGCAGTAGCGGGAGATTTGATGGGAATTTCGGTTGGCATCGACTTGGGTACCTCCAACTCCGTGGTGGCGGTGCTGGATGCGGACGGTCCCCGCGTTTTGCGGGATGCTGAGGGCCGAAACTTGCAACCATCGGTGGTTGGGTTCGGAAGCGGAGGCCCGCCGCTTGTGGGGCATGTCGCCAAAGAGCAAATGTCGGTTGCACCCGACGCCACGGTGGCCAGCGCCAAGCGCTTGATTGGAAGACGGTTCAATGATCCCGAGACCCAGCGACTTCGCGGTCAGGTGGGCTGGACAGTGTTTGGTGGAGAGGCCGGTGACGCGCGGATTCGCGTGCGCGGCGACGCCTACACGGCACAGGAAATTGCGGCACATGTTCTGGTTCATATGGTGCGGATCGCCGAGCAGGCCACGAACGACACCGTTGATTCCGCCGTGATCACCGTTCCCGCCTACTTCAACGATCAACAGCGCCAAGCGACCCGTGATGCGGCGGAAATTGCCAATCTTCAATGCCTCCGGATCATAAACGAGCCCACAGCGGCATCCATGGCGTATGGCTATGGAAAGCAGCAGAATCAGCGCATTGTTGTGTACGATCTCGGCGGCGGGACCTTCGACGTCTCGGTGCTGCACATGGGCGATGACCTCATCGAGGTGATTGCGACCGCGGGGGACACATTTCTGGGCGGCGATGACTTCGACCATGCCATCGCGGAGCACATCCGAAATGCCTATGAATCGGATGGAGTGGGGACCATTCCTCGAGATCACGAGACGAATGTCAAGCTGAAGGCTGCAGCGGAGTCCTTGAAGCGAGGGCTCGCCACAGAACAGCAGGTCAGCCTGCGGATGCCCAATTTGGCCATTGATGCGGAGGGGAATCCTTTGGATGTTGATACGGTGTTGAGTCGAACACTCGCCCGGAATGTATGCATGCCGCTCATCCAACGGTCATTTGTCGTATGCGACAACGCGCTGTCGCAGGCGGGGCTCTCCGCAGCGCAGGTGGACGGCATTGTGCTGGTGGGCGGAATGACTCGATTCCCCATCATCAAGGAAGCCGTTGCGCAGTATTTCGGGGAGGACCCCATCGATGACATCAATCCCGATGAGGTGGTGGCGGTTGGCGCTGCAATTCAGGCGGCACAGCTTACTCGCATCTCGAGTGACCCGTCGACGGTGCTTTTGGATGTGACTCCTCAAACCCTTGGTGTGCGCACGGTGGGCGACTTTATCGAGGCCATCATCCCCCGAAACACGCCCATCCCCACAACGGAAAGCAAGATCTTTCACACCATTCGCGACAACCAGACCGAAGTGCGGATCGCGGTGTACCAGGGCGACTCCAAGGATGCAAAAGCCAATCACTTGTTGGGTGAATTTGTTCTTGATGGGCTGCCCGAGGGGCCGCGGGGTCATGCCAAGGTCAAGGTGGCGTTCAATATTGATGCGGATGGGCTTGTGCACGTGATCGCGACCGCTTCGGGTACGGGATCGACCAAAGAGATGCGAGTCGAAGCATCCTCGAACCTGTCGCGAGGAGAGGTGGAATCGCTCCGATTTGAAGGCGTACGATCGTCGGTATCGGATCAAATCGATGCCAAGAACGCAGACCGACCGAAAGCGCCCGTTATCGCCGCACCAGCCGTGGATGACGACCTTGTTTTTGACGATGATGATCTGTTGCTCGAAGACGATGACGTCACGGAGTAACCTTTCGAGGTACACTGTTGAGGTTGGAGGTTGAGTGGACCCAAAGATTCAGCTGCAGATAGAGGTGGAGACACTTCACGAGATTCTGGACGAACTGGACTACTATCGGATCCTGCAGTTGGATCCGGACTGTGTACAGGGTGACATTGAGCCAGCCGCTCGAGCGGCTGCTCGCCAGCACCATCCGGACCGCGTCAATGCGCTCAGTGACGCGGGGATTTCCAGCAAGGCAAATGAAATTTTCCAGCGGGTCAAAGAGGCAGGCGACAGCCTGAACGATCCCGATAAGCGGGCGCAATACGACGAAATCATGAAAGCGGGAATCCTTCGGATGACGGATGAAGCATTGGCCATCGCGGAACAAGAGCGGTTGAAGGCGGAAAACCCAGAACATGCTGCATCGGATCCGCGGGCCGAGAAGTATTGGCACATGGCCTTGAAGGATTGGGACGACAAAAACTTCAAGGGCTGTGTCATGAACATTCAGTTCGCGCTCTCGTTTGAGCCCGATAATGAGGTCATGAAAGAGTGGCTTGAGAAGGCGAAAGGGGCATCAACGAAAAAGTCTGCCGAAACCAAGAATCCTTACAAACTCCGCATCGTGTAACGACACGGCGCAGACCAACAAACAAAAACCCCCCGGCATTTGCCGGGGGGTTTTGCGTTGGACGTAAACACAGCGTTTAGTGCATGTGTTGGTCGCCTTCCCCTTCTTCGGCATGGTCAGCGACCAAGGCTTCGGTTGTCAGGAGCAGTCCGGCGACCGACGCGGCGTTTTGCAGCGCGGAGCGGGTCACCTTGGTGGGGTCGATGACGCCCGCACCAATCAGGTCTTCGTACGTGTCGTTTCGTGCATTGTAGCCGTAGCCACCATCGCCCTTGCGGACGTTCTCGAGCACGATCGATGGTTCTCCACCGGCGTTCGAGACGATCTGACGAAGCGGTGCCTCGATCGCCGACTTTACGATGTTCACGCCGAACGCTTGCGTTTCGGGAACGGTCAGCCCATCCAAGACTTTTCCTGCGCGAATCAAAGCGACGCCCCCACCGGGGAGAATCCCTTCTTCGACGGCAGCGCGCGTGGCATGGAGCGCATCCTCCACCCGTGCCTTACGTTCCTTCATCTCTATTTCAGTGGCCGCGCCGACGCGAATCAAGGCCACGCCACCGCTGAGCTTCGCGAGACGTTCCTGCAGTTTCTCCCGATCGTAGTCAGAGGTTGTGTTCTCGATCTGCGTGCGGATTTGAGCCATTCGAGCCTCGATGGCTTCCGCCTCACCCGCGCCATCAATGATGGTTGTGTTGTCTTTGGTAATGACAACTCGCTTGGCGGTTCCGAGGTCTTCGATGTCGAGGCTCTCGAGCTTCAGTCCGAGTTCCTCGGCGATCAGCTTGCCGCCGGTCAGGACTGCAAGATCTTCAAGCATCTGCTTGCGCCGGTCACCAAATCCGGGTGCTTTCACGGCAGCGCATTGCAGAGTGTTCCGCAACTTGTTGACCACGAGCGCCGCGAGCGCCTCACCCTCAACGTCTTCGGCGATGACGAGGATTGGCTTGCGGGTGTTGACGAGTTTCTCGAGAAGCTTCATGAACTCTCGGAGGCTCGAGATTTTCTTCTCGTGAATGATGATGTAGGGATCCTCGAGCACCACTTCCATCCGCTCGGAATCGGTCACGAAATAGGGGCTCAGGTAGCCGCGATCAAACTGCATGCCGTCGACGACCTTGAGGTCGGTTTCGAGTCCCTTGTTCTCTTCGACGCTGATGACGCCTTCCTTACCAACCTTGTCCATGGCCTCGGAGATCATCGAGCCAATGCCATCGTCGCCGTTGGCGCTCACGGTGCCGACCTGAGCGATTTCTTTGGCGTCCGAGATGGGGTTGGAGAGGTTGCTGAGTTCACCCACAACGGCGTCGACCGCTTTGTCGATGCCGCGCTTCAGTTCCATGGGGCTGTGGCCTGCCGCGACGAGCTTCAGACCATTTTGGTAAATCGCCTGCGCCAGAATCGTTGCGGTCGTCGTGCCGTCACCGGCAGTGTCGGAGGTCTTTGATGCGACCTCCTTGACCATTTGAGCGCCCATGTTGGAGAACCGATCTTCGAGCTCTATTTCCTTGGCGACGGTTACGCCGTCTTTGGTCACGACGGGAGCCCCCCACGACTTTTCAATCACCACGTTTCGTCCCTTTGGGCCGAGGGTGACTTTGACGGCATTGGCGAGCGTATCCACACCGTCCAACACTTTGTTGCGGGCTTCTACATCAAATAAAATTTCTTTGGCAGACATTGGGTGTCTCCTCCGGGGATATCTGGGCGACACGCGGTCCCCAGCTCAGGGTGATTCGATCAGTCTTCGATGATGCCGAGAATGTCGTCTTCTCGCAGGATGAGGCGGTCTTCGCCAGCGACCTTGATCTCGGTTCCGGCATATTTGCCGAAGAGAACCTTGTCGCCCACCTTGACGGTGAG